>JAEDJL010000040.1 GCA_016296345.1 Bacteroidales bacterium | reverse complement strand
AAAATCCTTGATTTTTATCGTCGAAAAATATAGAAAGAAGTTATTATTTAACTTTTCAGACAAAAAGCCCGCCTCATTACAAACAAAACGCTTTTGCCCCTGCAGGGCGGAATGTCTTTGGTGTCGCCTACCCCTACGCGTCGCTTCGCGTAGGGCTGTGTGCAGACTGCCACTTCAGGACGAGGGGAAATTGCTATTTTGTTACTTCGATACTCTCGGGCTGAAAGCTTCAAAAGAATCAAGGAGCGGTATGACATTTAGGCAGTCTCTTTTTATCTACTTCGGACACACTTTTTTGAAATAGTATCCGACCCGGAAACGACCCGGAAACGACCCGGAAATGACCAGCAAAAGCAAGAACACGTCATTCTTGAACTAATCAAAGAGAATCCTTATATACAAAGGAAAGAATTGGTAAGGTACTTAGGCATACATGAAAGCAGCGTAAAGCGTCGGTTGGATTCACTTCAAGAAAAAGGGATAATAAAACACGTCGGTCCGAATAAAGGCGGTTATTGGGAAGTCCAAAAAGGATTTTGAACCAAGGTTGAGAAGTTTCTGTGATTGTATGCTTGACATACAGAAAAATCATATATCTGTAATCAATAAAGGAAGCCTCCATACAACCTGACGCAGAACGCTGCAACAATCCGTTGGAGCAATATCGAGAGATTATACTAATTGAATCAAAAGTTCATCTCCGATTGGGACTTGTTGTCTTTATTGGGATATATCGTTGAATATATCTTCCGAATAGGACACTAATTTGCCATTCTCTCTGATGCGAAACCGAGAATGGGTTTTAGCCAATCGCATAGAAATATCGGAATATTGAGTATGTTGCCATTGATGTTGAGGTTTTTCATCGAAAAACGAACTCGTACCTTCGGGTTATACTTTCCTTGATAGACCTTGAAACTTTGCCCCGAGATATTCTCTTCGGCTTTGACCTCAACAGGACGCACATCTATTCCGTCTTGAATGAGAAAATCTACCTCTGCCTTATTGCCCGATATACTCCAATAGTGTGGCAGAGGAAAGCCTTGGGCAAGCAGCGAGGCAAGCACAAAGTTCTCTGCCGCTGCTCCCTTAAACTCTTTCAAGAGACTGCCTTTTGCAATCACTGCTTCGGGAGGCAGTTCTGCCATTGCTCGGAGTATTGCTTGGTCAAGCACATAGACCTTGAAAGCAGACGTGTTCTCGTAGTGTTTGAGTGGCAACTGCGGAGTTTCGCACGCATAGATGCGATACACCATACCCGAAAGCACCAACCAGTCAAGGGCAGATTCGTATTCGCGAGCTCTTGCACCTTCTCTCACCACTCTGAAGATGAACTTCTTGTTTTCGCGTGATAGTTGGGAAGGTATGCTTCTCCAAATCTCTTTGATACGCGGAATGTCTTTGCCGTCAATATGCTTGGTGAAGTCATATTCGTACGATTTGGTCAGGTCGGCAAGGTCTTTTTCAATCTGCTCTGTCCCTTTGCCGTCCAACATATCGCTGCAAGGCTTCGGAAGACCTCCGCAAACTTGGTATCGTCTGTATTGTTCGGTGAGCTTGTTGAACAGTATTTCGGGAAGAGGTTCCAAGTCTTTAAGTCTCACTTCTGTTTGCTCCATAAGTTTTGAATCGCTCATGCGAAGGTATTCACGGAATGTAACAGGATACATTTGAAGAAAGCTCACCTTGCCCACGGGAAAAGTATTGCTGCTCCGATTTGCATCTTGCTCCGATTTGCTCTTGTGGTTTATGGCAACTCCGAGCAACGAACCGGCTGCAACTATGTGATAGTTCGGAGCATCTTCCTTGAAGTATTTCAAGGTATTGAGGGCTGCTTTGCACTCTTGGATTTCATCAAAGAAAATGAGAGTTTCCTCTTCTTTCAATGGGACATCGGTATAGAGTTCCAATTCCCCGATGATGCGTTTGATGTCTTTTGTCTTCTCAAAGATGCTTTTCAACTCTTTCTGCTTGTCGAAGTTGAAGATTGCAGTGTGTTTGTAATGAGTGCGACCAAACTCTGACACAACCCACGATTTGCCAATTTGTCTTGCACCCTGAATGATGAGCGGAGAGCGGTCGGAAGCCTCTTTCCACTGCTCCAACTTGGATATTATTTCTCTCTCGATTGTCATGACGATACAGCTTTCTTTGTTTTGCAAAATTACAAAAAATCGCCATTTTTCACACATCAGCTCACAAAAATGTGAGATTTCTCACATTTTTCGCACCTGTTTGGTGCAATAGTTGCAAAACTTTTGACTTCCGTCCGACCAATTTGATGAGCCTCTGTTTATCTTTTTTCTACGGACACTAACTGTTGTTTGAAAATAAAGTTGTACTTTCGCCGAATTTGAAGTTGTTTTAATCACTAATAAAGAGAGAAATATGCCAACGGAAATAGTTAGTGCTATAGAAGCACTCGGCTGGAATAAAAGGCTGACGTGGATTCCGTATTATATTGAAATGGCTGATAAATTATCTCAGTATAAGGATAATAGAAAGCCATTGCTTGATATTGTGTATGCTTTGGATAAGGAATTCGTAGGTTATATTACGGCAGACGGTGGCGGTCATGTCTCGGATATTGACCCATTTACCGTTTATGGCATCTTTAATAGAGGCATCAAGAATGATAACAGAATAAAAATCTGTCAGCATTTCAAGGAGAAACTTAATATTCAGGCTGCTATTCCTTCTGATTTTGACGGTGTCCCCGTTCTCGATAATAGAAGGTCAATATTCTATAGGACAGAAAATGAATTAACGGATATACAACCTCTGTGGAATCTTTTCTTGGCTGTATTGGCTGATGATAAAGAGAAGCTTAGGAGATGCTTCGATGTCGTTACAGCTCCGCAAGGCATCAAATGGAATATCACCATGGGATTGTATTGGATTCGTCCGTATGATTATATTTCATTGGATTTGCGAAACCGTGATTATCTTCCTTCTTTGGGAATAAATGTATTCGACGAGAGTAATATTGATGCTGCACATTACATACCGCTATTGGAGAATGTAAAAGAGAAAATAACTTCCTCCGCAATAAAAGAGAAGAATATTCCTGAGATTTCATACCAAGCATGGATAGCAGCTACAAAATCTGAAAAAGCTAAAGAAGTTATGGAAGATGCAAACAGCATTATAAACAACGAGAATATGCACCCGAGAAAATATTCAAAGTATATAGAACTACTTGAAGAAACTCATAACCTTGTTTTGAGTGGCGCTCCGGGTACAGGTAAAACATTTATGGCTCAATCTATTGCCGAGGAGATGGGTGCTGAAACGAAATTTGTTCAGTTCCACCCTTCGTACGACTACACGGATTTTGTAGAAGGTTTGAGACCTGTGGACAATGGAAATGGTCAAATTGGATTTGAACGTAAAGACGGAGTATTCAAAGAGTTCTGCAAGAATGCAATCAAGAACATTGCGGATTCGGAAAAGACTGTCGAGAACCTGACAAAAGAACTCTCGTGGCAGGACAAATTGGAGCAGTTTGTAGAAGATGCCATGGAGAACGAAAAGACGTTCAAGACAGTCAAAGGAAGTGAATTTAGCATCGCAGACATGAAAGGTCATACTATCGTTGTTCATAATGAGCAGAACGAGAAAACTACGGATGTAACTGTAAATGCCGATGAAATACTTGATTTGCTCACACAAGAAGTTGAGCTGAAGATAGTGCGTGATATCAGAAACCATTATGGCAGGAAGTTTGCTACTCAGCCGGATTCTTACGCTTTCGTCATTGTTAAAGAGATACGTGCAATGGAGACAAAAGAGTCAGTTGTTACAGCAGACAAGGTTGAGAAGAAACCATTCGTCTTTATCATTGACGAAATTAACCGAGGTGAAGTATCTAAAATCTTTGGTGAACTATTCTATGCCATTGACCCCGGGTATAGAGGAAAGACCGGCGTGTTGGTTCAGACACAATATCAGAATCTCGTTCCTGAAAGTGATGTCTTCGCAAAAGGGTTCTATGTGCCGGAGAATGTCTATATCCTTGCCACTATGAATGACATCGACCGTTCGGTAGAAAGTATGGACTTTGCCATGAGACGCAGATTTACTTGGAAAGAAGTAACTCCTGCCGACACACAAGATATGCTGAATTCACTTTGTTGTGTTGATAAAGCAAAAGATACGATGAATCGCCTTAACCAAGTAATAGCAGATACAGATGGACTTGGTGCGGCTTATATGATTGGTCCTTCGTACTTTTTGAAACTAAAGGAGAATGAAGGCGATTTCGAGAAGCTTTGGACGATGAATATTGAACCATTGCTTAAAGAATACCTGCGTGGATTTCGTAAAGCAACTGAGATGCTTAAACGATTCAAAGATGCATATTATAAAAAAGAAGAAGTAACAGAAGATACATCTGATATGTTCGATGAAGAGAATTAGACTGACAGATAATAACTTAGGTAGTAATGACAATATCTATAATCGAAACGATATTGCAGAACTATTTCCTATTTCAGTCAAGACTATTTCTGAACTATGCAAGGAAAATGAAAACCTTCTCATTTTTCCACATTGCATAGCGCAATCTGACGACAGGATTGGTAGTTCGACTATCTTGAGCATTCAGAATACCATTGACCTTGACAAGATTCGTATCAATACTGGTAATGTCATGGGCTTTATTGGTGTTGGAAATCTTCAGTTAAAGATACAATCACGCTTTGACAAGGGACGTGATGACTATTTTTTGCATTATATGTTGCAGAAAGTCTTGTCATTCAATCTCTTCGACTTGAACCATAGCAACGAGCAAGAAGATGTCTTTGACTTCGTTATGTTTATGTTTCCTTACTTTCTAAAGAACGCTTTAAGGCATGGATTGTATAGAGAGTATAAAACCTATAAGCACAACGATTCAAATCTTCGAGGAACAATCAATCTAAGCAGGCATATAACACATAATGTGCCATTTGTCGGGAATATTGCATACTCGACAAGAGAATATAGTTATGACAACGATATGACTCAACTCATACGTCATACCATTGAGTTTATGATGACTAAGAAGTATGGTAGTGCAGTATTGAACAGCGATAGAGAGACCATTGACAACGTTAAGAAAATCATAGAACATACTACTTCATACAACAAAGGCGAACGTTCAAATATCATAAGCAAGAATTTGAGATTTAAGTCTCATCCGTATTACACGGAGTACAAGCCGTTGCAGATTTTGTGCTTACAGATTTTGAGAATGGAGGAGGTAAAATATGGTGAGAGAGAAGATGAGATATGTGGCATTCTGTTTGATGGAGCTTGGCTTTGGGAAGAATATGTGAATACAATACTTGCCAATCAAGGTTTTGCACATCCTCAGAATAAACTTTGTAAAGGTGGTATCCACCTTTTTGAAGATACTGATTCTAAAGGTAGGAAGCACAAGAGTGGTATCCGATACCCGGATTTTTACAAAGACGATTTCGTTCTCGATGCCAAATATAAGAGACTTGGAAGCTACGACAGAGTTTCAGAAGTCGGGGCAAATGATATTCATCAGTTAATTACCTACATGGGAAATCTCAAAGCATCAAGGGGAGGATTTATATCACCATTGGAAAGCAAACAAGATGAGGTTCCCACTTCACATCTAACGAGTAGTACTTCGACTATATCTATCTTCGGTATTGAAGTTTGCAAAACAGCAAGTTCGTATGCCGAATTCTGTGAGCAGATGGCAGAGAAAGAACAAGATTTCGTTAAATCCTTGAATTTATAAGATACCATCAGCGTTTCGATTTCAACGGGATACCAATGATTGACACAAAATGTTTCAATAGCAACTCAGTAATACAAAAAAACAAAAGAGGTTGTCCAAACTTGTCAGACAACCTCTTTTGGTTTTTTGTAGCGGGAACGAGAGTTGAACTCGTGACCTCCGGGTTATGAATCCGACGCTCTAACCAACTGAGCTATCCCGCCGATTGAGGTTGCAAAATTACAACATTTTTTGATAACACCCAAAAAATAGCGATGTTTTTTGCTCTTTTCAGAGGATGTTTTTCTTAAAGTGTTGATTTATAGTTCGTCTTTCAGATACTGTCCTATGCTGTTTAAGTCGGATTGAGCCAGCTGCTCGGGTGTTCCGCATTCTGCAATCCTGCCTCCTTTCTTTCCTCCTTCGCTTCCCATGTCGATGATGTAGTCTGCAACCTTTATCACATCAAGGTTGTGTTCTATTACAATCATGCTGTTGCCTTTATCGACCAATTTTTGCAACACTTCCAAGAGTATGCGAATGTCTTCAAAGTGAAGTCCTGTTGTGGGTTCGTCAAGTATGTAGAGGGTGTTTCCCGTATCTTTTTTGCCAAGTTCGGCTGCGAGCTTTATTCTTTGGCACTCTCCTCCCGAGAGTGTGGTGGAGGCTTGCCCCAAGGTGAGGTATCCCAAGCCCACTTCGTTCACTATGCTCAGTTGTCTCTTGATTTTTGGGTAGTTCTCAAAGAATACCACGGCTTCCGAAAAGCTCATGTCGAGAACTTCGTTTATGCTTTTGCCTTTGTATCTGACCTCCAAGGTCTCTCGGTTGTAGCGTTTGCCTCCGCACTCTTGGCAGGTTACATAAACATCGGGCAGGAAGTTCATTTCAATCGTCTTGACGCCTGCTCCCTGACATTCTTCGCATCTGCCGCCTTTCACATTGAACGAAAACCTGCCTGCGGCATAGTTTCTTATCTTTGCCGTCGGCATTTCGGCATAGAGCTTTCTTATCTCGTCAAACACTCCTATGAATGTGGCAGGGTTGCTTCTCGGTGTTCTGCCTATGGGAGCTTGGTCTATTTCTATCACCTTGTCGATATTGTCCGTGCCTTTGATTTTTTTGTATGGCAGGATTTTCTTTTCGCTTCGGTAAAAGAGCTTGCTGAGAATTGGGTGCAGGGTATCGTTTATCAGAGAGGACTTTCCGCTTCCCGACACTCCTGTAACGCACACAAAAAGCCCCAACGGAAGATGCAAATCGACATTTTTGAGGTTGTTTCCGCTTGCCCCGATAAGGTCGATGTACTTTCCGTTACCTTTTCTTCGGCTCTTGGGAACTTCAATCTTCTTTTCGCCTTTGAGGTATTGGCAGGTGAGGGAGTTTTGTTGCAAAATCTCCTCCGGAGTTCCTATTGCGGTCAACTTTCCTCCGTTTATGCCTGCTCCCGGACCTATATCCACAATATAATCGGAGGCAAGCATCATGTCTTTGTCATGTTCGACCACGATAACCGTGTTGCCTGCATCGCGAAGCTGCTTGAGCGACTTTATCAAACGCACATTGTCCGATTGGTGAAGCCCTATGCTCGGTTCGTCAAGGATATACATCACATTGACTAACTTGCTTCCTATTTGGGTTGCAAGTCTTATTCTCTGGCTTTCTCCTCCCGAGAGGCTGCAAGAGCTTCTGTTGAGGCTCAGATAGCCCAAGCCCACGTCCAAAAGGAAGTTGATTTTTGTGTTTATCTCTCTGAGGATTTCGGAAGCTATTTCTTTTTGTCTTGCTCCGAGCTTTTCTTCGGTCTGCTTGCACCAAAGAGACAGCTCTGTCAAGTCCATGTTGGCAAGCTGTGCAATGTTTTTGCCTGCAATTTTGAAGCACAGACTTTCGGCTTTCAATCTGTCGCCATGGCAGTGAGGACAAGTGGTGCTTGTCATGAAAGAGGCTGCCCATTTTTGAATAGATGCAGGCAGAGAGCGGTCGTCGAATTGTGAGGAAATGAAGTTTACCACTCCTCGGAAGTCAGAAAAGAGATAGATGTCAGGCTTTTCTCCATACAGGAGTACCTCCATAGCTTTTTTTGAGTAGTCTTTGAAAGGTGTATCCAAGTCAAAGCCATACCTTTTGCCCATAGCGATTATCTTTTTGACAAACCAGCTGTTCATGTTGGGTTGTCCGATTGGTATCAGACCGCCTTGTGCAATGCTCTTGGTTTTGTCGAGTATGATTTTGTCAATATCGACCTGCGTTATCTCACCCAAGCCGTTGCACACAGGACAAGCACCATACGGAGAGTTGAAAGAAAAGGTGTTTGGTTCGGGTTCGGGATAAGAAATGCCGGTTGTAGGACACATCAACAGCTTGGAGAAGTGCTTTATCTGCCCTTGCTCGTCCAAAATCATCAAGCAGTTCTTGCCGTGTTTGAAAGCTGTTTCGACTGACTTTTTCAATCGCTCCTGCTTCCCTTCGGACGAAATACTCAACTTGTCGATAACTATCTCTATGTCGTGAACCTTATATCGGTCAGTTCTCATTCCGCTTGTTATGTTGAAGATTTCTCCATCTACCCTGACCTTTAAGAAACCTTTCTTGGCAATAGACTCAAACAAGTCTCTGTAATGACCCTTCCTGCCCTTTACAACAGGCGACAAAATCACTATCGAACTTCCGTCATAGCGTTTTATAATCTCGTCCAATATCTGTTTTTCGGTATATTTCACCATCTTCTCGCCCGTATTGACCGAATATGCCTCCGACACCCTTGCAAACAACAACCTCAAAAGGTCGTAAATCTCGGTTGTCGTGCCGACTGTGGAACGAGGGTTTTTGTTTGTGGTTTTCTGTTCAATCGAAATCACGGGAGAAAGCCCCCTTATCTGCTCCACATCGGGTTTGCTTATCGAACCGATGAAGTTCCTGATGTAAGAAGAAAAGGTTTCCAAATACCTTCTCTGCCCTTCGGCATAGATTGTGTCGAAAGCAAGAGAGCTTTTGCCGCTTCCGCTCAAGCCTGTTATCGTAACAAGAGAGTTGCGAGGCATCGACAGCGAAATGTTTTGAAGGTTGTGCGTCTTTGCACCAAGTATTTCGAGCTTGTCGTCAGTCATTGTCTTTTATGATTTTTGTTTTGGGCTGCAATTATACGAAATTTCGCCGTTCTGACAAGCCACAAGAGCAAAAAACCGAAAGAAAAAGAACAAATTTTTGTGTCGGATTGTTGATTTTGTACTAAATTTGCCGTCTGAAACGTTTTGAAATAAGAAATCAAAAAAAGAACAACCAAATCATGAGAAAAAAACTTTGTACAATCGTTTTGCTGTCTGCTGTGGCTTTTGCAGCCTGCAACGGCAACCTTTCAAAAGAAAGAGAGAAACAATTACAAGATTCCTTTGCTGCCGTAATGTCAAACAAAGATGCAGAATTGGAGACCTTGTTTCAACAACTTAACGAAATTGACGCCAGCCTCGGAGAAATAGCCAAAACTTACGGCGAAGTGGCTCAGGCTTCCGACATTTCGGGAGAAGTAAACAAAGATGCAGTTTCGAGCATAAGAAGCAAGATAACCACAATCAGCAACATCCTTGCCTCCGATAGAGAAAAACTTGCAGCCGTAAGTGCAAGAATAAGCAAGAATCAACGCCAAAACAAACAACTGCAAACCTTTGTGAGCAACCTCGAAGAGAGAATAAAAGAGCAAGAAATGCAAATCCAATCGCTCACCGAAGAATTGCAAAAGAAGAACGTCAAGATAGACGAGCTTACGAAGAATGTGGCAAACCTCGAGAGTGCTTCAAAGAAGAAAGACCAGAAGATAATGCAGATAGAAGACGAAAAGCACACTGCATACTTTGCAATAGGAACCAAGAAAGAGCTGAGAGCAAAGAACCTTATCGACCGCAAGGGCGGATTTATCGGTTTGGGTAAGGCAGAAGTGCTTTCAAACAATACCGACTTTGCTTCCTTGACCAAGATAGACACAAGAAACACACAAGAGATACCATTGACGGGAAAGAAAATCAAAATCGTTACTTCACACCCTACAAGCTCCTACTCTTTGGAGGGAGACGAAACTCGACCAACCTCAATCCGCATTACCAATCCCGACTTATTCTGGAAAGCAAGCAAGTGCTTAATCATCATGGTCGATTAAGCAATTTTGCAAACACAACAAAGAGGAAGACGAAACCACAAATCGCCTTCCTTTTTTTTGCAATACAGCCCGAATAACTCTTCGTTTTATTCAGACAACTCGGCGTTTCAGCCAAATAAAACGAAGAGTTATTTTTGCAAAACGCCGATTTTTTGGGGTTGTGTATTTGGTTGCATTACAATAAATTCTTACCTTTGCGGTTGGTATCCCAAACATATTGTTATGAACAAGGCTACACAAGACAGAATAATACCGTCGATTCGGAAGTATTTCGCCACTCAGCCGATAAGTAAAGCGTGGTTGTTCGGCTCTTATTCTCGTGGAGAAGAGTGCGAGGGGAGCGATATAGACATTCTTGTCGCCTTTGACCAAGATGCAAATATCAGTCTTTTCAAATATGCCGACATAATTTGCCAGTTAGAGCAACTGCTTAATCAAAAAGTTGATTTGGTTGAAGAAGGCTCGTTGCTTCCTTTTGCACAAGAGACGGCAAACAATGATAAAATATTGATATATGAGAGAAACACTCAGAGATAAAGGCAGGGTGGAACATATGTTGTTTGCAATAAACAATGTTGAAGAATTTACAAATGATGTAAATGAAGAAACATTTGAAGTAAACAAGATGTTGTTCTATGCCGTAGTCAAGAATATAGAGATAATTGGCGAGGCTTCGTATATGCTTACGAAAGATTTTAAGATGACACACAATCATATTCCTTGGCAAATAATTGAAAAAATGCGTCATGTGTTGGTGCATGGTTACTATACAATTTCGCCAAACAAGGTGTGGCAAACAGTTCAAGAAGATTTGCCTGTTCTAAAACAACAACTTACAGATTTATTGAACAAGATATAAGTTCGGTTTCGGATTGTCGAATTTCTGTTTCTGCAAAGATAGCGAGCGTTTGGAGACTTAAAACTCTCCGGACGCTTGTTTTGGGGACTGGGATTGTTCGGATTAGTCTGTTTAAGGCTTTGGTTGTTCAAATTTTTTGGGAGAAAAGCAGGAAAATATTCAAATAATTTTGCGGTTTGGGAAATGTTTTGTAGTTTTGCGGGCGGAAAGCGAGAGTAAGGCTTTCGAGTAATTAACAATAAAAACACAGAAACAACAGGAGACAAAGAAGTAATTATTAGTTTGACTTAGCAGTTTGCAGCATATTAAAGCGTTTTATATAAGATAATAAGTCCTTTGCTTTTTTATGTCCACAAGTCAGGGTTTCTATTCCCTTAAATCGCTAAACCAATTAAGTAAATCGCCTTCGGGGACTTGGGCAAAGTAAAAACGAATTTTTGAAATGAGAAAAATCAAATTAGCGTCATTGTTTATTGTAATTGCATTATTCGCTTCTTGTATGACTAATCGTCAATATATTAGCGATTATAATAGACAAATGTATATAGTAAAGACACTATTTCCTGAGTTTTATGATCTTTACAGACAAGGAGATGTTATTATAGAGTCTGTGTATCTGGATTTAGATACCAATGAATATCACATCGAATATAGGTATAGGACAAATACAACATACTAAGGTAATAAGATATGGTAGAATATAGCATAAATGTTGGAAAAGTATCTGATTCTTTTGATACGTTAAAAAGGTTGTGTAAGGAGAAGGCAGATGCGTTAGTTGAATCATTTTCTGATAAAGAAGTAGAAGACGTTGTAGTTACGTTTTGGACTGAGGATTTTCCGGAATTGATATGTGTTGCTCAGTTTTCTAAAAACGAAAATAAGGAAGTGGTTTATAATCTTGACTTTTCGCAAACTACATTGTAGCTATACGAGAATGCAAGAACGGCAATTACAAGCGGGCGTTTGGAGGTTTTTAACTCTCCGGACGCTCGTTTTTGGTTTTGGCATGGCGGAAAATATGTCAAAAAAGCGAGAAAAAACTGCAATAATGGGCATCTTGTGCCGCGGAAGTTTGGTTAGGTAAGAAATAATTAGTAATTTTGTGGTCCGTAAGGACGTTTGAAGAACGTAAAAATGAAGTATAAACATCAAAAACGATAGACACAATGGATAAATTGCTTTTACTGGGTGACGAAGCCATAGCACAGGCTGCAATAGATGCAGGTTTGTCAGGCGTTTTCGCCTATCCCGGAACCCCTTCAACCGAGATTACGGAGTATATTCAAGACTCCAAACAAGCAAAAGAATTGGGAATAAGAAGTAACTGGGCTGCCAACGAAAAAACTGCAATGGAAGCAGCGTTGGGAATGAGTTATGCAGGAAAGCGTGCAATGTTTTGTTGCAAGCACGTGGGAATAAATGTTGCCGCAGACCCGTTTATGAACTCTGCAATCACGGGAGCAAACGGCGGATTGATATATGTGGCTGCCGATGACCCTTCTATGCACTCGTCGCAAGACGAACAGGATTCGAGATTTTACGGAGACTTTGCTTTAATCCCCGTTTTGGAACCCTCAAACCAACAAGAGGCTTACGATATGGTACATTACGGATTTGAACTCTCCGAAAAGCTGCACACTCCTGTGATGATGAGAGTTACAACCCGCATGGCACACTCTCGTGCAGGCGTAGTGAGACGCGATGTTACCAAACAAAATTCTCTACACTTGCCCGAAAAGAAAAATCAGTTCATTTTGTTGCCTGTAAACGCAAAAGTGCAATACAAAGACTTGATTTCAAAGCAAGATTTGTTCGTTGAGCAGAGCCAGACTTCGGGATTTAACAAATATATCGACGGAAAGGACAAGGCGATGGGTATTGTTGCCTGCGGAATTGCCTACAACTACTTGATGGAAAACTATCGCGAGAGCGAATGTCCTTATCCTATATTGAAGATTTCTCAATATCCTATGCCCCAAGAGCTTCTCAACCGTTTGTATGAGGAATGTGATACAATTTTGGTGCTTGAAGAAGGTCAGCCTTTGTACGAAAGACTTATCAAAGGTTTGTTGAACAAGGGCAAAACGGTAAGAGGTCGTTTGGACGGTGCGTTGCCGAGAACGGGAGAGTTGAATCCAAATCTTGTGGGCAAGGCTTTGGGATTGAATGTCAAGGAAGGCTTCCCTATTCCTTCTCTTGTTGCTCCTCGTCCTCCTAAGTTGTGCGACGGATGTCCTCACTTCGATTCTTACACTGCCTTGAACGAGGCTATGAAAGAGCATGGAGAATATAAGGTATTTGCCGACATAGGTTGCTATACCCTTGGTGCGTTGCCTCCTTTGAAAGCTATCTACACCACAGTCGATATGGGAGCTTCGATAACCATGGCAAAAGGTGCTGCAGAGGCTGAGTTGAGACCTACGGTTGCCGTTATAGGAGACTCAACCTTCACTCACTCGGGCATGACAGGCTTGTTGGATTGCTGTGTCGATAATGTTCCGGTAACAATCATGATTTTGGATAACGGAATAACAGGTATGACAGGTTCTCAAAAGTCATCTGCAACAGGCAGAATTGAAAGCATCTGTCAGGGTATAGGAGTTGCTCCCGAACATATAAGAGTTATCAACCCTCTTCCAAGTAAGTTAGAAGAAAATGTGAGAGTTATAAAAGAAGAATTGGAGTATCAAGGTGTTTCTGTTATAATTCCGAGAAGAGAGTGCATCGTTTGGGCAAACAAGAAACGTAAAATGGCAAAGAAACAAGCAAAGTAAACCAATCAATAAGGAGGACTATAAAATGAAAATAGACATAATATTGTGCGGAGTAGGCGGTATGGGAGCATTGAGTTCGGCAGCAATCATATCGAAAGCAGCACTTGAAATGGGAATGTACATGAAGCAAGCCGAAACTCACGGAATGAGCCAGAGAGGAGGAGATGTTCAATCACACCTTCGTCTTTCCGACCAACCTATTGCCTCAGACCTTATTCCCGAAGGCGAATGCGACATCATTCTTTCGGTAGAACCAATGGAAGCATTGCGTTATCTTCCATTCCTCAACCGCGAAACAGGCTGGGTAATCACCAATCAAAACCCTTTTGTCAATATTCCCAACTATCCAAACCACGACGAAGTGTTGGCAGAAGTGAGAAAAGTGAAGAACCATATCTTGTTTGATGCCGACAAAATAGCAAAAGAAGTGAACAATCCGAAAGGAACAAACATGGTTGTCCTCGGTGCAGCTTCAAAATATTTGGGAATAGACATCGAAAAGTTGGAAGCAGCAGTGAGAAGCAACTTTGCACGAAAGGGAGATGCGGTGATAGATGCAAATATCGCAGCGTTGAGAGCCGGAAGAGCAGTTGCAGACCAAATGTAAGATAATTTGAATTGAACAAAAAGCACCGAAATGAAACAGTTTCGGTGCTTTCTTGTTTTGTGTCGGCAGATATACAATATATAATATGGAAATAGTACTCGGATTTGGCAGCAACATAGGCAACAGACGCACAACCATAGAGCAGGCATACGATATGCTCTCCCGAACTTTGGGAAAGATGATAAAATGCTCCTCATTTATCGAAACAGAACCTTGGGGATTTGAGTGCAAAGACAAGTTTATCAATTCGGTTGCAGTGTTTGAAACCCTCCTTTCGCCTTTGGAAGCCCTGAAAGTATGCAACGAAACAGAATATGCCCTCGGCAGACGACGCAACAACCAAGTCGGCTACGCTTCTCGCACGATTGACATCGACATTTTGTTTTGTGAAGACAGAATAATCGACACAGCAGAGCTGCAAGTGCCGCATCCTCTGATTGACAAACGCAACTTTGTACTCCTTCCCCTCAAAGAAATCCTTCCCGACTTCGTTCACCCCCTTCTGAACAAGAAAATAAAGGACATATAATCGCAAAAGAAACTGATTTGGAAGTACTTTTTCGCTCTTTCAAACTCTGAAATCTTGTCGGCAAAAGGGCGACAATCCGAAAAGAATACAAAAAATGTCGGAATAATACCGGCGAATGCAGATTTCGGAAGGATATTTTCGGGTAATTTGAATTGATTAAATGAGAAAAATTGGCTTGAAGAGCAATTTTTTCATCGCTTTTCATTGCGAAATATCGAAGAATGCAGTTTCGATTTTTGCAGTATTGCGAAGACGTTCTGCACTATGGAAATTGAGAAAATACCGAAATAACAGAGCCTGTTGCTCATGTTTTTGTTCGGTTTTGGCGAATGTAAGTTGCTGAACGACAAAAGAAAAAAGGGATAAGCTCGCTTACCCCTTTCGTTTCGTACATCTGGCCGGAATCGAACCGGCACGGGTTTTACCCCACTAGATTTTGAGTCTAGCGCGTCTACCTGTTCCGCCACAGATGCCCCTGATTTGCGATTGCAAAGGTACGACATTTTTTGAAACCTGCAAATATTTTCGCTTTTTTTTTTTGGTTTGAGAAATTGTCCGTAACTTTGCAGCCTCAAAATCAGTCATTCTTTATAAGAGAAAATTATGTCAGAAACGAAACAAAAGGATACAACGGCACTATTTACAGGAAGGGCAACGTCCTATCTTGCAAAGAAAATATCGGAAGTGTATCAAAAACCATTGGGTAAGTCAATCGTGTTGCAATATGCAGACGGAGAGTTTCAACCATCTTACGAACAGAACTTGAGAGGTTGCGATGTGTTCATCATTCAATCGACTTTTGCTCCATCGGACAATCTTATGGAGTTGTTGATGCTTGCAGATGCAGCCAAGAGAGCCTCAGCCAAGAGAATTATTGCAGTCATTCCTTACTTTGGTTTTGCCCGTCAGGACAGAAAAGACAAACCAAGAGTTCCGATTGCAGCCAAGTTGGTTGCCGATTTGTTGCAAACAGCAGGAGTAAGCAGAGTAATCACAATGGATTTGCACGCAGACCAAATTCAAGGTTTCTTCAATATTCCGGTCGATCACTTGTTGGCATCTTCCATATTCATACCTTATTTGAGAGGACAGGAAATATCGACAGACGATTTGTTGTTTGCCTCACCCGATGTTGGCGGAACAAAGCGAGCAAGTCAATATGCAAAGACTTTGGGAACAGGTTTTGTGATGTGCTACAAGCAGAGAAACAAACCAAACGAAATAGGAACAATGCAGTTGATTGGAGATGTGAAGGACAAACACGTCATTTTGGTCGATGACATTGTCGATACGGGAAACACACTTTGCAAGGCAGCAGAGCTAATCAAGTCTTGCGGAGCTGCAAGCGTCAGAGCAATGATAACACACCCCGTGTTGAGCGGCGAAGCAATGGAAAAGATAGAATCTTCCTGCATGGAAGAGTTGATAGTTACCGACACCATTCCTTTGAGAAGAGAAAGTGCCAAAATCAAAGTTCTTTCCACCGCTTCCATATTTGCAGAAGCAATCAGAAGAGTAGAAAACTACGAATCGATAGCCGATTTTTACGAAATAGCAGTTAAACAAAAAGGTGTTGTAGAAAGGTTCTGACGACACCAATCATTATTTAATAACAACCAAAAAACAAATTAACAATGTACACAGTATCTATGAGCGGTTCTCTCAGAGAGAACGTAGGGAAAAAAGATGCAAAAACATTACGCAAACAAGGATTGGTTCCTTGTGTTGTCTATGGAGGAAACGAAGAACAGGTAAGATTTACCGTAGAGCAGAAGGCTTTCAAACCTTTGTTGTTCACTCCCGACACACATTATGTCGAATTGGAAATCGGAGACAAGAAGTTCCGTGCAATCCTTCAAGACATACAATACCACCCTGTTACAGATGAGGTTTTGCATGCAGACTTTTTGAGAATATTTGACGACAAGCCTGTTTCGATAGCAATACCTGTAAAGACAGTAGGAACAGCTCCCGGAGTATTGCAAGGAGGTAAGTTGATGACCAAGATAAGAAAATTGAAAGTAAAGGGCTTGCCTGATGCAATTCCTCAGTATGCAGAGGTTTCAATCGATGGTTTGGGAATAGGACAAGGCGTAAAGGTTGAACAAGTAAGCATAGAAAACGTAGAATTGTTGGATGTGAAGTCAAGCGTTATCGTTTGGGTAAAACCAACTCGTGCTTCAGGAAAGTAAAATTTTGAGCATAATTGTTTTGTGAGGCTGCACAGATTATTCTTGCAGCCTCAATTTTTTGAGATATGAAGTATTTGATAGTAGGACTTGGCAATCCGGGCGAAGAATATGAGCAAACACGCCACAACATAGGCTACATGGCATTGGACAGGTTCGTAAAAACCATAAATCAAGAGAATGCAGACGCTTCTTGCAGCTTCTCGATAGACCGTCATGCCTATGTTGCACAAGCGAAAGTAAAAGGCAGAACATTGATATTGGTAAAGCCCACAACCTTTATGAACCTTAGTGGCAAGGCAGTGAAGTATTGGTTGGACAAAGAAAAAATTCCGATAGAAAATATGTTGATTATTGTCGATGACTTGGCATTGGACTTGGGAGCGATACGCCTTAGAATGGGAGGAAGCGACGGAGGACACAACGGATTGAAAGACATAATCGCCTCACTCGGTCATAACAAGTTCAATCGCTTGCGTTTCGGGATAGGAAACAACTTTGCAAGAGGCAGACAGATAGATTTCGTTCTCGGAAAAATCGAAGGTGAAGATTGGAATGTTACAGACGAGAAACTAAACACCTGTTGCGATATAATCAAATCCTTTGTTACAATCGGCATGGACCGAACGATGAACTTGTTTAATCGAAAGTAGCCTTGTCAAAGCCAAAAAGATAGTTTTCAGAGACTTGATTTGTTGCATTTGTTCAGCTCTCTGAGTTTTGCATACTTCCAAAAAGTGTAAATTGCAGAGAGACTGCACACTTGAAAGCCTGCATAGCCGTCTGCAATGCCAGCCTTAAAGAAATAATCTCTCACAAATTTCCACGCAGGTCGAAGCAAAATTTTTGCAAGTGAGGCTTTTTTCCCTTTTTTGTGAGCCTCTTGTGCAGAAAGAGAGGAGTATTTGTTCAGCCTTGCGATATGATCCGAGGTGTTTTTGTACGAATAGTGAAGCAGGTCGCCTTTCAGAAGGGTTACTTCTGCATTTTCGGGTAGTGAAAGGGTCTCATGCACAAATTCTCCCTGCCACTGTGCGGTTGTTCTGTTAAAAATCCTGATTTTCTTGTCGGGATACCAACCGCAATGCTTTATCCAGTGTCCGCAATAGTTGGTAAGACGGGCCAACTCGTAAGTTTGCAGAGGGTTATCCTCTTTTTCTTTGAGTTGTTTTATGCTTTCGGCAAGCTCTTTAGAGAGAACTTCATCTGCATCTATCGAGAGGATTGTGTCATATTTGGCAAGAGTGTTTGCATAGTTCTTTTGCCCGGCATAACCAAGCCACTTTTGAGAGAAAACTCTCACTTTGTCAAAGCTTGATGCTATTTTGCAAGTGTCGTCTTGCGAAAGAGAATCCACAACCACAATATCGTCTGCAACGCTCCGCAAAGCACTCAGACAGCGTGCAATATTGTCCTGCTCGTTGCAGGTTATGATGACAGCAGAGAGCAACACGACTGTTATCGGACTTGTTCCACGTCTTTGAAAACGAACTCTCTGACCGAAGGAAGCAGGCTGTTTACATCTATTACGTTGATTGCTTGTTTCTTTATGGTCTTGTCGAGTTCCATTCCTATCTTTTCGGCATATCCGTCGGCTGCTTTGGCAGAAAATTCAACGTATATGGTAACGTTTTTCGGGCGTCTTTCGACAGCAGACACGAAATCCTTGTGCGCCCATACCGATTTTATGTCATAATCTTCAAGAGCCGACAGAATTTCTGCCACCAATTTTTTTCTGCTTCGCTTTGCCCACCAGCCGGGTTTTCTATCCTTGGTCTTTAACCCTTTGGAGAGTTGCTTGTTAGCTTGTTTGTCTATCATCAGATGAGAAACGCTTTCAGTTAAATCCTTATAATTTCACAAGTCCTGCAAAACCCATGAACGCCATTGCAAGAATGCCTGCGGTAATCAAAGCAATCGGAATGCCTTTCACACCCTTTGGAACTTCCACAAGTTCGAGATGCTCTCTCAAACCTGCAAATATGACCATTGCAAGGGTGAAACCCAACGAAATTCCGATAGCGTAGGTAATTCCTTCCAACAAATTGTAGCCCTTTTGTACGACCAAAATCGATATACCCAAGACTGCACAGTTTGTTGTTATAAGTGGCAAGAACACTCCCAAAGCCTGATAGAGCGAAGGGCTGATTTTCTTCAATATAATCTCAACCATTTGCACCAAGGCGGCAATTACGAGAATGAACACTATGGTTTGCAAAAACTCTATGCCCAACGGCACCAACACAAACTTCTGTAGTAAAAATGTAACGATTG
>JAEDJL010000039.1 GCA_016296345.1 Bacteroidales bacterium | reverse complement strand
CAAATGACAAGCAACTTACTTTATTCTAAAGTATATTCATCGAACTCACGTTAATTAAGAAATTATTGATAAAATGGAAAAAGTATAAAAATAATCGTTAATTTTGCAATGACAAATGGAAGCTATGAACGTTAATAAGCAAGCTGCAGACACACTTTTTGAAACACTACCGTCGATTGAGCTTTTGCAATTCTAAACGGAAGTTTTGTATTTGTACAATCAAAAAAAGCATCCTTGCGGCGGCTGTTTCTCAACACTCTTGCAAGGATGCACACTTCTGATATATGGAAAATTTGCAATAATTAAGCCTTATTGCACGGCTGTTACTTTTGTCGGGTTAATCCATGTGGAGAATTTGTATTGCAGTGTGCCGGAGTGGTCATATACTCTGCACTCTCCGTTGTTGGTATAGTCTTTTGCGTCAGTTATGTAGATGTAATTGTTGTCCGAACTGATGTGATAGGGGGTCATAAGTCCCGCAAGGTCTTCGCTTTCGGACAAGATGAACTGTTGAGGTGTGCCGGAGAGGTTGTCAAGCGGCAGATACATGATGTATGGTTTGAGATTGTTGTCGGTATAGGTGTAGATGAGTTGGTTTTGAGCAAGGGTGAAGTCGTTTACTATCACAGCTGCTCTTTGTTCTACTTCCAAGGTGGCAGCATTCAGGCGTATGAGTTCGCTGTCTTTGTATGATGAGGAAGCGTAGTCGTAAGTTCCTCTTTTCTGAAAGATGATTGAGCCTCCGCATACTTCTATCCGTCCGGGGTTGAGGAAGCCTTCCACTTTGCTTATCAAGCTCAAATCGTCGGGGTCGAGAACCGAAATGCTGTTGTCGAAGTTCGGGTAGTCCAATCCGCCTGTGTTTGCCACAAAGAGCCTGCCTTGGCATATTGCAATGGCTTCGGGGTTGCGTCCAAAGCTCTTGGCAGTCTTTTCAATCCTGTATGTGGAGGCGTTTATCTTGTGAATGTTACCGTCAAAGCAGCTCAGATAAACATAACCATTGCTGTACGCAAGGCAGCGTGGCTGAGGGTTGTCGCCTTTGTCTATCGGAATGAGGGCAAGTCGCCTGCAAGTTGCCTTGTCTGCCACCATGACGCAGTTTGAACCACACATTGCAATGAAGAGTTTGCCTCCGGCTTCAATCATGTCGTTGGCTGTTTCGCCTAATCCGGCAGAGTTTACCTGCAAGAAAAGGTCTGTTGTGGTTTGTCGGCTTTCGATGCTGTAAAAGTCAATCGATGAGTTGTTTCTGCCGTACAGTCCTTCGCACAGAACGTAAAATCCGTTGTGCAGAGCAGTGCCGTGTGTGTTCTGATTATCTTCGGGGTCTTCGCTTTCGTTGCATGAGGTGAACAAACTGCCTGCAAAGAGCAGCATGAGAATAGCCCACAAGAATGGTTTGATTGTGTTTTTCATTATTTGATTGTGTTTTTAGAATTTATACTTCAAGTTGATTATCCATTGTCTGCCTGGCATGGGGTAAGCCTTGATTACTTCATAGCGAGTGTCGGTAAGGTTGTCGCAGCTCAGCTTGAGGGTTGTTTTACCGAAGCTGTGGGAGAGAGAAAGCGAGTGAATGCCGTAGGGTTGCAGCGAGCTGCGTTCGTTGTTCTGATTGTCGGTGTAGCGTTTGCCCACACAGGTTGCGGTATAACAGAGTGTTGTCTTGTCAAACTCTATGCTTATCATTGCATTTCCGCTGTGCAGAGGGCTGTAAATGATTTGTTTGCGATATGAAAGGCTCTCGGGTGAGTTGTCAAAGGCGTGTGTGTAGTTGTATGTGAGATTTGTACTTGTGCGAAGGTTGTGCGATTTGATTATTCGCTCTTGCTGCCATTGCACAACGACTTCTGCTCCATTGATTTGTACCTTCCCGTAGTTTACCATGCTCCACACAAAGAGGTTGTTGCGAGGAGTTGCCACAATTTTGTCGCTTACCGAGTTGTGGAAAAGGTCTGCCGAGATGACAAGCAGGTGGCTGTTGATGTCTTCCGAGCTGTGTCGGTATGCTGTGTGCAGGCTGTATTGTTTTGTCTTTTCGGGTCGGAGGCTGCTTTCGCCAACGCTGTTATAATAAAGGTCGTTGAAGGTAGGCAGACGGAAGATGTCTTTGTAGAATATGGATGCTTCAAAATTGCCGGTTTTCATTCCGAAAGAGACAAAGGGGCTGAAATGGTTTTGCGAAGGGTAGGCAGTGTGTGAGCGAGCCTTGTCGGTTGTATAGGTGTGGAGAATGTTGGCATCGATAGTGAAGATACCGAGACGATATGCCCCTACAACTGCCGTAAGACTGCTCAGACGAAGCGGGTCTAAGGTATAGTTGTTTTGTGCATCTAACTTTGTGGCAACAAGGTCATTGGTAAGGCTGAGGCTCATCTTGTCTTGCTTGTGCAGAGAGAAGATATTGTTGATGTAGGCTTCTTTTTGGGTGTAGCGGTCGTCCTGAAAGCCTTGTGCATTGTTGTATGCAGGGTCGTAGTAGCGAGTGTGGGCGTATGAAAGTTTGAGGTGGTTTTTGTAGGTGGCATATCGGTTGAGTTCTCTCTTGTAGGAGGATTGTACAAAGGCATCTTTGTCCCACAGTCTTTGCTTTGAGTTTTGCCAATAGAGGGTTGTAGGACCTGCAAGCGCTCTTTCGCTGTGGTAAAAGTATGCCTTGGCTTTGAGAATGCTGCTTTCGTCGGGTTCAAAGAACAAGTCGGCTTCTGCATGAGCCGAAAAGAAGTCGTTGTTCTTCCTTATCTCTTCGGAAGTGCTGTCTGTTGGCAGGTTACCATAGTGAAGGGTGTAGGGAAAGTCGCCTTTGCTCGAAACAATGTCGGCATAAATTCCCACAGATGTGCAATTGGAAAAGCGATGATTGAGACTGCCGACAATGCTTCCGAGATTGAAGCTGCCAAAGAGTGTGTTTATGTATCCGTTTGTGCGTTCGTCTGTTGCAAAGTGTGGTTTGCGGCTTTCCATCGATATAGTGTTGGCAGAGGCAAGGCTTTTGGCTGTTTGCAATCGCAAGACGGGGTTGCCGTTGCTCAGGCTGATATTATCTATATTGTCGGTTCGGAATTTGGAAAGGTCTGTTTGTCCGGTTTGTGCGTTGGTGATGCTCACTCCGTCGTAGGTTACATTGGTGTGCATTGCTCCCAAGCCTCTTACGGAAACGGTTTTCAGTCCTCCCGTTCCGCCATAGTCTTTGACATTCACACCGGAGAGAAACTTGACTGCTTCTCCCACCGATTGGAAGGAGGTTTTCTCTATCTGATTTCCCGAAAGGACAATAGTGCCTGCCTGACGGTTTTTGTCTTCGAGCGAAGAAGATACAACCTTTACTTCTTCCAACATCACAGAACGAAGACTGTCCTGCCCCATAGAGAGCAGACAAACAAAACAAGACGAAACAGTCGCAATAGTTTTCTTTACATTCATCATATTGTACTCTTTCCTCGAGAGTTAAACATTAAATAAACGCACGGCAGGTCTTCTGACTCGTTCCTTGCAAGACGCCTTCCCATTTTCTCTTTGTGAGCAAACAGTGGCACGGATTGTCAAGCAATATATTGAAGAACTCACAGCAGCGGGACTGTTCGGGATTTGCACCCGATTCCCTTTTAATCGGCAAAAACAAGAGGGTCTTTGTCGAACCGTTGCGGCTGCAAAGGTAGGCGTTTTTTTCGATATTGCAATAGTTTTTTCGCAATTCTTTTCGCCGTTTGGAAAAAATGTTATAAGTTTGCACCCGATTTGTAAAATAGGACTTGAAAAGAAAAAATTAGAAAGACATTTCAGAAAAACCATTTCAGCTTTCGCTCCGACAAAAGGGCGAAAGGCTATTCTAACAAAATGAATGATTTATGGACAACGTAACATCTAATGAACAACTTGCATTGCAAGACGAGATGAACCAAACAGCGATTGACGCAAAGGAGAACTCTGCCGAAGTGGAGGCGATATTGTCTGTGGAAACAGAGGAAGAAGCTACCGCAGAAGAAAGTACGGAAGAATTGACAAACAGATATTCGGCTCTTTCTCGCCAAGAATTGGTTTCGGAGTTGAGAGAATTGTGCCACAATGCAGATTATGCAACATTGAAGTCAAAACCTGCCGTTCTGCGTTCGGTGTTCAATGATAAGACAAACAGCGAACGAAAAGAGGCATTGGCAGCTTTTGTTGCACAAGGTGGCAATGAAGAGGATTTTGCGAGCGAACCTGACGAACAAGAAAGAGAGTTCTATGCTCTTTATGCCGAATATAAGGAAAAACGTCAAAGACATATAGAACAGCAAGAGAAAGAAAAACAAGAGAACTTAGAGAAGAAAAAAACTGTCTTGGGCGAATTGAGAGAGCTTTTGCAGAGTGAGGGTTCTTTGAAAGATATATACGATAACTTCAATGCCATTCAGGACAAGTGGAAGAGCATAGGTGCCGTGCCTCGCAGCGAGATAAACTCTTTGTGGGAGAATTATCGATTTTTGATTGAGCAGTTCTTCGACAAAGTGAAGATTTCAAGGGAGTTGAGAGACATGGGATTGAAGAAAAACCTTGACGAGAAACTTGCTTTGTGTGAGAGGGTCGAGGGATTGATGCTTTGCGAGTCGATAAACGATTCTTTCAAGCAGTTGCAGGAGTGTCATCAACAATGGAAAGAGATAGGACCTGTGCCTTCGGACAAGAATGAGGAGATTTGGGAGAGATTTAAGACAGCCTCCGATGCGGTCAATCGCAGACGACAGGAGTTCTATGATAAGATAAAGCAGGAACAAGCCGACAATCTTGCAGCAAAAATCGCTCTTTGCGAGAGATTGGAAGAGGTGTTGGCTGCAACTCCCGAAACAATCAAGCAATGGAACGAACAAACCGACAAGGTAAATGAGTTGTTCGGCTTGTGGAAAACCATAGGCTCGGTGGCAAAGTCGGAGAACGAGAAAATTTGGGAGCAATTCAAAAAACCGATAGACTTATTCTTTGAAAGAAAGAAAGAAGCCTTTGCAAAGATGAAGTCTGAGCAGGAGGTAAACCAAAATCACAAGTTGGAACTTTGTGCAAAGGCAGAGGCGATTGCCGAGAGATGCGATTGGAAAAAGGCAACTGCCGAACTGATAGAGTTGCAGAAGGAGTGGAAAACCATAGGTTACGTTCCGCGTAAGCAGTCCGAAAAGTTGTGGTTGCGTTTCAGGGCAGCCTGCGATAAATTCTTTGAAAGAAAAGCCGAGAACTATAAAGCACAAAAATCTTCGGAGGAAGAGAATATTGCAAAGAAAGAGGCAATCATTCAAGAGGTAAAAGCCTTTTCGTTTACCGAAGACAAGCAGAAAAATCTTGACACTATAAAAGACTTTCAGCGTCGTTGGGCAGAGATAGGCTTTATTTCGCCAAACGAAAGACAACGTTTGTGGGAAGAGTTCCGCGCTGCAATTGATGCACATTTTGACAAATTGCAGTCGGATAACATGGAATTGAACCTAAACGACTTTAAGGCACGCATAGACGCCGACAAGGCAGAAGGAAACAAAGCCGCAGTGGCAAGAGAGAAGAAAGAACTTCAAGAAAGGATACAAAAAATGCAAAATGACGTGCTTGTGTGGGAAAATAACCTCGGATTTCTTGCCAATAGCAAGCAGGCAGATTTGTTGAAGGCTGAGTTTGAAAAGAAAATGGAGAAAACAAAGTCTGAAATTGCACTCTTGAAGGCAAAACTCAATATTTTGCAAAAGGCAGAGGAAGACACAAACGAACAAAAAAAGTAAAAAAGTTGCAAGATGAGGTTGCTCTGTAAGGTATT
Organism: Bacteroidales bacterium; assembly: GCA_016296345.1. Classification (GTDB taxonomy): domain Bacteria; phylum Bacteroidota; class Bacteroidia; order Bacteroidales; family P3; genus Onthomorpha. Next base: position 14,004 of record JAEDJL010000039.1, on the reverse strand, counting down.
TTTTGTACCTTTGCAGCCTCAAAGCGAGAAAGAAAATAATAAAGTATTGTTAAACTCACCCGTTTGGTAAGAATGGGCCGAACGGCTTAAAAACTGAAAAAATGAAAAAAGGTATTCATCCTGAAAATTACAGACTTTGCGTGTTCAAAGATATGTCTAACGACGAGTGCTTTATCACAAGAAGTTGCGCAAATTCAAAAGAAGAGATTGAGATTGACGGAGTTAAGTATCCTTTGATAAAGATGGAAATCTCCAATACTTCTCACCCTTTCTTTACAGGTAAGGTAAAACTTGTGGATACGGCAGGACGTGTTGATAAGTTTATGAGCAAGTATAAAAATCGTAAGCCAAACTTGAAGTAACATTTGAATTGCGAGTTTAAAAATCAAAAAAACGTCTTGCGTGAAGAACAGGGCGTTTTTTTGTTTGTTATGTTACAATAATGTAGTACCTTTGCCACGTTTAATAAAGCAAAAAACAAAAAACAATAGAAACCATGAATTACATTCTTTTTGATGATGCATCACGCGAGTCTTTGAAACCATTGACCTATATCAGACCTGTATGTGAGGTCAGGGTCGGAATATTAACCATAAGAGAGAAATGGGAAAAGTATTTGCAGGAAAAGACTTCCACAATGACCGAAGACTATCTTACGGTTAAGTATCCGGCTGAATTGTCTGATGCAATGATGTTGATAAACGGCTCTGTGTGTCCAAACCTTGCCCTTGTCGAGCAAATCAAATCCCTAAAAACAGGACAGACACTTGTAAGCGGTGATAACATTATTGCAATGTACAAGACCAAAGAGGAGTTCCTTTCTGAGGAAGACAACTCTGAGGAAATCAAAACGGATGTAGATTTTATCAAAATCACAAATCCATGGGATATATTTGTAATGAATGACCGCGCTTTGCGAGAAGATTTTGCCTTATTGACAAAGGGAAGAAAGAGTGCGGCACTTAGCGACACCAACCGCCTTATAGGTCCTGCCGAAGACTTGTTTATCGAAGAGGGAGCGGTGGTTGAGTGTTCTATTTTCAACACAAAGGAAGGTCCTATCTACATTGGCAAAGATGCGGAGGTGATGGAGAATTGTGTTGTCAGAGGTCCGTTTGCAATGTGTGAGCATTCGGTTTTGAAACTCAGTGCAAAAATATACGGAGCTACCACTTTGGGACCACACAGCAAGGTCGGAGGCGAGCTTGCCAACGTTGTAATTTTCGGATACAGCAACAAGGCTCACGACGGCTTCATAGGCAACTCAGTAATCGGTCAGTGGTGCAACATTGGTGCAGACACGAACGCCTCAAACCTCAAAAACACATACGAAGATGTCAGATTGTGGAGCATAGAGAAGAATACCTTTGTGCCGACCGGTCAGACATTTTGCGGAACAATCATGGGAGACCACTCCAAGTGCGGTATCAATACAATGTTCAACACAGGTACTGTAATAGGAGTAAGCTCCAATATATTCGGACATGGATACCAGAGAAATTTCATTCCTTCTTTTGCATGGGGAGGCACAAGTGGTTTGAAGACATTTGAACCCGACAAAGCAATGGAGGTTGCCGAGAAAATGCACGCAAGAAGGGGTATGGAGATGTCTGATGTCGATAAGAGAATTTTGCTACACGTCTATAGAAGTACTCTAAAGAACAAAAAACTAAGATAAGAAACGAGATGTCGAATAAAGATTTGATTGATATAACTCATATAATGGGAGAAGGAGAAGCAGAAATCATACCTTTATTTACAGAGGAAGACACAAAAGATTTGACAGTTACAGATATGCCCGAGCAGATGCCCATATTGCCATTGAGAGGCAATGTGTTCTTTCCGGGAGTTGTTCTGCCGATAACCGCAGGCAGAGATAAGTCTGTGCGATTGATAAAGACAGCATACAAAAACAGAGATATGATAGGGGTGGTTGCACAACGCTCTGCCGTTACCGACGACCCCGATTACGAAGACCTATATACATACGGCACAGTGGCGAGAGTGTTGAAAACTCTCAATATGCCCGATGGCACAACCATGGTCATATTGCAAGGACTTGATCGCTTTTATTTAGAAAGTATCACCTCAAAAGAGCCTTATTGGACAGGTAAAGTTCGACCCGAAAGCGACAATGCAAAAAATCTGCCGGCAGATTCTGTCATTGTTGCCGAGGCACTGAGAGACTCTTATTTGAAACTGCTGAAACTTACACCGGGAACGCCTTCCGACCCGAGCTTTGCCATTCGCAACATAGAAAATCCATACTTTTTGCTCAACTACATAGCCGCTCATCTCGATATAGAGGTGTCCGACAAGCAGAGATTGTTGGAAATTGACGACTATACGCAGAGAGCCAACCGCGTATTGGAAGAATTGAGCAAGGAAACCAACCTTCAAGAACTCAAAATCAAAATTCAAAAGAAGGTTTCCAAAGATATAGACAAACAACAGCGAGATTACCTTCTCACTCAACAGCTTAAAACTATTCAAGAAGAGCTTGGCGGAAGCCCTGCCGAGCAAGAAGTGGAAGAACTTCGCAAAAAAGCCGAACAAAAGAAGTGGAGCAAAGAAGAGGGCGAGACTTTCGAGAAAGAACTCTCTCGTTTGTCGTCAATGCACAGCTCTTCGCCCGACTATTCTGTACAGCTGAATTACCTAAACTTCATGTTGGAGCTGCCTTGGGGTGAGTTCACAGACAGCAATTTCGATTTGGATAAAGCACAGAAGACTTTGGACGCCGACCACTATGGTTTGGAAAAGGTTAAGCAGAGAATACTCGAATATCTTGCAGTTTTGAAACTCAAAGGCGACATGAAATCACCTGTTCTGTGTCTTGTCGGACCTCCGGGAGTGGGAAAGACTTCTTTGGGACGCAGCATCGCTTCGGCAACAAGACGAAAGTATGTGAGAGTTGCCTTGGGCGGATTGAACGATGAAAGTGAAATCAGAGGACATCGCCGTACCTACATCGGGGCAATGCCGGGCAGGATACTCAAATCCATATCCAAGTGTGGCAGTTCCAACCCTGTGTTTGTGCTTGACGAGATTGACAAGGTTGCAGGCATGAGCGCCCACGGCGACCCTGCTTCTGCAATGCTCGAAGTCTTAGACCCCGAACAGAATACTTCGTTCCACGACAACTATCTTGACATCGACTATGACCTTTCAAATGTCATGTTCATTGCAACGGCAAACAGCCTTTCCAATGTCCACCCTGCATTGATTGACAGAATGGAAGTAATTGAAGTATCGGGCTACATAGAGCAAGAAAAGGTACAGATAGCAAAACGACACTTGCTTCCAAAGCAAATAAAGGAACACGGATTAAAAAAGAGCGACATATCAATCAGCGACAAGCTCTTCTCGACAATCATAAACAACTACACAAGAGAATCGGGCGTCAGACAGTTGGACAAAGTCATTGCAAAACTCATTCGCCACAGGGCAGTAGAGATAGTAAAGGGGCAAGAGTTCAAAAAATCAATTAAAGAAAGCGACCTCAAAACAGTATTGGGATTGCCGACAGCTCAACACGACAGACAGCTTTCCCAAGACCATGTGGGAGTTGTGTGTGGCTTGGCATGGACTCAGGTAGGCGGAGAAATTCTCTTTGTGGAAGCAGCCTCGGCAAAGGGCGAAGGCAAGCTCAATCTTACGGGAAATCTTGGTGATGTGATGAAAGAAAGTGCCACCTTGGCATACGAATATATCAAAACCAATGCCGAATCTCTCGGAATAGAACCCGAAAAGGCAGCAAAGCAAGACTTGTATATCCACGTTCCCGAAGGAGCAACACCAAAGGACGGACCGAGTGCGGGAGTTACCATGTTTACTGCAATGCTCAGCGTTCTCAAAGGCATAAAAGTCAAGTCAAATGTGGCAATGACCGGAGAGATAACCCTTCGCGGCATAGTGCTTCCCGTAGGAGGCATAAAGGAGAAAATTCTTGCCGCCAAGAGAGCCTCGATAAGCGAGATTATCCTTTCGGAAGCCAACCGCAAAGACATAGAAGAAATTCAAAGCGAATATTTGGAAGGATTGACATTTCACTATGTGGAGAACATGGGGCAAATACCGCCTTTGGCATTCGTAACACAATAAAATCATGAGTGAGACATTTGTTTTAATCATAGCAACCTTATGTATATTGGGCGTTACCGCTTTGTTGATAAAGAGTTTTCAAAAACGAAGCGAGCAAAGCGATGACGCCAATAAGCACATTGTCAAACTGAGCCGCATAGGCAGCATTATATTTTACCTGATTATCATACTTTTGGCAGTCTTTTTCCTCATTATGTACATCAAGTGGAAACAGCTACCGCAATAGTGGCGTTTTGATTTGATAAAATGCCGTTTCGTTCGGATAAAACGGCGTTTTAGCCAAACAAAACGGCGTTTCAATTTACCCTTTCCTGAAAAGATGACAGACCTATCAACAATAAAGCTATCGACTTTGGTCGGAATAGGAGAGAAGAAAGCCTCAATTCTTGCCAGAGAGCTTGGTCTGTTTACCCTCAAAGACCTTTTTGAATATTACCCTTACCGATATGTCGATAAAAGTCGCTTTGTAAAGATTGCAGAAATACGTTCGGCAGAAGTATATACCCTTTTGCTTGGCAAAGTCATTGCAAAACAAATCGTCGGAGGGGCAAAATCGCAACGTCTTGTGGTGAGACTTGCCGACGAAACGGGTTCAATCGAACTTGTCTTCTTTCGCGGAATACGTTGGATAAGCGAAAGCATAAACATAGGGGCGATTTATGTAGTTTTTGGCAAACCCAACTACTTCAATGGCACATTCAATCTTCCTCACCCCGAGTTTGAGAAGTTTAATCCTCAAAAAGACTACAAGAAAGAGAAATTCATGCCTCTGTACAACACAACCGAGAGAATGAAGAACGCCTTTCTTGCCTCCAAACAACTATCTCAAATCATCTCTGCCGCAGTCAAAAAATTCTCTTCCTTTATTGAAGAAACCCTTCCGCAATATATCATTGACGCATACCACCTTTGCTCTCGCCGAGAGGCAATAGTCTGCATTCACAGCCCCTTTGGCGAAGAAACATTGGCAAAGGCACGATTCAGACTCAAATTTGAGGAACTCTTTTTCATGCAGGCAGAACATCTTCTTATCAATTCCAACCGCAAAAGTAACAGCAGGGGATTTGTTTTTGCCAAGGTGGGAGAGAATTTCAACACTTTCTTTTCCAAGCATCTTCCTTTTGAACTTACCAATGCCCAGAAGCGAGTAGTCAAAGAAATTCGCAATGACATGAGAACAGGTTCGCAAATGAACAGACTTCTTCAAGGCGATGTGGGAAGCGGAAAGACCCTTGTGGCACTGCTGAGTATGCTGATAGCTTTGGATAACGGTTATCAGGCAACCCTTATTGCTCCGACCGAAATCCTTGCCATGCAACACTTTCAAAGTATCAATCGCTTTATCGGAGATATGAATATCAACGTATCTCTTCTCACAGGAAGCATTAAAGGAAAGAGCCGAAAGAACCTTCTTACCTCTCTTGCAGACGGAAGTATTGATATTTTGGTGGGAACACACGCCATATTAGAAGAAAGTGTGATATTCAACAATTTGGGACTTGTCGTCATAGATGAGCAACACCGCTTCGGTGTAGAGCAGAGAGCTAAAATGTGGACGAAGAACACCATAGCTCCGCACATACTTGTGATGACTGCCACCCCGATTTGCCGTACCCTTGCAATGAGTATTTATGGCGACTTGGACTATTCGGTAATTGACGAGCTGCCTTCGGGACGCAAGCCCATACTTACAACACACCTATACGACAGAGACGTATTGCGATTGTTCGACTTCATGAAAAAACAGATAGAACAAGGAAGACAAATCTACGTTGTGTATCCGCTTATCAAAGAAAGCGAGAAATTGGACCTCAAGGACCTCATGGACGGCTACGAAAGCATAGAGCGAGCCTTCCCTTTGCCGCAATATCAAATCAGTATAGTTCACGGACAGATGAAACCAGAAGACAAAGAGTATGAAATGCAGCGATTTAAGAAAGGAATTACCAATATCATGGTGGCAACCACGGTGATAGAAGTGGGGGTTGATGTGCCGAATGCCACGGTCATGGTGATAGAAAATGCAGAACGTTTCGGCTTGGCTCAACTTCACCAGCTGAGAGGCAGAGTGGGACGGGGAGCAAACCAAAGCTACTGCATACTTCGCACCAAGGACGAACTCTCTTCCGATGCACGCTTCCGCATAGAGACCATGTGTCGTACCAATGACGGCTTTGAGATTTCTCGTGCAGACCTTCAACTTCGCGGACCGGGCGATGTGTCAGGCACAAGGCAGAGCGGAGTGTTGGATTTGAAGGTGGCAGACATTGTGAAGGACGAAGGACTTATGGCACAGGTGAGAACGCTTGCCCAAAACGTCCTTGCCGACGACCCACACTTGACAAAAACTCAAAATCTGCCCATAAGAAAATACTTTATGACCAAACACAAAGTCAGCGACTTCTCCATGATTTCTTAACAAGCGGCAATCATGACTTCAAACGAGAAGAAAAGAAAATCAAAACCACAAATCACCACGGCACAAACCAAGGATAAGTTATCTCTGTGGAGGGAATATCTGCCGGGTTTCAAGTCTTACATACTCATGGAGCGTTCTCACTCGGTCAATACCCTTGATGCATACTTGGACGACTGCGATAAGTTCTTCACATTCATGGAAACGACCTATCCGGACATCACACCGCAAAAGACAGAGACCTTTCACCTTCAACGCTTTCTCACAGCCATAGTGCAAGGCGTGAAAGGAAACAGCGAAGTGCAGCTCTTGAAGGTCAGTACTCAAAGAAGAATAATCAGCGGCATACGTTCATTTTTCAAATACCTCCTTTTGGAAGATGTAATCGACCGCGACCCATGCTCACAATTAGAAACTGCCAAAATGGAAAAGAAACTTCCCGTGGTATTGTCCGACAACGAAATACAAACCATGCTTTCCTCCATAGACAAGAGCAGCTTTCAAGGATACAGAAACGCTTTAATTATTGAGGTTCTTTACTCCTGCGGACTTAGAATAAGCGAACTGTTGAACCTTCGCAAGAGTGATGTCTTCTTTCAGTTTGAATATATAAAGGTGTTGGGAAAAGGCAACAAGGAAAGACTTGTTCCCATTTGCCAAACGGCACTCGGACACATCAGATACTTTATTGACAACCACCTCTGCCACATTCCGACCGACAACAAAAACAAAGACTACATCTTTCTCAACCATAGGGGCAAGAAACTCACAAGACAATATGCCTTTATGATGATAAAAGAGACTGCCAAGGCGGCAGGTATAACCAAAAACATACATCCGCATACCCTCAGACACAGTTTTGCCACCGAACTGATAAAAGGCGGAGCCAATATCATAGCTGTCAAAGATATGATGGGACACAGCAGTGTTGTTTCCACCGAAATATACACCCACTTGGACACTGCACACCTTCGAGAGACCATAATGCTCTACCACCCTCACTACAACAAAACCCCATGGAAGTAACTTTCCCGACATATACCGGTAATTCCTTTGCTCTCTTTGTGCTGTTTGGTTTTCGATATTGACTTTTGGCTTGAATGAGTTGAGGTCTTGTTTGCAAATATCGCCTTTTGGTGCTGTTTTCTCGCAAATTTTGGTCGTCTCTTTGGTCAAAATAGAAAAATATTGTATCTTTGCAAAAATTAAAACGCAAGATACGCTATGACAAAGTGGATACCCGACGGAAGTGATTGTTGCAAGAGCAATGCTCTTTTGTCGGATATTTCATTTGAGAAACCGAAGCGGCGACTTTTCTTTTTGTGAAAGGTCGCCGTTTTTGTTGCTCTGAGTGTTCGGCGTACTTATATTAAAGGTATAAAACATCAGATTATGGCAAACTTAAAAGGCAAGAATCTTATTTCGATTACGGATTACACCAAGCAGGAGTACATTCAAATCCTCGACTTGGCGGCAGAATTTGAGAAAAATCCAAAACAACCTATTTTGAGCGACAAGGTGGTTGCGTCAATCTTCTTTGAACCTTCGACCAGAACTCGTTTGAGTTTTGAGAGTGCGGCAAATATGCTCGGGGCAAGGGTCATCGGTTTCAGCAATCCTTCGGCAACGAGCTTGCAAAAGGGTGAGAGTTTGCACGATACGATACAAATGGTCAGCAGTTACTCCGATTTGATTGTCATGAGACACCCTCGCGATGGTGCTTCTCGCTATGCGTCGGAGGTTGCAAGCGTTCCGGTTATCAACGCAGGAGACGGTGCAAACCAACACCCGACTCAGTGTATGCTCGACCTCTATTCCATTCGCAAAACCCAAGGAACGTTGGACAATCTTCAAATCACAATGGTAGGGGACTTGAAGTACGGACGAACAGTTCACTCTTTGGTGCAGGCAATGTGCAATTTCAATGCCACATTCCACTTTGTGTCGCCTGTGGAGTTGCAGATGCCTTCATCGGTTAAGATGCACATTCAAAAAATGGGCTTGAAATATTACGAATATACCAACTTGGAAGATATTGTTCCGTTTTCAGACATCATATACATGACAAGAATACAACGCGAACGCTTTTCCGACCCTTTGGAATATGAGAAGGTGAAAGATTGTTACATTTTGGAGGCTGCCACTTTGCAGGGGTGCAAGCCTACAATGAAGGTTTTGCATCCGCTTCCGAGAGTTAATGAGATTGCAATGGACGTTGATAGCACTCCTTATGCTTATTACTTCCAACAAGCTCGCAACGGAGTGTATGTCCGTCAGGCTTTGATGGCTGCAATACTCGGAGTAAAATAATTGTAAATCAATATAGTAGAATAGTTTAAGACTTTGCCGTAATAAAACGGCGTTTCAGTGAAATAAAACGGCGTTTTGTCGCAGCAAAACGCCGAAAGAACAAGGTCGAAAAGGCGTTTTGAAAAGTCAAACAAAAAAAGCAAAAGAAAGGAAAGAAAATGTCAGACAAAAATAAAAGAGAATTGGTTGTGTCGGCAATAGAGAACGGAACGGTAATTGACCATATCCCTGCCGGCGAAGTGTACAAAGTGGTGAAGATTTTGAACCTCGATATGTATGAAGACGAGGTTCTTATCGGTACAAACCTTTCGAGCAAAAAGTATGGTAAGAAAGGCATCATCAAAGTGAAAAACAAGTTCTTTGAAGAGAACGATGTAAACAAAATTGCTTTGATTGCACCAAATGCAACTCTCATTGTGATAAAGGATTATGAGGTTGTCGAGAAGAGAAAACTCGAAATACCTTCCACAATCAAACAAATAGTAAAGTGCATCAACCCTAATTGCATAACCAACATTGAAGACAATATAGAAACTAACTTTACTGTTGTAGATAAAGACCCTTTGAAATTGCAATGTCATTATTGCGAAAAAACGATGACCAACATCCGTTTTAACGAATAGGCAAGGTTTATTAACCGTCTCTTGTTTGCAATTTTTTGTTCTTTTTTTGCCCAAATCAAAGAAAAGATGTACCTTTGCAAACTCGTAAGAGCGGATAAAAGGATAGGAAAGTCATGAGCGGAGAGTACGTTGTTAATTTTGCTCCATTGTCCTGCGGAGTTCACGAATTTGAGTTCAAGATAGACAAAGACTTCTTGGAACAATTTGAGATTGAGGATATTTGCGATGCAAACTTAGACTTGAAACTTACTCTTGACAAAAAAGACGAGCTGATGACTTTTTCCTTTGACATAAGAGGTGATATGGTCGTTTTGTGCGACAGATGTTTGGAACAGATGAGCATTCCTGTAAGCATAAAGCAGACTTACCGAGTGAAGTTAGGGGAGAAGTTTGAAGAAATTGACGATGACTTCTTTGAAATTCCGCTTACGGAGCGAACATTTGACTTTGGTCATTTGATATATGAGGCAGTTGTGCTTTCAAGACCGATAAGATGTGTTCACCCCGAGGGCGAAGAAGGTAGCGAAACTTGCAACAGCCGTATGGCAGAGTTGATTGACAGTTGCCAAGAAGAGCAAACAACAGAGACCGACCCGCGATGGGACGTTCTCAAACAGATAAAATTTGATTAAAAACTAAAAACAGAGTAATAAAATGCCAAATCCAAAACACAGATTCTCGCAAACGAGAACAGCAAAGAGAAGAACTCACGATAAAGTGGAAGGAGTGCAACTTACAACTTGCAGCAACTGCGGTGCAATGATGCAAACTCACAGAGTATGCCCTGAATGCGGATATTACAGAGGTAAAGAAGCAATCAAGAAAGAGGCAGAAGCATAATCGTACTGCCATGAGAATAGGATTGGACGCAATGGGGGGCGATTTTGCTCCCGAGGCGGTTGTGTGTGGTGCAATAATGGCTCGAGAAGAGCTGTCTTCCGATGACAGGATAGTTCTTTTCGGGCGACAAGATGAAATTTTGCGGATAATTTCTGAGCAGGGAGCAGATGCAAATGCGTTTGACATTGTGCATACCGAGCAGGTGATTGATATGCACGACAAACCGATAAAGGCGTTCTCCCAAAAGACCGATTCGAGCCTTGCAGTGGGATTTCGATATCTCAAAGCTGGCAAGATAGACAGCTTTGCGAGTGCAGGCAGCACGGGAGCAATGTTGGTCGGAACAATGTATTCGGTCGGCGTAATGGAGAAAGTCTTGCGTCCTTGCCTTGCTGCCCTCATTCCCAAGGAGAAAGGGGGTGTGTCTTTGTTGGTTGATGTGGGTGTGAACCCCGATGCCAAGCCCGAATTGCTCTATCAGTTCGGATTGTTGGGAAGCATATATGCCAAGTGTGCTTTGGGAATAGAAGATCCCAAGGTTGCACTTGCCAACATTGGCGAAGAAGAAGAGAAAGGCAACGCTCAAACTCAGGCAGCCCACAAACTGATGAAGCAAAGCAAGCAATACAACTTTATTGGCAATGCCGAGCCGATAGAAATCTTCAAAAGCAATGCAGATGTCATTGTTTGCGACGGCTTTGTCGGCAATATGCTCATGAAACACACCGAAGCCTTTGCACGAGTGATTGCAAAAAGAGGCTTGGTCGATGAGTACATAGCCCGATTTAACTACGAAATTTACGGAGGTCTCCCACTGCTCGGAGCCAACGGCGTTGTAATAATCGGACATGGTGTTTCCAACAAGAAAGCAATAAAGAGCATGATTTTGCAGTCCAAAAAGATATACACATCGGGTATAACAGAGAAGTTGCACGAGGCTTTGTTGGACGAAGAATAAAGAAAAAGAGATTGAATATATGTCAAAGATAAGTGCTGCCATAACTGCAGTTGAGGGATACGTTCCCGATTATATTCTGACAAACGACGAACTCAGCCGAATGGTCGATACTTCCGACGAGTGGATAATGACCCGCATCGGAATTAAGGAACGCCACATATTAAAAGGCGAAAAAGGACCGTCGGACATGGCGGAAATCGTCATCAAACGCATATTGGAGAAAAAGAATATTTCTCCCGATTCGATAGAACTTATAATCTGTTGTACGGTTACTCCCGACATGGTATTCCCTGCAACAGCCAATGTCATTGCCCACAAGTGTGGTATCAAGCACGGCTTTGGTTTTGACGTCAATGCAGGCTGTTCGGGCTTTTTGTATGGCTTGACAACAGCTGCAAAGTACATTGAGGCAGGCTTTGTAAAAAGAGTTATAGTGGTGGGAGCAGAAAAGATGTCGGCAATCACCAACTACGAAGACAGGGCAACTTGTCCTATCTTTGGAGACGGAGCAGCCGCAGTATTGCTTGAAGCAACCGAAGAACCATACGGACTAATGGACGAAGTTCTCTATTCGGACGGCGAGGGGGTAAAGCACCTTCATCAAGTTGCAGGAGGTTCTGTAAAACCGGCAAGCCACGAAACAGTAGATGCACGCGAACACTTCATCTACCAAGAAGGACAAGCAGTCTTCAAATGGGCAGTAGTCAAAATGGCAGAAGCGACCGAAGAGATAATGCGTCGCAACAATTTGACCTCAGATGACATTGCATTCTTGTTGCCACATCAGGCAAACCTCAGAATTATCAAAGCAACAGGCAGCCGACTTGAACTCGACCCCGAAAAAGTCTTGATAAACATCGAGAAATATGGCAACACCACTTCGGCAACAATACCAATGTTGATGTACGAAAACCAACACAAGTTCAAGAAAGGCGACAACCTTATTTTGACTTCATTCGGTGCAGGCTTCACATGGGGAGCCATCTGGTTGAAATGGGCTATTTAGATATAACGTTCTTAGGAACAGGAACCTCACAGGGAGTACCCGTTATCGGGTGCAACTGTGAGGTTTGTCGTTCTACGCACAAGAAAGACCACCGACTACGCTCTTCGGTCTTGCTGACAAGCGACCAAGGTACGCGTATTTGCATAGATGCAGGACCGGATTTTCGTTATCAGATGCTAAGAGAAGACATCGACCGCATAGGTGCAATCCTTGTAACACATTCACACCGCGACCATGTCGGAGGATTGGACGAAGTACGCTCGTTCAACTACCTTCAACAAAAACCCATGCCCATTTATGCCAACAAGGAAGCAGCCCAAGGCATAAAACACGAATACTCATACGCCTTTGAGCAGAACCAATATCCCGGACTGCCGCAATTTGACCTCAGAATAATCACACCGCAAGACAGCATAACGGTGAACGAGCTTGCCATACAACCAATCGAAGTGATGCACTACCGCCTTCCGACCCTTGCATACCGGCTTGGCAACTTTGCCTACATCACCGATGCAAAAACCATTTCAGACAAAGAAAAAGCCAAGCTCAAAGATTTGGACATCTTGGTAGTCAATGCACTGAGGGAAGAAGAACACTTCTCACACTTCAACCTGCAAGAAGCACTGCAACTCATCGAACAAGTGCAGCCACACAGAGCCTACCTTACTCACATAAGCCACTTTATGGGCTTTCACGACCAAGTAAATCAACGCTTGCCCGACAATGTGCAACTCTCCTTCGACACCCTGCAACTGAGAGCAGAGTTTTGAGAGCTATCACCGCATCCCAATCCGGCAAACAGGACATATTAACCCCCAAATAAATACAAATATGAAAACAACAACAATCGCAGTCATCTTGGCAGGCTGCGGCAACAGAGACGGAAGCGAAACCCACGAAACCCTTTCGGCACTTTTGGCAATGGACAGAAGAGGAATAAACTACAAATGCTTTGCACCACAAGGCGACTTTGTGGTTTATGACCACAGCACCATGCAGCCGACCGACCAAAAACGCAACATACTCATCGAAGCAGCACGCTTGTGCCGAGGAGACATACAACCCCTTTGTGCATACAAGCCTTCGGACTTCGATGCCCTTGTGTTACCCGGAGGAATGGGAGCAGCACAAAATTGGAGTACCTACGCCTTTGAGGGCAAAGACATGAGTGTACTCCCCGAAATAGAGAAAGCCCTCATCGACACCCACAACGCAGGCAAACCCATAGGAGCAATGTGCATAGCACCGATGATATTGGCAAAAGTCTTTGGCTCAAAGCACATATTGCTCACCCTCGGAAGCCGATGCGACACCTCGGAAGCGGCAGTCTCAATGGGTTGTCGCCACAAGGAATGCCCTGCCACCGAAGCCGTAACCGACACCGAAAACAAGATAGTAACCACTCCGGCATACATGGTGGCAACACACATCAGCCAAATCTTTGACGGAGCTGATAAGATGATAGAACAAGTCCAATCCCTAATACGATAAACCAAAGCAATCAAAGGAGGCTGCCTGATACAAATTCGTCAGACAGCCTCTTTTGTCTTGAACCCCTCCGATAGCATTGCTTTTTGCTTAAATAACAACTTCTTTCCATATTTTTCGACGATAAAAATCAAGGATTTTAAGCGAGAATTTTGAGTAAAAATTTCACCTGTTTTGAGGGCAAAATGAGGGTTTTTTGGAGCAAGGTTTACTCTTGCTGCAACAACATAAGGGTTTTTGCTCACTAACATGAAGTCTT
>JAEDJL010000004.1 GCA_016296345.1 Bacteroidales bacterium | reverse complement strand
ACCATAGGAGCAGGCTTATCGTACGAAAGACCTCAAAAATTCTTCGCCGAGATTGACGCAACCTTCACAGAATGGTCAAAACTCGAAATTCAATCAGTTCAATATTCCGATGTGTTGAGAGATGATTTGAGAATAAATGCAGGAATTGAGTACAAGCCAAATGTTTATGGCAATTACTTGCAAAAAATCAGCTATCGATTGGGAATGAACTACTCGAGCGGAATGTTGTATCTCAATGACAGACAAATACGTCAGTACGGCATTGCATTGGGATTGGGATTGCCAATCAAAAAACAGGGAACTCAGATAAACATCTGCCTTGAATACGGCAAGCAAGGCACAAAAGAAAACAACCTTATCGAGAAAGATTTCATCAAAATAGGCGTCTCTTTCTCGGCAAAGGACAGATGGTTCTTCAAAAGGAAATATCAATAGAAAAAACAACAGACAAGAAACAAATAAACAAGAGTTAGAGAAAAATGAAAAAAACAATCTTCACAATGGCTGCCTGTGCAGTGATTTTGGGAGCATGGGACGCAAAAGCACAACGCTTTGGCAATACACCGGAAGACAGTACCGCCTGCATTGCAAATAATTCCCTTTATCAGGAATTTTACAAACAGAAAAATTACAAGGACGCTTACGAACCATGGTCGCAGGTTGTCAAGCATTGTCCGAAATATCACATCAACACCTTCATCAGAGGCATAAACATAATGAAGAGCATGATTGCCTCGGCGGCAACTCCTGCCGAAAGAGACAAGTATATAGATGAATACCTTGCCCTTCAAGACATAAAAACAGCAGCTTTTGGCGAAGAATACAACAACATAGCTGCAAAAGCCAAAATTTTGACCGAGTATCGTCCTGCACAAAAAGAACAGATTTACAATCTATACAAAGAAGCAGCCGAAAAAGGAGGCAGCAACTTGGACGCACAATATTGTCCGCTCTATGTGGAGGCAACAATCAACTATCTTCACTCGATAAAGGCAAACTCCGAGCAGATGTCTGTTCTCTTTGATGCTTACGACTATGCTTCCGAAACTTTGGAACACATAGTAAAGCAAAACAAACTTGCATTGATTGAGGCTCAAGAGACTGCCGATGCCAAGAAAATCAAGAAAGCAGAAACCGAATTGAACAATTCGATGAGTTACCTTGGCATGACAGAACAAATGATTGAGCCTTTTGCATCTTGCGAGCGTATCATAGAAATCTACGAGCCTAAGTTCAAAGCAAATCCCAACGACATAGAGTTGTTGAAAAAGATTACCACCAATTTGGATAGAAAGAACTGCACAAAGTCAGACCTTTTCTTCTTGGCAACAGAAAACCTTCACAAATTGGAACCAACAGCCAAGTCGGCTTTTATGATGGGAAGAATGTTGATGGACAAGGATAAAAACAAAGAAGCTGCCAACTATTTGGAAGAAGCTGTCAAAACATTTGAGGACAACGACTCAAAGGCAAAAGCATCTTACCTTTTGGCAACTGCACTCATGAACTCGGGACAATACTCTGCCGCAAGAACAGCCGCTTACCAAGTTGCACAATATGACAAGACCTTGGAAGGAAAGGCAGTTCTTTTGGTTGCCAATATGTATTTGAAGAGTGCTGTTTCTTGTGCTTCTCACGAGGGAAAAATCAGAGGAGCTGCATGGGTGGCATACGACGAGGCTGCAAGAGCAAAGGCTATCGACCCTTCTATTGCGACAGAAGCTCAAAAAGTAATGAACGCTGCACACTCTCAATGGCCTTCAAAAGAAGATATGTTCTTCAACTCAATCAACCAAGGTTCGGCTTTCACTGTAGGTTGCTGGATTGGAAAAGGCACAACTGCAAGATGTCGATAGACCAAGTGTCGAACAGCATTAAAAAACTTTCTTATAAACAACAGGTACACTTGCTTAGTGCAGGTGTGCTTGTTTTTTTGTTGCTTTTTGTTTCGTGTTCAAAAGAGAAGAACACTCAAACCAAGCATGCCGACAAGTCGCTTCCCTCTCAGGTGGTGAAGAATGCCCACCTTATCAGAAGCCTTGGAGGAAATGTAGATATTGAATTGACAGCACCTTGTATCGAAATATATTCCCGAGATACCTCTCTGATGTGCTGTCCCCAAGGGATAGACATCACCTTTATCAATCCCGACATGACAAAGAAGGCACATCTGAAAGCCGATTATGCAATCAACCGCAACAATTCCAACCTCTATTACATCAAAGACAATGTACAGATAATCGACTTTGAGAACCAAGATACCTTTTACTGCACAGACCTCTATTGGATTAAAGATTCGGCACTTCTTCGCACCGATTTGCCGGTACGCAGAGTGTCTTCTTCGGGAACGGATTTTGGAGACGGACTGAGGGCAACCGACACTTTTGACAGCGTTCGGATAAAAAATCCCCACGGAACTCAACTTGTGGACGAAAATCAATAAATCGGCTGTGTCATCTCTTGCAAAGTGAGTACTCTTGTCGCTGCAAGGGGCGTGAAGTCATGAAAAACACTCCGAAAGAAAAGAAATCGGCACACACTTTCCACCTTTTGTTTGCTTTCAACTCTCTAAATACCGAGTTGCAAGCCTTGTCGTAATATATGTTTTTGAGAATGAACACGCTTTCTTCACCACAATGTGGCAGCAGACAATCAACATAGTGCAACACATGCTCTTTCGGCAGACGACAATCAATCAATACAAAATCAATATCGGAAGAAAGGTCAGAGCAATAAGCCCCAATCGATTGCAGGGTTTTGGAAAGGACGCATTTCCCATGGTCATATCCTGCGGCAAACAGCCCTTGTGAATTGAGCGAAAGAGACTTGCAGTCTGCAAGAGACTGTCCGCTTTGTTTCAGATAGCAACGCAGTGAACTCTCCCTTTCGGAAGAGAAAAACAATATGTGGCGAGGAGAAAAATACCTCAAAAGAGAGTACAAAAACACATCGTTTCTCTTTTTTGGAGACAAAAGACAGTGCCTTTTGCAAACAATTTCGCTTTCAAGAGATAGTAATTCCTTGCGAAAAGTCTTCGATTTGAGACCGTTTACGAACAAGTTGAACATAAAAGGCGAATGAAGGGCATACTCATCTTTTGCCCCGAAAAAATGCTTCAAATAGTTCTTCAAAAAAAAGCAAGTGTCCATATACTCCGAGTGCCTTTCGCTTTGAAAGACAAGTGCAAAAGTACAACTTTTCCCGACAACAAGACACACTCAAAGAGGCTTTGTTTTATTTGTTTGCAAACTATTGAATTACAGAGGCTTATTTTATAAGAAACAAAACGCCGTTTTGCTCGGACGAAACGGCGTTTTATTCCGCTGAAACGGCGTTTTATTTTTCCAAAAGCCCCTTTTGGCAGACAGCATTTTAGAAATACCGAGAGCCGAGGAAGCTGTAATTCATGAAAATAAGACACTATTTGACAGATTACACCGTCTGTTTCAACAATTATTTGTAATTTTGAAGGCTGAATTAAAGGATAAAAATGCTGTTCGACACACATAAAATCAACATATCGACACTCGTGCTGTCATTCTTTGCAATGACAGTGATTTTGCTTTCGTGTCCTTGCGAGGGCTTTGCACAAGACCGCAACAAACTCGAAAAACAAAAGGCAAAACTCGAAAAAGAAATTGCTTCGATGAACGCCATTTTGAACGAAACGAAGAAGACAAAAAAGATGTCTTCGTCCGAGTTGCAGGTTCTCAAAAAGAAAATCGCCAGCCGCCAGAACCTTATCAAGAACATAACCTCCCAAATGGGTATGTTGAACAACGAGATTAAGAGTACCCAGAAATCAATCGGCGAATTGTGCAAAGAAATCGAGGTTTTGAAGGAAAGCTATGCCCAAATGTTGCGTTATGCACAGAGAAACAGAACAGCAACCGACAAATTGCTGTTTATTTTTGCTGCCAAGGACTATAAGGAAGCCTATCAGAGGTATGTCTTTTTCAGACAGTTCGGTGATATGCAGAAAAAGAAGTTGCAGCAAATCAAAGAGAAAACCAACGAACTTGCAAAGAGAACCAACGAACTCGAAGTCAAAAAAACAAGTCAGGAAACCCTCTTGAAGCAAGAAATAAAGAACAACGAGGCCTTGGCAAAGGAGAAAAAAGAGAAAGAAAAGACTGTCAAGAACTTGCAGAAGAAAGAGAAACAAATTGCAAAAGACCTCAAAAACAAACAAGCCCAAGTCAAGAAACTCCAAAAGCAGATTGACAACGCCATAGCAGCCGAGGTACAAAAGCAAAAGCAGCTTGCCGAAGCCAAAAAGAAAAAAATGGCAGAGCAAGCCAAGTCTTCAACAGCCAACAAGAAAGAAGTGGAAGCAAACAAGACTGCAATGGAGACAGCAAAGAAAAAGAATTACACCATAGCAACAACTCCCGAAGAAGTGGCTCTGTCAAGCAATTTTGAGGCAAACAAAGGCAAACTGCCATGGCCCTCAGCCACCGGAGTGGTTGTGTCTCAATACGGAGTACATCCTCACCCCGAAATAAAGGGAACTCAGGTCGAAAACAAAGGAATAGACATCAGAACGACCAAAGGCTCTGCAATCAGAGCAGTCTTTGCAGGTGAGGTGTCAAGAGTTGCAAAAGGTCCTTCGGGAATGGTTGTCATCATTCGCCATGGCGAATACATGACAGTCTATGCCAACTTACAATCGGTCAGTGTCAAGACCGGCACCAAGGTATCGACAAAACAAACAATAGGAATAGTAAACACCAATGAGGACGGAGTAAGTGAGTTTAAGTTTCAGATATTTAAGGGAACTCACCACCTCAATCCTTCGGTTTGGTTAAGTAAGTAAACATAATAAAACAAATTATATGAAGCAGACGAGCAAATCTTGTATCATTATTCTGGCAAGTTTAATCTTGTCGATGGGAGTTTATGCCCAAAGTCCTGCCAAGTGGGACTTCAAAACCAAGAAAATCAATGATTCGATTACCGAATTGATTTTGCATTGCAAACTTTCGGGCGATTGGCACATCTATTCACAACACACCAAAGGCACAGAGAACCCTATAGTGTTCTCTTTTGACAAAACCAATCTTTATGAGAGAATAGGGGGAGTAAAAGAACCTGCGGCAATAGCAGAGTATGATGTATTTGCAAAGGATTCTTCCCGATTTTTCAAGAAAGATGTTACCTTCCGTCAAAGAATTAAAGTAAAAAGCACCCAAGACTTCAAGGTCAAAGGAAGTGTGGAGTTCCAACTATGCGAAAAGGGAAGCTGCATTCCTCCCGACGAAGTGTCGTTCAGCTTTGACGTCAAAGGAAATCCTAACTTCAATGTGGCAAGCTCAGCTCCTGTAACCGAAGAAGTTGCAGACGAGAAGACAGACGAGCAGAACAGCAACGCCGAACAAGCAGTTGCTACTCAGAGTGCAGAAGTTGCACAAGCAGAAACCACTGCCACCACACAGAGCGAAGCAACCAAAGACAAATCTCCTTGGACTGTGTTCTTTGTTTCCTTTGCCGCAGGACTGTTGGCACTTATCACCCCTTGCGTTTTTCCTATGATTCCGATGACAATATCTTTCTTCATGAAGGGAAACAAATCGAGCAAGCAGGGTCGCCGTCAGGCTTACTTCTTTGGAGCAAGCATAGTATTTATGTTTGCCGTTTTGGGATTGGCATTGACACTTTTGTTGGGCAAAGATGCAATGTACATCATCTCTACCCACTGGATACCAAACCTTATATTCTTTATAATCTTCATGATTTTCGCTTTCTCGTTCTTCGGCTTGTTTGAAATCACCATGCCGAGCGGATTGATAAACAAATCGGACCAGAAAGCAGACAAAGGCGGCTATTTGGGAACATTCTTCATCGCCTTGACAACCGTATTGGTCTCATTCTCCTGCACAGGTCCTATCTTGGGAGCTGCACTCATCGAAATGGCGTCGGGATCGAGCAACAGCTGGGTATTTTTGGTCTCCATGCTTGGATTTGCCATCGGATTTGCATTGCCATTCACACTTTTGGCAATGTTTCCTTCGGTTTTGAAGAACTTGAAGTCCGGTTCATGGCTCAATACCGTAAAAATAGTATTCGGATTTATAGAAATAGCTTTGGGATTGAAGTTCTTGTCGATGGCAGACTTGTCCGCAGGCTGGGGCATCTTGGACAGAGAGACCTATCTTGCCTTGTGGATAGTGGTATTCTCCATGTTGGGATTTTATCTTTTGGGAAAACTTCGCTTCAAAGGCGATGAGCCATTGGAAAAAATCAGTGTGCCACGCTTGTTCCTCGCTTTGATAACATTCTCTTTCGTTATATATATGCTTCCGGGTATGTGGGGCGCTCCTTTGAAGGCAATATCGGGATACATTCCGCCTGCGACAACCCAAGACTTCGACTTGCAGAGAATAATATCCGAAAACACGGTGAGTGCAGAGGCAGTTGGAACATCAAAACTTCCTGTCGATAGAAAGTATGCCAAAGAATTGCACCTCCCTACGGGCTTTGAGGGTTTCTTTGACCTCGAAGAGGCAAAGGCTTATGCAAAGCAGGTGAACAAACCGTTGTTTATAGACTTTACGGGCAAGACTTGTGCAAATTGTCGTGAGATGGAGAACTATGTATGGGTCGATCCTCAGGTCAAAAAGAGACTTACGGAAGATTATGTGATGGTTGCCTTGTATGCAGACGTGAATAACATCAAGCTCCCCGAGAGTGAATGGGTCAAAACCAAAGACGGAAAGACCATAAAGACACTCGGAAAGAAAAATCACAATTATCAAATCGAACACTTCAACGCAAACGCACAACCATTGTACGTTTTGATGGACTCGGAGGGCAATCTGCTCACCAAAGAGCCTAAATCATACGACAGAAACATCGAAAACTTTGTGAAATTCCTCGATGAGGGCTTGACAAACTTCAAGAACAAATAAACAAAAACCTGAATAACAAACGGTGTATCAACATTTGACAGATTTGATACACCGTTTTCTTTTGATATGTTTGACTTTACGGCTATTGACTTTGAGAGTGCAGACAAGTATATCCCTTGTTCTCTTGGTATTGCGGTGGTTAGGAACTCTCAAATAGTGGAAAAACGAAATTGGTTGATAAAACCAATCTGCTATCCTTACTTTCATTTTTATGCACAACGCATTCACGGCATTCACAAGGAAGATGTGCAGAACGAACCCGAGTTTGACGAACTTTGGAACGAAATATCGCCCTACATTGAGGGGCAGATATTGATTGCACACAACGCTTCCTTTGACATAAACGTCCTTAGGAAAACCCTCAGACACTACAAAATTGCACTGCCTTCGGCAAGGTATTTTTGCTCTTACCAGATTGCCCGATTGGTCTGGAAAGACAGTCCGAAGTACTCTTTGGATTACCTTTGCAATGAGATAGGTTTTCAATTTGAACACCACAAATCGGATTCTGATGCGGAGGCTTGTGCAAGATTGTTGCTCAAAGAAGCCGAAAAACTTGAAGTAAACAACTTCCAAGAGTTGAAAAGCAAACTCAAAATCCGCAGCCCGAAAGTCTGAACTCTCGCTTTGCTACTTCAAACTCTCAAACTCTCCGAATTTTCAGCCCTGACAAGACAGCAACACTCCGCTTTTTTGCAGAAAGACGGCTCGACAGGGCAGCCATACGCCATATTTTTGTAATTTTGCCTCATGAAAGTACCTCAATTCATCAAGATAACGATAGAAAATCCCAAGAACAGAAAGTTATTGAAAGACTTTCTGATGTTGGTTGTGGCAAGTGTGGCATTTCATTTCCTCTATTGGAACACCGATATGAACTCTTGGCTCTTCGGACCGTTCACCGACGATGTGTTTGACTTCTTTACGCTGATTGCATACGAGGGAAGCAAGATATTGATGACCACTTTCTCAAACCTCGACTTTGTTTGCGACAATTCAAGTTTCTATTTCATGCAGCCAAACGAGCAAGGGCACCTGCAATGTTATGCAATCATGCAGGTAGTTCACGATTGTTCTGCAATCAAACAAATAATGCAGTTCCTTTTGTTGATAGTTCTCTGCTCGGGAAAGTGGTGGAAGAAAACTATTTACTTTATTGGAGCAAGTCTTGTGATAGTTCTTTCCAACATAGTGAGGATTTATTTTCTCACCGACCTGTTCGGACACGACCCTTCGCAGTTTCAGTACTATCACGACTGGGTTGCAAGACCGATAATGTACGTTGTGATATTTGCTTTGTGGGCTGTGTGGATACAATTCTTCGCCTACTCCAAACCTAAGGACGACACGCCTCAAGACAAACGCTCACTCCCTTTATCTGACCGCCCAACGGAGGATTGAGCTTGTGAACCCGAACCTTGCAATAGTCCATTTGCGGATAGGTTTCTAAAAGACAATCGACTATTCTCCTGCAAAGATGTTCCAAAAGGTGGGAAGGGATTTCCATTTGTTGCTTTATAGTTTGGTAAACGTCCAAATAGCTTATCGTATCCTCAATATTGTCGCTTGTTTCAGCCTTTGAGGTGTCGCAATCGAACTCACAATCGACCGAAAAGTGAGTTCCTATGGTGCTTTCTTCCGCAAAACAACCATGAAATGCGTAGAAAGACATATTATCTATTGTTATTCTTGCCATAAAACGAAAAAACGGAAGAGGCAATCTGCCCCTTCCTTATCTTAAAGTGAATACTTGCTTGATTAAATCGAATTGCGGAACTGACCAAGGAAGCGAACGTCGTTCTCAAAGTACATTCTCAAATCGTTCACACCATATTTGAGCATGGCAATACGTTCGACGCCCATTCCGAAAGCAAATCCCGAATAAACATCGGGGTCAATTCCCG
Organism: Bacteroidales bacterium; assembly: GCA_016296345.1. Taxonomy (GTDB): domain Bacteria; phylum Bacteroidota; class Bacteroidia; order Bacteroidales; family P3; genus Onthomorpha. Next base: position 58,851 of record JAEDJL010000004.1, on the reverse strand, counting down.
AAGCCTTCAACACATTCGGATCGACCATTCCGCAACCCATAATCTCCAACCAGCCTGTTCCCTTGCACACATTGCAGCCTTTTCCTCCGCAAAGGTTACAAGAAACGTCCATTTCGGCACTCGGTTCGGTAAAAGGGAAGTATGACGGACGCAATCTTATCTGAGTATTTGCCCCGAACATCTCTTTTGCAAAGTAAAGCAGACTTTGCTTCAAGTCGGAGAAAGATACATTCTTGTCAATGTACAATCCCTCAATCTGATGAAAGATACAATGGGCGCGAGCCGAGATTGCCTCATTACGAAATACCCTTCCGGGAGCAATAATCCTGATTGGCGGTTTTTGTTTCTCCATTGTTCTGACTTGAACCGAAGAAGTGTGAGTTCTAAGTACCGCATGATTGCCGTCCTCACGGTTTTCTATAAAGAACGTATCTTGCATATCCCTTGCCGGATGTTCGGGAGGGAAGTTCAATGCCGAGAAAACGTGCCAGTCATCTTCAATCTCCGGACCTTCTTCCACCGTATAACCAATTTTGGAGAAGATAGAAATTATCTCATTTCTCACAAGAGAGATAGGGTGTCTCGAACCCAACTGCTCCAAACAAGCAGGCTTTGTAAGGTCATCAACACTTATTTTGCTCTCAGACTTATTCTCCACCGCCTCGCGAAGAGCCTCTATCTTGGTTTGCACAGCCGTTTTGAGTTCGTTGAGCAAAGAACCCATTTCTTTCTTTTCTTCGTTCGGTACACTCTTGAATTGTGCAAACAACTCGTTCATTACACCTTTTTTTCCAAGGTATTGTATTCGCAGTTGCTCGATGTCTTCCAATGTTTCGGCACTCAACTGCTTCAAATTCTCAATCGATTGTTTTATTCTCTGTTTCATAAAGCCACTATTGCTCAACAACTTTAATTGTCATCTTGATGTCTTCTGTCGGACGGTCGTAACGGTCTTTTTGAACGGCGGCAATTTTGTCAATCACCTCCAATCCCTCAATCACCTGACCGAAAACAGTATATTCATAGTCCAAGAAAGGCACTCCTCCCACGGTTGTGTAAGCCTCAATTTGCGTTTGGTTGAACTGTTTGCCCATTCTTGCTGCAAGGTTGTTCAATTCGTCCTTGGTATATACCTTTCCCTGAGCGATATAGAACTGACTGCCCGAAGATTCCTTCTTGGGATTGACCTGATCTGCCATTCTTGCGGCAGCCAAAGCACCCTTGCGGTGAATAAGCTCCTGTTTGAATTCTGCCGCAATGGTATAATCAGGACCGCCCTGACCCAACATCTGTCCTTTCTTGGCATTCTTTGAATCGGGGTCGCCGCCTTGTATCATAAATCCGTCGATTACTCTGTGAAACAAGGTGCCGTCAAAATATCTTTCCTCAGCCAATTTGATGAAATTCTCTTTGTGAAGGGGCGTTTCGTTGTACAAAACCGCTTTCATCTCCCCAAAATCCGTACTGATAACTACCATAGTTGTTTTCTCTACTATTTTTTCGTTTTCCTTCTCCGTTACGGAGCTGTTATTTGCCACCTTGCTCGAACAACTGCAAGCAAAAATTCCGGCAAAAATTCCTAAAAATAAACTTTTCTTTGTCCACATACGATTTTTTTCTTAGCTTTGCAATCTAAAATCAAGATTGAGTTTGCAATAGTACAAAAAAAAATCATCATGATGAAGAAAGTAAGAATATTTTTTTTGATGGCATTGGCGGTAGTGCTTGTTTCTCCGCTGTTTAGCAGCTGTTCGGACGATGAATTGGACGGATGCGGATTGACAATCGTGGTAAAAGATGCCACACAGCCCGATGTGAGACTTGAAAACGCCCGAATTACCGTATCAAAAGAGTCAGGCAGTATACGCCGAGAGGGAGTCAGCGACAAGAACGGAGAAGCCTATTTCTTCTTTGACAATGAGGCTATCTTCGATATTGATGTTGCTTACGGCGACGAGCCATTTATTCGTCGCGGAAAAAGTACCGTCAGACTAAAACACGGCGAAGTCGTTACCAAAGACGTATTGGTAGCCGAATAATCCCGCTATCGGATAGCAAGAAAGCGAAAGCCTTTGGCAGAGTAGTGTTTCAACACTCCCTCAAGGGCACAGAGCATATTGCTTTGAGCTTTTATGCTGTCATGAAACAGAAGTATATCTCCCGATTGCAGCTTGAGCGAATTGTTCAGGCAGGTCTTTCGGGAGATTTTCTTGCTATAATCGAAGCTGACCACGCTCCAGAGAATTATTCTGAACCCTCGCTGTTTCAATTCTTTGAACTGCTTTCTTGTAATCTTGCCGTAGGGCGGACGAAAGAGCTTTGAGCCACACAACCTGTTGCAATCCTCAATATCGGACAAGTATTTGTCAAAGCCGACCGCCGAACCCTTCAAATGATGCATCGTATGATTGCCCACAGAGTGTCCCTTATCGACCACAAGTCTGAAACAATCGGGGTGTTTTCGGATATTATCACCCACACAGAAGAAAGTAGCCTTGGCATCGAACCTTTCTAACAGCTCCAACACCTTGGGAGTAACCTCAGGCACAGGACCGTCGTCAAAAGTCAGGAATATAACCTTGTCCTTTGAGGGAATGTCAAACTCAAAACCACGATTGAAATATCGGCGAACAAAAAAAGGAATTTTACAAAGCATCTTCCAAACTATCCAAAGCCCTGTTAATACAATCAAACTCAAAACCCCTGCCATAGAGAAAGGCAGTCAGCTTTCGTCTTGCAACAAGACGATTTGAGCAATCAATCTCCGAGAGTTTCTTTTCTGCCAACCTCACAAGCGTCTGCATATATTCCTCGCCGTCAATGGCGTTCAGAGCTTTTTTTATGCAGTAATCCGAAATATCCTTGGCTTTGAGGTGTTGAGAAATTTTCACTTTGCCCCATTTGTTCTGGTGAAACTTGCTTCGAGCAAACAAATCGGCATAACGTTGCTCGTTTATAAAGCCCGAAGAAATCAATTCAGCCAAACACTGCTCAATATCCTCGGAGCAAACCGAGTAGCTGCGGAGCTTTTCAATCACCTCGCTCTGACAGTGTTCACTTTTGGCACAATAAGCCTTCGCATACTCCAACGCCTGCGAGAGAGTATAAAGTTTCTTCTGCGGCATAACGAATTTGTTTTTGCAAAGATACGACAAAGAACGCTTGCCAAAATGGGCAAAACGGAAAAAACGGCGTTTTGTTTGCTGTTTCGCTTAGTTTTAATACCTTTGCAGGAGAATTTTATAAAGAAAGGAGAAAACCGAAGACAAAACGACAAAGATAAAATAAAGCATCAGAGAATGCTTTCGGACATATAAAGCGTTTGTATCTTGCCTTTGTTACACAAAAACCTGAACAATTTTTGTAACTACGCAAAAGCAACGATAGTGAAACGCTCACGGTGTAAATCGTGGGCTTTTGCTTGTTTGTGTGGTTAGGTAGTTCAGGACCTTGTGTGGCAAATAAGATTAAAAGTTCCACGACTTTTTTATGCCCAACTCTCAACAGAGCAGCCCAAAAATCAAAACAAACCGCCGTCGGAACTGCGGCACAAAACAATTAAACAGAATAGGAATGAAAAAACTTATCAAATTTTTGCTCGTAGTGGCAGTTGTGGCAATGAGTTCTTCGCTCTTTGCTCAAACAAACACCATGTTGGACGTGGTATATTGTAAGAATGGTTCGGTAATCAAGGGAGTGATAATCGAGCAAATACCAAATCAAAGTATCAAAATCCAAACTTCCGACGGCAATATCTTTGTTTACAGCATGGAAGATGTGGAAAAAATCACCAAAGAACAAGTTGCCGTAAAATCAAATGAGAATACATCGATACAAAACGAAGACGCATCATGTTTCAAAGGCAGTCAAGATGCAGAAATGTTCTATCAAAACAAAGGGGCTTATCGTGGTGGCATTTGGGCTTGCACATTGCTCGGCTCACCTCTTATTGGTCTTATCCCGACAATAGCTGCTGTTACAAGTGATTTGTCTTTAACTCAGCTAAATGTTCAAGACGAGAGATTGGCAAATAGTCCGGAATATATGCAATGCTATAAAGAAACAGCAAGAAGTAAGAGAAACAAGGCTTCGTGGACAGCTTGGGGAATTTCAACGGGAGTAAGTGTAGTCGGTATCTTGCTTCTGAATGCTATAGCTGCGGGCTTATAAGTCATGTAGCAGAGTAATGAAAATAAATCGCCGTTCCAATTCACTGAAACGACGAAAGCAAATATCAAAACGAGCGTTCGCAAATGCAAAAGCAAGTCGAACGCTCGTTTTGGTCTACTATAATAAATTATAAGTTAAGGTAATAGAAATTAGCACCCCAAGAAACAGAATATCTAAAACCGCTTTCATAACCGAATTGAAAAGCATCTATGCTTAAAATCTCACTATAATCTCCATTATAATCTCGTATATAATAATTATAACCATCAGTATAAACATCTACATTTTCTACTGCAATATACCAATTCCAGTTATAATTATAAAGATTAACTTTTTTACTAGTTTTCGTATATTTACTCTTAAACGAAACATTGCTACCACCTGTACTACTTGAAGATCCCGAACTCGAATAATAAGAATCACTACTACCACCCCCACATGAAACAAATAAAAAAGCTACAATAGCTGCTAAAAATTTAGTTTTCATTTTTTCTTTCTTTATTTAATGTTTTATCTATTTACTTTGCCCAAGTCCCAAAGGCGATACAATTTTTTGAGATTTGATTTAAGGGAATAGGAACCCTGACTTTAAGGCATAAAAAAGTCGTGGAACTTTTTATCTTATCGAAGTGTGAGGTTCTGCATTACCTAATCTGTCAAATAAGAAAAGCCCACGATATTACTCGTGAGCGTTTTCAGCTTTCCTCTTGACAGATTTATTGAAATTTTGCAGATTTCACACGTCCAAGTATAAGCAAAAACGCTTTAATATGTCGTTAAAATTTAACTAAGTCTTTGTAATATTTCTTCTTTGTCTCCTTTTAGTCCTCCTATTTTTAAGGGTTAAATACTCGAAAGCCTTATTTTGCTTTCCAACCGCAAAGGTAGGAAAAGTTTTTCTTTTGACAAAAGAGTTTTTCGCAAAACTTTCAGAGACTTTCGCAAAGTCGCAGAGAACGCAAAGGAAAGAATGTTGCTCAGCATCTTCAAAAGACGATTGACGGACTTGCAGGAAGCAGGATAAGTTGCGTATCGCAAGATATAGACAACCTGAAAATCACTTTTACTGTCATGGTTTATTGTGATGATATACAAGCTGACATTACGACAAAGACGTTTGAACGTTTGGTAAAGTCTGATTTGGACAACATCATTTCTCTTGCAGATTATATGTAGCAGAGTGCTAAAAATAAATCGCCGTTTTGTTGAAAAAAGACGGCGATTTATTTCAATAAAACGGCGTTTTATTCTGACAAAACGCCGTTTTATTTTTGTCGATTGCAAAGCTGTGATTATCAATCGACTATATTCAAATTATTTTGTTTGTTTTTCTTGATGTCGAGCCGAAGTCTTGTTATCAGAAGTCGGGCAGGGACAAAAAGAGTGTGGGCAGAAGTAACGCCCAACCGAGAACGACCATTGCGAGAATGAACTTCCACGAGAATTTAACCCACTTGGCGTAAGGGATTTTGGCAAGTCCCAACACGGCTATCAACACTCCCGAAGTCGGTGTGATGAGGTTGGTAAATCCGTCGCCAATGTGGAAGGCGGTAACGGCTGCTTGGAGCGATATGTCGCACATATTGGCAATTTCGGCAAACATAGGCATGAGCATTGCCGCCTTTGCCGTTCCCGAGGTGATGATTGCATTGAGCAATGACTGAAAGGCATACATTATTGTCAAAGCTCCCACCTTGCCGCTGCCCGAAATGGTTGCAGAAAGCGAGGCAAGGAAGGTGTCAATTATCTTTCCGTCTTCCAAAATGACTATGATGCCCGATGCCAAGCCCACAACCAAGGCTGCCGAAAGCATATCTTTTGCTCCTGCAATGAAGAGCTTGGCTATTTCGCTTGCATTCTTGCCTAATGCCATGCCGCTTATTATCGCCATTGTGAAAAACAGTGCCGCTATCTGCTCAAATCCCCAGTCAAATCCCATAACTCCCTCAACCAAATAGACTATGGTGAACACCAATACCGAAAGGGAGAACATCTGCATGGACTTTCGGAGCATCAAGAAGCCGAGTGCAGCAAAAAGGACGGTGGTAATTATGAGCATGAGGCTCTGTGTCCAAACGCAAAAGCCGACTTGTACAGCCAAGGCAAGAAAATAGGCTGCCTTGCAGGTCTTTGATGCAGGTATGGCTTGAAGTGTTGCTGCTGTCTCTTTGTTGCGTCTCCAATATTCGTCTTCCGAGTACATTATGGAGCTTTGCGGATTGCGTTTGACCTTGTTTGCATACCACAAAACGAAGGCTATGCCGATAGAAGTGATGATAAACCACACTATAATGCGATACTCTATTCCCGAGAACATTTTTATTCCGGCTATATCCTGAGCTATGCCGAGTGTAAAGGGATTGAGAACGCAGCCTGCGAAGCCTAAGCCGGCTGCAAGGAAACAAAGGCATACTCCCGTAATGGAATCGTATCCCATAGAGACGGCAAGGGGAACGAAAATGGCGACAAAGGCTATCGTTTCCTCACTCATGCCGAACAAAGCCCCGAAAAGGGAGAACATTGTCATGATACATATTATGATGAGGTTGTTTACGCCTATTGCCTTAAAGATGCGGTACTTTTCCAAGGCAGAAGATTTGTTCAAAAAGGTCTGAACGCCCATGTCGATGGCTTTTGTTTCGTTCAATATCCAGAATGCTCCTCCCAAGATGAGCAGAAAGGCTATTATTCCGGGAGCTTTTTGAAAGCCTTTGAAGAATGCGGAAGTTATCTGCCAGGTTTGAGGGCTTTGTTCGACCTTTTGGAACGAGCCGGGAACGATTTGTTCGACCTTTTTGCCCGAATCGGTGGTCGTTGTCTGCCTTTCAAACTCTCCTGCGGGTACAAACCATGTTGCAACCGCCGCAAGAACAATCAGAATGAAGATAATGACGTAGGTGTGTGGTACTTTCTTAAACATATCTTGTTATTTTGGTTGGATTTTCAACTTGTCTGCTTTGCGGAGCTTTGATATGACAAAGCTCAAAAGGAAGAACATCACGGCAAAGAAGGCTGATGCCCTGTATATATAGTCGCCATGTCTGACGTAAAAGGTGAGAGCCTTTTGCGGAACAAGCTCTTGCTTAATCACAGCTTGCTGCCAATAGGCTGTCCGGTCGCTTTGCTCTCCTCTTGGTGAGACAAAGCACGATATACCGGTATTTGCACTTCGGGCAATGGGACGTCTGGTCTCTATTGCACGGAGTGAGGCAAAGGCGGCGTGCTGTCTGTGTCCCGGAGTGTCTTTCCACCAGCCGTCATTGGTGATAATGAAAATCAACTCCGCACCTTTGGCAACAAACTCGCCTATGTATTGTCCGTCTGTGGACTCATAGCATATTGCGGCGGCTGTTTTGGGTTTGCCCTGTGAGGAAAAGACAATCGCTTCGGGGTCGCTGCCGAGCGTTCCCACCGTTCCGCCCAAGTCCAACGCCAAATCGCCCAAAAAACCCAGCACACTCTTGAACGGCATCTTCTCTACAAACGGTGTCAAGACGCTTTTGTGTCTCAGATTGCTTTGAGGTGCAGTGGTGTCTCGGTCAATCTTTATGGCAATGTTGCAACTCTCATAAAACATATAAGGATTGTCGGCAAAACTTCTTGCAGCCTTTGTTTTAACTCCGTAAGGCAGCAGTCGGCGAGAGGACATTCCTGCAATTATCTCGGCTTTGGGATATTGGTTTTCAAACTCTCTGAGGTACGAAATGCTCTTTGAGCCTTCCAAGTTGTGTTCCCAAGCGTAGTCTTGCAGACAACTCTCGGGGCAAACGATGTAATCGGTATTGCTGTCGGCTTTTTGTTGTGCCAACTCTATCACTCTGTCGCACACTTGGCGTGGAGAAAAGTCGTATTGGTCGCTATAGGGGTCTAAGTTGGGCTGAACAACCACCACTTGCACCGCTTTGTTGTCTTCTTCTTTGAAAGAAAACCAGCGTATCAGCGATATTATGCAAGGAACAAGCACAACCGTTGTCGCAAGAGCAAGGTGCATATTGCGGTGTCGTCGTCCCAAAGATTTCTTGCTCTCGAAAACAAAGCAGCAAACAAGCTCAAACACAGCCATATTGCAGAGCCATATCCACAAAGTGCCGCCTGCAACTCCCGTATATTCGTACCACTGCACCAAACAAGGATACTTGGCAAAGGAGTTGCCGAGATTTAACCACGGAAAGTTGATATCCCAATGCAAGTGCAGGTATTCAAATGCCAAAAAGAAGAGAGCAAAGAAGATGTTGCCCCATTCTTTGTTTGGAGCGAAGGAACGCTTGCAGTAGTGTGCAAGTTGCATGACCAAAGCCATGAGTGCCGCCTGCACAAAGGGCAGTGCGATTGCCAAAGGGGTGGAGTAGGCTACCCAATAGGTGGTTGTGAAGTTCCAAATCAAGAATGGCAGATAGCAATAGAGGAAAACCTTCCACGTTGTCGGCTTCTTCTTGGGCAGATTGCGGCTGAGATATTCTTCAACCACCAAAAAAGGAACAAAAGCCACCAACATAACGGGAGCAAAGTGCAATCCCCACCACGCAAGCGACAAAAGGACGCCCCCGAGCAGCGAAATCAAAAACAATCTACTCTTGTTCATCTTTCACAAAGCCTTTCGGACTTACCACATTGTTCATTGGCACGTCAAACTCCTCGACCGGCACTCTTTCGACCAACTGAAAGTCGAAGCAGATGCCTATCTTGTCAGCCTCAGCCACCGAAAGCAATCGGTCATAGAAGCCTCTGCCTCGTCCCATGCGGTGAAGCGAAGTATCGAAAGCCACTCCCGGGATAATCATCAGGTCAATCAGTTTGTAGTCTTCAAATATCTCTCCCACAGGTTCAAGTATGCCGAATTGCTCTCCTTCTTTCATGCTCTCCAAACCCTCAAAGCGGCGAAGAACAAGGCTTTCGCCCACAACGCAAGGAAGAAGTATCGTCTTGTCTTTGTACCATTTGAGAATAAAGTCGTGAGTTGAGACCTCGTCTTCCATAGACCAATAGAGCAGAACGACCTTTGCCGAGGCAAAATGCTTGCTCTTTTCAACGAAAGAGAAGATTTGTCGGCTCTGAGAGAGCTTTTCTTGTTGAGGAAAAGTCTTTTTGATTTGCCTTATCTGCTTTCGCAAGTTTTTCTTTTCTTCTTTCAAATCCATAAGGTGAACTGTTGAGGTTAGTAACCGAAGATTTCTTCCAACGTAAGCTCTTTTACCTTGCCGAACTTCTCCAATGCTTTCATGTCAATCTGCTCTTTGTTGCCGAGAATGACGTAAGCCTTGTGAGCTTTTCCGAATTGCTCTCGGCTGAACTGCTGAATGTCTTCAAGACTTACGGCTTGCAAATCTTTGTAGTACTGTTGCATACTGTTTGCAGGGCGTTCGTATCTTCTGTTTTCCAAAAACGAATTGATGACCGACTGTTTGATAACCCTGTTGGTTGCAATCGAATTGACGGCAGAGCGTTTTGCCAAATCAAACTTCGATTGTATTGCCGGCATACTGTCAAGCAAGAGATTGAAAGCATCTAAGGCATCTATCACTTTGTCGTTTTGGGTTGCTATGTGTGCAATGTTGTAATTTCTGTCGGTCTTGTCATATCCTGTGTTGTAGGTTGAGTATGCCTGATAAGCCAATGAGCGTTTTTCTCTCATTTCTTGGAATACCAAGGCGTTCATTCCTCCTCCGAAGTACTTGTTGTACATATTTATCTTGGCTCTCTGTTTGTCGTCATACTTGTTTGAGACAACGAACATTCTGCAATAAGACTGGTTTGCAGGGTAATTGACAAAATAAACCACGTCTTTGCCGATAGTTTGCTTGGCTTTGAGCTTGGCTTTTGCCACCTTGGAAGGACGAGCCTCCATTTTGTGATTTTTGTTCACAAAAGCAAGAAGAGCATCGACCGACATATCTCCGTAATATCTCACCTGCTCACCATAGTTCTTCAAGTCCTTAATCATATTGCATAATTGGTCGGCAGTAAGTTTGTTTATTTCTTTGTCGGTCAGCATTGTGGCAAACGCTTCCTTCTTTCCGTACAAAGCATATTCTGACAATTTTGCAAAGCAAGCCGATTGTTTGGCTTTGTCATCTTGTCTTTTTTTGAGTAACTCGGCTTTCATGTTTTCCATATCGGCAGAAGAAATCATCGGATTGGCAAGTATGTCTTCCAAAAGCTCCATTGCCTCCGGCAGGTTCTCGCTCAAACCTTCTATTCTGACGATTGTCTCCCTTGCATTGGCAGATACGCTTATGCTTGTGGCAAGATTGAAGAGCTTTTCTTTGACTTGCTCTTTGGAAACAAAAGGTGTGTAAAGGTAATCGCTGCACCACGACAAGAGTTGCAAGTATTTGTTCTCCAAAGTACCCACCTTATATACAAGAGAGAGAGAATAACGCGAGTTGTCTTTGTTCTGCACATACAAAACCTCGCTTCCGTTGTCCGTCTGCTTGATTTTCAAATCTTTTGAGTAATCTACAAAGACGGGTTCTATCGCTTTGGTCTTGGCAGACTTTATTTGAGCAAAGAAAGGCGACGTTGCATTTTGGTTGATTTGAATAGGTGTGATTGGTGGTTTCTCGACTTTTTCGACCTTTTCAGGCTCTCCCTGAGTTTTTCTGATGACTACATAGTTGTTTGATTTGAAAACCTTGTTGGCAAAGTCCACAATGTCGGCTTTGGTTATCGTTTTCATGACCTCCAATTCATTGACCACATCTGCCCACTGTCTGTTTGAAAGATATGCCATAGCCATTGCCATAGCTCTTGAGGAGTTATTTTCCATCGACTTGATTTGTTGCAGTCTCAAATTGGCAATCGCAGCCTCCAATATGCTCTCGTCCCATTGTCCTTTCTTCAAAAGCTCGATTTGTTCTATCAAAAGAGCCTGCAACTGCTCCATTGTCTGCCCTGCCTTGGGGATTGCACGGAAATAGAATACCGAATAGTCGTTCAAAGAGTACAGACTGCTCGACGCACTCGAAACAAGATTTTTCTGATTGAGGTTCTTGTCAATCAATCCTGTCGAACCATTGCTGAAAATCCAGTCCATAAGCTCGGCAATCAAAATATCCTTTGAACCATTGCCTGCATACATTCTGTAAGCTATCGTAATATATGGAGCTTCTATACCTTTGACCTCAATATTTTGAACACTTGTCAATTCGGGTTCTCTTTGGAAAGAAAGAGGTTCGACCTCTCTTGAAGGCAGACTGCCGAAATACTTTTCAATTATCTTTATTGCTTCTTCGGGATTGAAGTCTCCGCTCATTGCAATGCAGTAATTGTTCGGCACATAGTACTTTGCGTGAAAGGCTTTGATGTTTTTCAAAGACGGATTGCGAAGATGCTCAGCCTCTCCCAAGGTTGTCTGTTGTCCGTAGGGGTGTGAGGGGAAAAGAGCTTTGAGCATCTGCTCCCGAACCTTGCGTCCCTCGTTGGTAAGGCTCATATTCTTTTCCTCATAGATGGTTTCAAGCTCGGTATGGAACAATCTCAACACAGGATTTGCAAAGCGGTCAGCCTGAATCTTCGCCCAATTTTCTAATTGGTTTGAAGGAATGTTCTCTTGGTAGAAAGTATAATCGTTGCTTGTTGCAGCGTTCGTTCCCTTTGAGCCTATGAAGCTCATCATCGTCGCATATTCGTTGGGAATTGCAAAACCCGAAGCAATATAAGAAAGAGAATCTATCTGCCTGTAAAGCATTGCACGTTTGTCTTTGTCGGTTTCCTTCCTGTAAACCTCATACAAATCCTCAATCTTGTCCATGTATGGTTTTTCCTGCTCCCAAGAGGTAGTTCCAAACTTCTCCGTACCCTTGAACATCATGTGTTCAAAATAGTGAGCAAGCCCCGTGGTTTCGTGAGGATCGTTTTTGCTTCCCACTCTCACCGCAATATAGGTCTGTATTCTCGGTTCGTCCTTGTTTACCGACATATAGACCTTTAATCCGTTGGAAAGGGTATAAATTCTCACGCCCATAGGGTCGTTATCCACACTCTCATACTTTTGAGCAAAGCAAGCCGTTGCCAAAAACAAAGCAACGAACATCAAACAAAAAGCGTTCAATCTTCTCATCTCTTCAAATCTGTTTTATTTTCAATTATTTCAATCTCAAAAATCTTCGCAAAAAGAAACTGCAAAGTAACACAAAATTTGTGGAAACACAAAAAAAAGGCTTCACTTTTTGAAAAGTGAAGCCTTACAAAGCGTCGGGTGTCCGGTGGGATTTGAACCCACGACCCTCAGGACCACAATCTGATATTCTAACCAACTGAACTACGAACACCGTGATTTTTTGCGAGTGCAAAGGTACAACCTTTTGACAAAATGACAAAACATTTTGCCACTTTTTTTGAAAAATTGACCACAACCACTCCAAATCTCAATTTGAAACCTCCCTCAAACGACCCCGGACAAAACGCCCTTTCACCAAAATAAATCGGCGTTTCGCTCCAATAAAACGCCGATTTATTCTACTCAAACGCCGTTTTGAAATAGCTATATAATCGTCTGATTGTTAGTTGATAAGCATTGCTTAATGCAAAAGCAGACTTAGCGGGCTTTTTTGAGTTTTCGTTGGTAGGCAAAGTAGGTTGTCAGGAAGTAAAAGCCTGCAAGTATCCACAGCCAAAGGTGTTCGGAAGATATTTCTGCCATGCTGCTGCCCATGGAGTTAAGTCTTGCAAAGGCATTTGCCGCATCGGTTGAAGGGAAGAGGTGAGATACTGCCTCCCATGCGGCAGGTATTGCCTCCCTTGGCCATGAAAGTCCTGTCAATAGCAACATAGGTACTGACATGAAGATGAAAAAAGGTATGGAATCTTCTTTGTTTTTGAAGAATGTGCCGATTGTCATGCCCATAAGGATTACCGCAAACAAGAAAGGGGTGATGAACCACAATACTTCAAACGAACTGTCTGCCAACTGCGGAAGATTGAAAAACTTCGGCACGATTATGAGCATATAAATGACTATCGGAATGTATGTAATGAACAATGCCAAGGCTCTTCCGAAGATTATTCTCAACAATCCTCGGTAATGGGCGTTCTCGGGTATCATTATATGTAGTTTGTTCGTCTCGGCAGCTTTTCCGGTCATCATTCCTATTCCGATGAGAAGGGTTTGTTGAAGCACCAAGATGAGGACTATCGGCAAGATAAAGGAAGGATAGCCTCCGGGATTGTACAAAACGTGTTGCGTAGGCTTGAAAGGCTGAACCGAACTGACGGCTTGGTCGTACATTTCGCCTTTGGCAATGCGGTTTTTGGCTTGTATCTCTCCTCCCATTGTCAAAGAAACCGACGAACTTGCAAGAGCAAGGTTTCTATACCAAAAGAAAGATGTAACATCGGCATAGATGCTTACCGTGGTTTGCCTTCCGGTGTTGATTGAGGTGCTGAAATCTTCGGGTATGTAGATAATTCCGTGTACTTGGGAGTGCTTTTGCAGGTTTTGAGCCTCCTGCAAACTTTCGCAAGTTCTCGCAATCTTGACTTCGGGTGTTGCATCTACTCTGCGGATATACTCTCTGCTAAGAGCGGTATTTGATTTATCGACAACCGCAACGGGCATATCCGTCATCATTTCGTGGTTGTAGATATATCCGCAAGCCATCGGATAGACCAAGCAGGCAACAAAGAAGACTATCAGCACACCTTTGTCGGTGAAAATGGTGTATAGTTCTCTTCTCAGAATGTGAAGCATATCTATCCATGCTTCTTTGTTTGCCCGCAGCTTTTCTTGTATATTTGTTTTCATCTTCAATCCTTTGAGAAATCCAATCTTACGGCAGCCTTTTTCAATCTTGGAAGAATGAATAGAGGCAAAATATTAAACAATAGAAGAATGACAAGCGGAAGCCATGCTTCTGTGATACCAAGAGAGTTGATTTGAACGGCAGAATACATATTGTAGTATTGCGTCAGAGGATATAGGAAAGTGTATGGTCGAACGGCAGGCAGCATTGCAAATTGCGGATAGGTGAATCCTGCAAGCGTAAAGCCCAACACTCCATAGAATGCTCCGATTGACAGAGCTGTCCTCATCACCGGCAGACAGCCTGCAATGAAAATGCCTACTGCCTGATATGCAACAATGGTCAGAACGCTGCAAAGGTAGAGCAAGATGTTTGAACCGTGAACCGGAAATCCCAAATACTTTTCCAATACAATCCGAGTGAAGATTTCCATGAGCGAAAAGACTATGGTATAGGGCAACAGCTTGCCGCAAAGAGCCTTTGCCATGCTTCTATCTGCCAAAACCAACCATCGCCTCGAGCTTGCCTGCTTCAATTCGCTTCCTATGGCGTAAATGGTGCAGATAAGGCACATAAGAAAGATTATTCCGGGCATTATGATTGAGGAAAGGTAGTAAGAATAGTTCAAAGTCGGGTTGCCGATAATGTGAACATCGGTTTTTATCGGTTGGATTTGGGCAAGGGCTTGGGTTTCATCTTCGCCTTTGGCAAGACGTAACTTCAAATTAACTCCTGCCGACAGGGTGCTGAGTGTGGTTGTCAGCTCTCTCATTATCAACGAACCTGCAAGGTAGTGGACATATTCGGTGCAAAAGACCACCTCTGGCTGATTGCCGTTTATCACATCTTGCTGAAAGTTTCGCGGAATGATGACAAAGGCATAGATGTCGCCGCTTTGCATTCTCGATTGTGCAATCTCGTATGAGGAGAGCTTGTATTTGACTTTGCAAAACTGACCCGAGGATATTGTTCTGACAATCTGCCTTGACGAAGAGCTGTTGTCAAAATCGATTACGGCAATCGGCATCTGCGACGGCACACCTTTGTTCAAGAAAGTTGCGAAGAAAAGAACGACAATCAAAGGTATGATAATCGTCATCACCAAATAAATCGGCTGAGAAACCATTCTCCGCAGTTCTCTCTTCAAAACCCTGACAACACCTTTCATTTTTGCGTCTCCTTTTCTACTTTTTGAGTTTTGAATAGTTGATAATAACACTCATTCCCGGGCGAAAATCGCTTACCTTTTCAACAGGTACGGCTCTGACTTCAAATGTCTTGGTGTCATATTCGTCTGTCAGCTTGGTGGCTTTCCAAGTTGCGTACGAGCCTAAGGCTTTGATGTAGGTTACTTTGAGAGTTATCTCCTTGTCTCCGAGTGCCGGCACTTTTGCTTTCAACTCTTGTCCGACTTTTATCTTGGAAAGGAAGTTTTCTCTGACGTTGAAGGTAACCCAGATGTCGTTCAAATCCACTATGTTCATAAGAGGGCTTCCGCTTCCGACCAATTCGCCTTCCTTAGGGAAGATTTCGGAAATTTCTCCGCTGATTGGGGCAACCAACTTGGTCTCGCTAAGGTATGAACTTGCCTCTTCAAGCGCCCCTTTGGCTCTTTGTACTTGGGCGTATGCGGCAAGCTTGTCTTCCTTTTGCGCCCCGTTCAAAGCCATTTCGTATTGGCTTTTGGCAGCTCTTGCCTGTGCCTGAGCGGCTTTGTATTGTGTTTCGACCTCGTCAAACTTCTGAGCGGCAATAACTCCTTTCTCGTAAAGGTTCTTTGTTCTCTCGTAGCTCTTTTTTGCAAAGTCGGCAGCCGTTTGAGCCATTTCGTACTGCTCTGCGGCAGCTGTTATGGTCTCTTGGCGAGTTCCGTTTTGAGCTTTGAGACTTACGGCTTTGGCTGCACTTTCTGCTGCTTCTGCCTGCATGATTTTGGCACTTATCTCGGGAGAATCGATAAGTATGAGGGTGTCTCCCTTCTTTACCTTCATGCCTTCTCTTGCCCTAAGCTCCAAAACTCTGCCCGGGAGCTTGCCCGACAATCTCACTTCGGTGGCTTCAACTTCTCCTTGAATGATTACATCGTCGGGAGTGAGAATAAAATATCCTATAAGACCGATTACGGCAATTACCGAAATCAAAATAACGAACGACATTACCAATGTCTTGCTTTCTTGTTTCTTCATATCTTTCTATATGTTACTGTACTTTGATTTTTCCCAATGATTGTTCCAAATATAGCTTCGAGAGCATGGTGTTGATTTGTGCATCTATGTTGTCGCTTTTTGCACTCACCCATGCGGTTTGTGCTTCCATGAGGTCGGAAGCAGAAATGATGCCTTCTTCAAACGAGAGTTGTGCGTGCGAAAGGTTCTCTTGTGCATTTTCGAGGTTGTTTTGTGTGAGTATTTCTTGCTTGAAGGCTTCGTTTCGCTTAAACTGCATCATGTTTGCCTGCAATTCAAGTTTTTCGAGTGCCTCTTCACGTTCCATTTTTGCAATGTTGCGGGCGTGCTTTGCCACCGAGAGTGTGTTTACCCTCTCTCCCCAGTGGAAAATCGGGATTGTAACACCCACACCCACCGAGAAAAATCCGTCAAACTTGTTTTCAAATCCGTTAAACACGTTGGGATTGGACAGCAAGTAGTTCCCGCTTGCCACAATGTTGGGCATAAATCGCGAGCGTGCTATTCTGACTTCGCTTTCTGCCAAGGCAACTTTCAAATCCAACATTTTGGCTTCGGGACGCATCAAGGTCATTTTCCCGATGTTGTCTTCAAGACTTATTTCGCTCAAATCGCTCTTTGCAACCTCCGAAAGCTCGTAGTCGGTATCGAGAGGCATTCCGCAAATCTGGTTCAACATCATCTTTGCGAGCTTCAAACCATTCTCTGCCTTGGTGAGTGTCATTTCGGCTTCGTTGAGTTTTACTTTTACTTTCAACACATCTGCTTTTGTTGCAAAGCCCTGCTCAAACAATGCGGCAACATTTTCGCTTGTTGTCTGCAACAAGGCTCTGTATTCGAGAGCAAGTTTTTGCTTTGCTTGAAGAGAGACCACTCTCCAATAGGCTTCATCGACCTGAATCAACAGATTGATTTTGGAGTTTTCGTATCCCAAGGCGGCAAGTTGCTCTCCCAAAGAGGCAATGCGGTAAAGCTCCAAAATCTTTCCGCCCATGAATACGGGCTGAGTGAAACCTATGCCGGCAACAAAGGTATTCTCTATGTCAAACTCCATTGCTTCCTTTGGCAAAATGGCATAGTCTTTCGGCTGAACCCTTTCGGGATTGGTCAAAGGGTTGAAAGGATTGCCGTTTGCAT
Source organism: Bacteroidales bacterium (assembly GCA_016296345.1). GTDB lineage: Bacteria > Bacteroidota > Bacteroidia > Bacteroidales > P3 > Onthomorpha. The sequence continues at coordinate 41,618 of JAEDJL010000004.1, read as the reverse complement.
CGACAGGAAGTGTGATTACGCCTCCGTTACCATCGGGAAAGTCGGCTGTAACCATCTGATCCAACCTAAGGGTGAAAGAACCGTCCGCAGCCTTTGTGCCGACGGGCAAAAGGGCATCTTCGCTAAGAAGAGAAATGTTTCGCGAATTGTACAAATAAGCACCGCTTGCGTTGAAATTGGGCAAGAACTGCGTAAATGCAGCTTTCCTTGCCTGCTGAGCTTGTTGCAACTTCTCGTCGGATATTGCCAAAGATTTGTTGTGCCTCATTGCCATGCTCCTGCAACTATCCAAATCGAGCATATTTTGTGCCGACACCAACATTGAAGAATGCAATCCCGCAATCAGAAGCAACACTTCAAATATCTTTTTTCTCATAATGACAAATTTTCTGTTTTTCATAGATTTTGCACTATATCGTAAGCCACTTTGCAATTATTGTTTTGCCCCGACAATTTTTTTTTGATTGCCTTTCACAGTCTGCATATCGGGAGAAGAGAACAACAATCTCGACCTTGCTTTGTTTGAAAGGGTTTTCTTTATAGTTAGTGTTATATACTGATTTGTAAAGTGTTACATTGGTTAAAATAATCGGGCGTTTTGCCACGGCAAAATGGCGTTTTACAAAATTGAAACGCCATTTTGACAAGAGTGAAACGCCGAATGGAAATCGTGGATTACAAATCGCCTTTTTTGAGCGTAAGTTGAGAAAAAGTTGTACCTTTGCAGCTTAATTTTTTAATCAAAACAAACACATATTTATGACAGAAAAACAAAACTCAGTTAAGGCTTGGTTCAGCCAACTTGTAGATACCGATGAGAAGTTCGGTTCTAAACAATGGTTTAAGTCCTATGCTTACATCTTTGTCGGCACATTCCTCTTTGTGTTGGCAGACGTGATGTTTGCCATGCCGTATCACCTTGCTCCCGGAGGAGTTTACGGACTTGCAAACGTGTTGAGTACATTGACGCCGGTGAACATTTCGACCTATTTGATGTGCATGGAAATCCCTCTTTTGATTATCGGAAGTATAATCTTGGGACCTATGTTTGGTGTAAAGACCATAGTTTCGACCGTGTTGGGTTGGGGCTTTACATGGATTTTGGAAACAACATGGGGTTACGCTCCTTTGATTCACATTGGCGAGTTGATAACCGATGCGGCAGCAGCTCCGTTTGATGCTCTTGCCATAAAGGGTACGTCGGAGATGTTTATTCCGGACTATCTGTTGAACACATTGCTTGCAGGTTTGTTGTACGGAATTGGTATTGGTATGATATTCAAATCGGGTGCAACTTCGGGAGGCAGCGACATCGTTTCGATGATTATAAACAAATATACGGGAATTTCTCTTGGTACTTTGGTTATCATTGTCGATAGTTTGATTGCTCTTTCCTCACTTTTGATTTCTCCTGATTTGCGTCTGCCTGCATATTCAATCCTTTTGATTGTGATTGAGGGTAAGATAATAGACATTGTTGTCGATGGATTGAAGACATACAAGACTTTGTTTATCGTAACCAACAAATATGACCAAGTGAGAGACGCAATCATCAACGATTTGAACCGAGGCGGTACTTGCATGAAAGGTGTCGGAATGTACAAAGGTGTTGAGCGTGATATAATATATACAACCGTTTCTCGTTCTGAATTTGTGAAGTTGCGTTCGGGCATAAGAAAAATAGACCCTGAGGCATTCATCAATGTAATAGACAGTAGTGAAATATTGGGCAGGGGATTTAAGGCTCTGCCAAAAAATTAGAGTTATGACACTTCAACAGTTAAAGTATCTGCTCGGCATTGTCGAGGCAGGCAGTATGCTTAAAGCATCAAAGAATTTTGGAATTACACAGCCGACACTTTCAGCCATGCTCAAAAAGTTGGAAGCAGAATTGGACATTACTATTTTTGACCGTTCGTCTCAGTCGATGCGTCTGACGGCAATGGGAGAGTGCGTTGTCTCTCAGGCAAAAATTGTCTTGGCTGCGGCAGACAACCTCAAAGAACTTGTAAACGAAAAACGTAACCGAATTGGCGGTCGTTTGCGTTTGGGAGTTATTCCGACGGTTGCCTCTTCCTTTGTTCCCAACTTTATTGATGCTTTCTACGCTTCCCACCCCGGGGTAGATTTGTCAATAGAGGAGATGAAGACAGACCAAATCATAGAAGGGTTGAGGTCTTCTTCGATTGACATGGCGGTGCTTGCCACTCCTTTGAATGCAGAACACTTGTTGGAGATACCTCTCTATTATGAGCGTTTTTGGGCATATTTGTCGCCTTTGCAAAAAGAGCTTTACTCAAAAAGCTCTCTCAGAGCTTCCGATTTGCCTTTGGACGACTTGTGGGTGCTTTCGGAAGGACATTGTATGACAAAGCAGATTTTTAACTTCTGCGGAGAAAACAATGAAGGCAAACGTATCTACTCTGCCGGCAACATTGCCACCTTGGTTCGCACGGTCGATAAAATCGGAGGTTGTACCATAATCCCTGCCTTGGAGATACCTACGCTCAATGCAGAACAACAAAAGAACATAAGACCGATAGAAAATCCTATAGCAGTGAGGGAAATATCCATTGTGGTAAAGGACGACTTCGTAAGAGAGAGACTGTTGAACGACGTCATCAACTCGATAAAGAGTTTCATTCCTTCGGATATGCTTGACGAACGTCTGAAAAAATTTGCAGTCCGTTTGTAAGGCTTATTCCATGGTGTAGCGAGAAAACACGTTGGAAGGATTTATTGATATGGGGTTCTTTTCAAACCAAGCGAGAAAAGAATCCCATTTTGTTTTGTTTGCATTGACCCAGCTTGCCGTCAGCTTCGGATTGCCGTAACCAAAAAGCCAATAGTTGTAAGCCTCGAAATGTCCTTGTGAGATAAGCTCTTGGTGATAGTCGGAAAGCACGTTTGCAAAGCTGCTGCTGTTGGCAGAAAACTCTCTTGCAAAACGTTGTCTTATGCGATTGAGCGAAGCCAAATCGAGAATGCGTTCACCCTTTACCGCAGCTCTCATTGCAGAACGAAAACTCTCGGGGAAAAGGTTGGGTCTTACAGAAGAATTTGAATAGACTATTGTGGGAGAATCGAAATCGACTTCTGCTCCCGAGCGTCCGAAAGAAATCTCTTCGGAATATATCTTGTACAATTCTCGGCTCATCGACTTGCAACGCTCGCTGTCTTTCTCCAAAAGCATGAACAACTCGCCGTACATCACACCCCACACTTCCTCGGTGGAGGCAAAGAATATCAAAGCTGCACGATAGTAGTTGGAAGCAAACATAGGGTCTGCCTCTATACCTTTTTCGTAGTAGTAAAGAGCATTCTTGTAGTCGCCGTTTTGGTACTTCATGTTGCCGAGTTCCAAATACAGACAGCCGGCATTCTCAAACTTTTTCAATCCCTGCTCATATATGCTTACCGCCTTGCCGCTCTGTCCTGTTTCGTCGTAGGCATTTCCCAACAACTGATACACATCGGCAAGCACATCGTCTCTTTTGAGCAAAGGTTCCAAGACGGATACACATTTTTTGTAGTCCTGCATCGAGTAATGACACCAAGCCAGCTCGTAGTGCAGGGCAAGAGAATCCATGCCTTGCGAAATGGCAGAAGTAAGACATCGTTGTGCATCGTGGTATTGTCGGTTGTCCATCAACTTTATGGCACTCTGCAAAACCGAATCGCAACTCTGGGCTTTTGCCCCTTGGAAAGATATGAATAAAAGTCCGCAAACGACTATTAAAGCTCTCTTCATGACAGGTCAAATTGTTATTTTCAGAGAGCAAAGATAAGATTTAATTGACAATTAACAATCAACCCAAGCCCGCTTTGTTGCGATTTTTGCCAATCGCATGGCTGTTTGACCAAGACTTAACCGTACTTTGATATATTATTGCGAAATTTATGACGAAAGAAGCACCGCTTCAAATAAACTGATTGAGTAAAGGTTAGCAAAAATCAGTAAGAAGTTATAGCTTTTTTATTTGGTTTTTCTTGGTGGTATCATTTTTTTTAGACATTTGCCAAACAATTCAATCATTTAGTGAACAAATACTTATTGTTAAACCAAAAAGAAAAAGTAAAATGAAGAAAAAATCAGTAATTGTAGCGATGTTACTATGTTCTGCGTTTAGTATTCAAACTGCTTTCTCGCAAAACAATAGTAACTTTCAAACTTATCAATCGGCAGGCTTGCATACAAACTTGCTTGCAAACACACAGAGCTTCAACAATTACCTTGAAGCAGAAGGCGTAAGCACTTTTAAGTCTTTTGTTCCGACCGTGGGTATATCATACTCTGCAATGAGAGGGTATAAGAGCAAAATATTCTACGGAGTATCTGCCTCTTTCTCCTATGGTCGTGCAGAAACGAAAGATAAATTCTTGAAAAAGGAGGACGCATCTGTTCATGCAGATGTGTTTTACAGGTTCGGCTTGGGTAAATCGTTGGGATTGGAAGCAGGAGTCGGATTTGGATTGTCGTATTCTGACATTTTGTATGCTTGCAATAACGAACAAGTCGGCTCTTTTTCGGGATTTGTGCCGATAATGCCGATAACCGCAGGGATAGTGTTCCCTCATGACAATCCTAACTCGGTCGGTATTTATTTGCAATATATTGTTTCATTCAAAGGGGATAATAGTATTCATGCAATAGGTACAGACAACAGTGTTTCGGGTTATGAACTCAGACCATCGACACTTTCGGTAGGAGTTAAGTTCGGCTTTTAAGCCATAGGTAAATCGTTTAGAGGTGTGAGTGCTTTGTGCCTTGCACCTCTTTAATTTTTTGAGTGAGGACTTTCCAAACAAGATTTTGAAACACACAACAGACGAAAACAAACAGCGAGGGCGGAAACAAAATGCTTCCGCCCTCGCTTTAATTCGAATAGAAAACCGACTATACGGTTTGAACTGTCTCTACAAGTTTCTTGCCTGTTTGAACTGCTTCAAGGTTTGCAGGTATCAACTTGTGGTGTCTTTCAGGTAGTGATTTTTGCAATCCTTTTTCGATAAATTCTTCTGTAACAACAGGCTTTACTTGAAGGAATGCTCCCAATACTATCATGTTGAAGACTTTTGCCATTCCGAGTTCTGCACTCTTTTCGGTGGCTGCCACCTTGTAGATGTTGATGTCTTTTCTTGTAGGAGGGTGAACGATACCGTTAGGGTCGTACAACAATACTCCTCCCGGCTTTACCGAGTGTTCAAACTTGTCCAACGATTGTTGGTTAAGTATGATTGCTGTATCAAATTGGCTGATAATCGGCGATGAAATCCTCTCATCTGAGATTATCACTGAAACGTTTGCTGTACCACCTCTCATTTCAGGACCGTAAGATGGCATCCAGCTGACTTCTTTATCTTGCATTGCTCCGGAGTATGCAAGTATCTTTCCCATAGAAAGAACTCCTTGTCCTCCAAATCCTGCTATTATTATTTCTTCTGTCATCTCTTTTCTGTTTTAAAGGTTATCTTACCAACTGTCCATCGACTTTTATGTCGCCGGGAACATACTTCTCGAACATGTGTTCTTTCATCCATTCGTTTGCTTGAACAGGTGTCATCTTCCAACCCGAGTTGCAAGTCGAAACAAATTCAACAAAAGATGTTCCTTTCTTGTTTGCTTGGTTTTCAAATGCTTTTCTTACGGCTGCTTTTGCCTTGCGAACGTCGGCAGGTGTCGATGCAGACTGACGAGTTACGTAATATGTGCCGGGCAACTGTGCAACAAGCTCGGTTATTTGCAAAGGATAACCATTCAAATCTACTCTACGTCCGTAAGGAGTGGTGGCTGTCTTCATGCCCAAAAGGGTTGTAGGTGCCATTTGTCCTCCGGTCATTCCGTAGATTGCGTTGTTCACAAAGAATATGATGATATTCTCACCTCTGTTGCAGGCATGGATTGTTTCTGCTGTTCCGATTGCTGCAAGGTCTCCGTCTCCCTGATAAGTAAAGGTGTGCATATCGGGGTGCAATCTTTGAATTGCCGAAGCCAATGCCGGAGCTCTTCCGTGAGCTGCTTCAACAAAATCGACGTCAAAGTAATTGTACGCCAACACTGAGCAACCTACGGGTGCAATACCGATAGAGGTTTCTTGAATTCCCATTTCATCTATTACTTCTGCAATTATTCTGTGTATTGTTCCGTGCGGACAGCCGGGGCAATAGTGCATAACTGCGTCGGTCATGACGCTTGTTTTCTTGTAAACAAGGTTTTCCGGTTTTATTATCTCTTCGTTAAACATAATCCTATCCTTTAATTAAATCGTTTTCCAATGCTTCCAATACTTCTTGTGGTGTAGGAATGATACCTCCGTAACGTCCGAAGTACTTTACAGGACATTTGAACTCAGATGCAAGCTGTACATCTTTAACCATTTGACCTGCACTCATCTCTACTGTAAGTATTCCCTTAACTCTTTGTGCCAATCGTTTGATTGGTTCGCTTGGGAATGGGAACAAGGTAATTGGTCTCAACAAACCTACTTTTATTCCTTTTTCTCTTGCAAGTTGAAGTGCCTTGTGAGATATTCTCGCACTTGAACCGTATGCAACGATAACGTAATCTGCATCTTCGCACATTATCTCTTCATATCTTGTATCGTTCTTTTCCATTTCACGATACTTTGCTTGAAGTTTGTGGTTGAAGATTTCTTGCTTTACAGAATCCAATTCCAAAGATGTGATTATGTTATGTCCTCTTGATTTTGGCTTTCCGTAAGCTGCCCATGGAGCTTTGGCTGCTATTTCTTCCTTAGTCCAACGAGGAACGTAGTCGCCAACATACAATTTCTCCATTGCTTGTCCGATTGCTCCGTCCGAAAGAATCATAACCGGAGTACGATATTTGAAAGCTATGTCCCAAGCATCGAATACGAAATCATACATTTCTTGTACGGTGGCAGGAGCTAATACATACATTTGATAGTCTCCGTGTCCGCCACCTTTTGTTGCCTGATTGTAGTCTGCTTGAGATGGTTGGATTGTTCCCAATCCCGGACCTCCACGTACAACGTTTACAACCAAACAAGGAAGCTCTGCACCTGCAAGATAAGTCAAACCTTCCTGCATCAAACTCATTCCGGGTGAAGAAGAAGAGGTCATAACCTTCTTACCTGTTGCAGCACCTCCGTACACCATATTGATTGATGCCATTTCACTTTCTGCCTGCAATACTACCATTCCGGTTTTCTCCCAAGGCATTTCTGCCATCAGGTGTTCCATAACTTCTGATTGCGGGGTTATAGGGTATCCGAAATAGCCATCGCAACCGGAGCGAATTGCTGCTTCAGCAATCGCTTCGTTACCTTTCATCAATTTTAATTCCTTTGCCATTTCTCTAAGTTTTAAAATCGTTTATAATTTAGCTTTGTAAACCGTTATAACTCCGTCAGGGCAAACCATACCGCAGCTTGCACAACCGATACATTCGTCCTTTACTTGTTCGGCGTAGTTGTAACCTTTACCATTTACGTTTGCTGATAAGGCGATAACTTGTTTCGGGCATACCGAAGCACAAACTCCGCAGCCCTTGCAACGCTCAATATCAACTACAATTGCTCCTTTTATTGCCATTGTCGTGTCGTTTTTAATGAATAATTTTACTTGTTTTTTCAGCCCCCAAAATTAGGAATTTATTTTGAAACAGCAAATTTTTCCGTGTTAAATCTTGTTTTTTGATTTTTTCGCCTTGGTTGAACCAACGTCTTTGTTGCTTGTTTGTAGAGTGATAACCATAAAATACACAAGCATGAAAAAATTTGAATTGATGCAGCTGCCATATTCTTTGGAGGCTTTGGAACCTCATATCGGCAGGCTGACAATGGAGTATCATTACGGAAAACACTACCGTACCTATGTGGATAATCTCAACAAGCTGATTGCAGGAACAGCCTTCGAGCAAATGAGCATAGAAGAGATTGTAAAGAAATCGACAGGTGCAACCTTCAACAATGCCGCCCAAGTGTTTAACCACGAGTTCTATTGGAAGTGTCTTGCTCCCGAACCCGATAAAGAACCCTCGGGAGGGCTGTATTCGGCTTTGGAAAAGAAGTTCGGAACGTTGGAAGAATTAAAAAGGCAATTTACTTTGGCAGCAATGAGCCTGTTTGGCAGCGGCTGGGTTTGGCTTGTAAAAAATCAGACAGGCAAGTTGGAGATAGTTCAATCAGCCAATGCAGACAGTCCGATTTGTCAAGACCAAACTCCTTTGCTTGTTTGCGACGTATGGGAACACGCCTACTACATCGACAAGCAGAACCGACGAGCCGACTATTTGGAAGATTGGTGGAAGGTGGTCGATTGGAAGGCAGTGTCTTTGCGATACTAAGCCAAGCTCTCACCGATAAGCCTTGCCATTGTGGCAACCAATTCTCTGCAAGGCATCGGAGGTTTTGTACAACCCTTTTCTATACCTCTCAAACGTCTGCACACAATATCCCCACACTCAGAGCGGAACTTGTCTGCAAGACATTTTGTCCATTGATAGCACTTCTCTGTATCGGGACGAGAGTTCTCGTCCTGATTTTCTTTTACAAATCCCGAAAGCATTGCCATTGCCGACACACAACCGCAAATCTCTCTCATCTTTGCCACGCCTCCGCCAAAAGACACCGACATTTTTTCGGCTGTATCCTTATCCAAGCCCACACAATCGGCAAATGCCAAGACAACACTCTCTGCACAATTATATCCTTGGGCGTGTGCTTTGCGAGCAAGTTCAACCCTTTGTTCAATCTCTTCTTTCTGCATAACAAATCTCTTTTGACCGAATAACGATTGTGGAATGTTATTATTTTGTTACTTTTGCATCAGATTAAAAAATTAAAGAAATATGAACAGAAAAGAACTTGTGGATTTGATATACCGCAAAAAGAGCTTCCTTTGTGTAGGTTTGGACAGCGACAAAAGCAAATTGCCCGAATGCGTTCTTACGAAGGAAGACCCCGTATTTGAGTTTAACAAAGCAATCATTGATGCCACCCTTCCCTATACCGTGGCATACAAGCCCAACCTTGCCTTCTACGAATCACAGGGCATAGAAGGACTTGTCAGTTTGAAGAAAACGATGGATTATCTTCACTCTTTCGACAAAGAATGCTTCACCATAGCCGATGCAAAGCGGGGAGACATAGGCAATACCTCGCAGCAATACGCCAAGGCATTCCTCTCTCCCGAAAGCGACTTCGGCTTCGATTCTATGACCATAGCCCCTTATATGGGAGAAGACTCGGTAAAGCCGTTCACAGTCTATGAAAACAAATGGGTAATCCTGCTTGCATTGACTTCAAACAAAGGAGCAAACGACTTTCAGTTCACACAAGACAACCAAGGCACAAAGCTCTTTGAACAAGTCTTGACCAAAGCCCAAGAGTGGGGGACAAAAGACAACCTGATGTTCGTTTGCGGAGCAACACAAGCCGAGATGTTCTCCACAATCCGCCGCATAGCACCCGACCACTTCCTTTTAGTTCCCGGCGTAGGCGCTCAGGGTGGTTCACTCTCCGAGGTATGCAAATACGGTTTGACAAAAGAGTGCGGTCTGTTGGTAAACTCTTCCCGAGGCATCATCTTTGCCGACCACAGTGCCGACTTTGCCAAAACCGCAGCCCAAAAAGCAAAAGAACTCCAAGAAGAGATGAAGACTTACTTAGAGAGATAAGATATGAGATAGGCAGCCTCACGGCTGCCTGTCTCATATAACTTTCTATTCTTTCCCTATCCTCTTAACTAATTCACTGAATACTTCGCCGCGGTGTTCAAAGTTGCGGAACATATCGTAGCTGCTGGCGGCAGGGGAGAGCAGACAAATCTTTCCTTTCTCCGTATGCTCGCTGCACCAGCGGACTATCTCCTTATAGTTGTCGCTCACAAGGGTGTTGAACTTCATTCCGCTCTGCTCAATAAGTGAGAGCATTCGTCGTCCTGCCTTGCCTGTAAAGGCTATGTTCTTGACGTCAAATTTTTTCAGTCCTTCGACCAAAACACCATAGTCTATTCCGCGGTCCTTGCCCCCGAGAATGAGGGTCTGTACGTCTTTCAGTGCTTGCAAAGCTGCAAGTGTGGCTTCGGGAATGGTGCTTATGCTGTCGTTGTAGTATGTTACTCCGTTTATCGTGCCGACCGCTTGCAGACGATGAGCCAATGGTTCAAAGTTCACTATGCTTTGAACTGCCTGCTCTTTGTCCAAACCCAATATGTCGGCAACTTGTAGTGCTGCCAAGGCATTGAGACGGTTGTGGTCGCCCTTGAGGTATTTCGGTTCGGGATAAACATAGTCGCTGCCTTTGAAAGGATGCAGTTCGGAAAGTATGCCGTTTGAGGCAAGCAGTGATTTGATGCGTTCGTCCTCTCCATTATAGACAAAGAAGTCTCCTTCGGATTGTTTTCTTGCAAGGTTGAATTTGGCGTTCCAATAGTTGGCACAACTGTCAAAGTGGTCCAAGTGTTCCTCATAGAGATTGAGCAGAACCGAGATATGAGCCGAGCGATGCAAAAACTCCGCCTGATGTGCCGACAGCTCTGCCACAATGATTGTTTTTTCGTCTATGCTGTTAATCATGTCGAAAAGCGGAATGCCTATGTTGCCAGCCAACACCACATTAGGATTTTGGTCTTTGATAATTTTGTAAACAAGACTGCTTGTGGTGCTTTTGCCCTTTGTTCCGCTGATTGCAATCGTTTGGGAGTGAAATAGTTGTAAGAATAAGTCAGTTTGAGAGCTTATCTTTTGAGGCGGTATGAAGTTTATGTTCTTGTAGGGAATGCCGGGGGTCTTCAAAAACAATGTTCCTTCGCTCAATTCGTCCTCGGTCATCGCTCTGTATTCAGCTTTCGGCATCTGATTTTTTGCTTTGCCGTTTGAGATTTTTGATTCGGCATTTTGTTCAACTGTTCCGGCGTTTTGTCCGAGCGAAACGGCGTTTTGGTCAGATATTATAATGTGCTGATTTTCAGATATGCTTTCCAATAATTTTAGAGAGGATTTGCCTTCGCGTCCGAAGCCGAGAATAACGGGCGTATGTCCTTTGAGGATACGTCTGAGGGCAGCTTTCTTGATTGCAGGGTATGGATTGGAAAATATGTCGAAGTCTCTTTGCAAGAGGTTGTGTTCCTTTTGAAGAGCAAAGATGTTGTCGAATGATTTTCTTGCCATATATTGTTTTGCCACAGGTAGTTGAAGCCATTTTGTAAGCAGAACTTCACTCTCTGAGGGTTCTTCTTTGTGTATCCGCATGGCTATTGCGGCATTCACTTCCTCAATCGTGCCTACGCACTCGAATGGTTTTTGTTCTCCAATGCCGCAGAGTTGCAGCAAAAAGCTCAGCAAATTCTCGTCCTCAAAGAGATTTTTGCCAAAGACGGCTTTCAACACATCTTTTGCCAAAAATGGCGACAAGATTATGAAAGCAAAGAGACACTTCGGGCAGTTTCCGCACCATATATCTTGCTTTGAACCGACGTTGCAGCTCTTGAAAACATATTGATAGTCAAGTTGGGCAAATAGTTTGGCTATGTGAAGCTCGGAAAGCGGTCGCAAGAAGCTGAAATAGTCAAAGTCCTTGCAGATATATTTTGAAACGTATGAGCGGAAGTCGTTTTCAAATTCTATGCTTTTTGAGTATTGGTGATTGATTTTTGCTCCCCTGACGGTGCTTTCGTTTGCCGAGCTTTCGTTTGACAGAGCTATGTGTCTGCGTTTTGAAAAGGCTGCAAACAAAAGGCTTGTGAAAGCAAGCATTGCCGAAAAAGGAGTATGTCCGTTGAGGTATCCCTGTTGGTTAAGCTCCAAAAGGTGAGCGTCTATCGAGCGTCGGTCTTCCAATATGTCCTTTTGCTCTATTGCTGCCTGCTTGCAACAATCCAAGGTAGCTCCGCGAGGATTGACAATCAGCGTTCTGACATCTCTTCCCGCACCACAGAGCAAGTCCAATGTAACAACAGAGTCTTTGCCTCCTCCGATTGGGACAATGTATTTGTCTTCCAAGTCGAAGTCTATGGGCTTCATCTCTCTTTCTCCCTCAAACTCAAAGTTCACAAAGCTGTCTATGTCGGCGTCAATGGAGTTGAGGAAGAAAAATTCGCCAAGCCCGTGGAAATAAATCTTACGCCAGAAGTCTGTCTGCTCCTTGTTCAAACGCCAAGAGTGAATGAGGATTGTGGGAGAGCAGAAGGCTTTCCAATAGCTCACAAGTTCAATCATTCCTATGTTGAACAAAAGCAACTCTGTTTGCTCTTTGCTCAGGTGAGTGAACGAATAGAAGTCTTTTTGCTTGAAAACATGGGTAGGAGAGAAGCTGTGATTGCCACAAACAAAGTGAAACTGCACTTTGAAGTCTCCTTGTTCTATGCCATATTCAAATCCCTTGTACTCAAAACAAGGATATTGCTCTCTGAGTGAGTTGAATTTTGCTCTGTTGTCCACTGTGGTAATTGTTTTTTAGCACCGACAAAGGTACAAATTTTTTGTTTGAGACTTTACAAACAGTCAATCAGTTGCATGACCTCTTGTTTGCTTGTTGCCCAGTCGGTAACAAATCTGACTACTGCACGATTGTCGTCTTCCCAAGCCCATATCTCGAAACTTACCTTGGATTTCAGAGTGTTAATCTCCTCTTTTGACATCACAAAGAACTGTTGATTGCTTGGCGAAAAGCCGTATGGTTCATATCCTTTGGCAACAAAAGCCTCCCTAAGCTCCATTGCACGCTCTGTGGCGTTGTTTGAGAGCTTGAAATAGAGATTGTCGGTAAACAAGGTCTCGAATTGCAATCCCAAAAGACGACCCTTTGCCAACAATGCTCCGTGTTGTTTTATCAGAGGGAAGAAATGTTTGAGCAGATTGTTGTTGCAAACTACCACTGCCTCGCCAAACAATGCTCCGACCTTTGTTCCACCTATGTAAAATATGTCGCAAAGTCGCGCAATGTCCTTTATCGAGACATCGTTTCCTCTTGCCATAATTCCGTATCCGAGCCTTGCTCCGTCAATGTACAGCGGCAGAGAATTGTTGCTGCATACTCTGTGCAAGTCTTCCAATTCTTTTAGGGTATAAAGAGAACCTGTTTCGGTGGGAAAACTAATATAAACCATGCCCGGGGCAACAATATGGTCGCGAGACTCGTCGCGATTGAAGTCTCTGACACATTTTTCCACATCTTCGGCTTTTATCTTGCCGTCTTCGGTAGGCAGGGTGAGGACTTTGTGTCCGCTTGCTTCAATCGCTCCTGCCTCATGAACGTTTATATGAGCTGTTTCGGCACAAAGAACTCCCTCAAACTTGCCAAGCACTCCGTCAATCACCGTTGCATTGGTTTGAGTTCCTCCCACAAGGAAATGAATTTCGGCATCGTCTCTTCCTATTGTTTGTCTGATTGCCTCCTTGGCTCTTTGGGTATATTCGTCCAAGCCATAGCCGACTGTTTGTTCCAAATTGGTCTCACATATTCTTTTTATAATCTCGGGACAAGCTCCCCTCATATAATCGGTATCGAAATGTAACATATCTTGACTTGTTTGTTTGAAAAAAGATTTGCTTCTGCCTCTTCGGACAGGTTTAGAAATAGAGGTGTTCTATCAATGTCTTTGCTCCTATGAGTATAAGAATAACTCCTCCCAAGACCAAGGCAAAACGCGGCTTTATGAAGTGTATGCGTTCTCCCATTTTTACTCCCACAATCGAGAAAACAAAGGTTGAAACAAATATCATTGCAACTGCCAACATTTGTTGCAACAAATTCCACGTCATTCCGAAACTTATGCCAACCACAAAGGCATCTATCGAGGTTGCAATGGCAAGAGTGATGATTACTTTGGTGCTTGAAACATCAAAAATTTTTTCCGAGAGTTTAAAATTCCTGCCGTCAATCACCATTTTTATTCCTATTATGCACAAGAGAGCAAAGGCTATCCAATGGTCTGCCTGTGTCATGAAACCACTGAAAGCATCGCCCAACAAAGCTCCCAACATTGGCAGCAGGGCTTGGAAAAATGCAAACCAGAAAGCCATAATTATCGAACGCTTTCGGCTGAGAGTTTTTTGCAAACCGCAGGTGATTGACACGGTAAAGGAGTCCATTGAAAGAGCAACGGACAAAAATAAGATTTCTACTATGAATGCAAGACTAATCATTGCTTAACAATTTTGTGATATGAATAAATTGCTCGGTCGAGAGCTGTTCTGCTCTCTTGGTGAGCAGGTCTTGTTCGATGTTTTCGAGATTTGCTCCCAAGGGTTTGAGAGCAGAACGCAACATCTTTCTTCTTTGGTTGAATGCGGTCTTGACTACCTTGACAAACAAGGCTTGGTCGCAATCTAACTCTTTGACTTGGTTTCTCACAAGACGGATTACTGCCGATTTTACCTTTGGAGGAGGATTGAAAACTTCTTCGCCTACGGTGAAAAGGTACTCTCTGTCGTAGAATGCCGAGAGTAAGACCGACAGAATACCGTAAGTTTTGCTTCCCTCTTGAGCTACAACCCTTTCGGCGACCTCTTTTTGAAACATTCCCACAACTTGGGTGATTGTGTCTCTGTTTTCAAATACCTTGAAGAGAATTTGGTTGGATATGTTGTAGGGGAAATTGCCCATTATGGTGTATGGGTTCGGAAAAAGGGTGTCAAGTTTCATTTTTAGGAAGTCTCCCTCTATCAAATCGGACGATAGTTGCGGGAAATTGCACTGCAAATATGCCACACTCTCGGAATCTATCTCCACAACTTTGAGAGAAGATATGTTTTGCTTGTCTGACAGATATTTTGTCAAAACTCCCATTCCCGGACCTATCTCCAAAACATCAGTCTGCCCCACAAGGCTGTCTGCAATCTGGCTCGCAATATTCTCATCTTTGAGAAAGTGCTGTCCGAGATGCTTTTTTGCTTTTACTTTTTCCATGGCTTTATTAAATACAAAAAAGGAAGCAAGATAAGATGCTTCCTTTTTTGTGAGTGATTTGCCGTTTATTCACCCAATTCCAAGCGTTGGAATGCGGTTACGGTCAAATCTTTGTCTATCTTTTTCAAGTGTTCCTCAACTGAAACCTTCGCTTCGCGAGTGTACTCTTGGCTCAAAAGAGTGCTTTCTTTGAAGAACTTGTTCAATTTGCCTTCTGCAATCTTCTCAACCATGTTTTCAGGCTTGCCTTCTTCTCTTACCTGTCCTCTGTACACTTCCATTTCTCTTTCTATAACCTCGGCAGGAACGGTGTCTTTGGTCAATGCAACAGGACGACCTGCAATTACCTGCATTGCCATTTCCTTTCCTTCGTCGTCATATCCTGTTTTGGACATTCCGACAACCGATGCCATTCTGTTGCCCGGGTGAACGTAAGCGTAGGTTGCAACAGCCTCGACAGGCAAGTAGTGAGTAAGTGTGATTTTCTCTCCGATTTTCGCAACTTGTTCGATAATCATTGTCTCCACACTCTTACCTTCTACACTCAAAGCCATGACTTCTTCCAAGCTCTTTGCTTTTGCTGCAACTGCTGCTTCAAGAATGCTTCTCGAAAAGGCAACAAAGTCTTCGTTCTTTGCAACAAAGTCTGTCTCGCAGTTCATCATGATAACGGCAGCAAAGGTTTTGTCTTGATTTACCGCAGCCAAAACAGCTCCTTCCGAAGCATCACGGTCTGCTCTCTTTGCAGCCAATTTCTGACCTTTCTCTCTAAGATAGTCAATAGCCTTGTCCATGTCTCCGTCGCATTCAACCAATGCTTTCTTACAGTCCATCATTCCGACTCCTGTACGCTTTCTTAGCTCATTGACAAGAGCTGCTGTTATATTTGCCATATCTGTATTATCTTTAATTCAATTCAACAATTACTTTCTCGCAGTTCCTTTTTTCGAGATTTGCTTTCTCGGACGTTTCTCCATGGTATCTTCAGCCACAGACTTGACTTTTCTTATTTTGTTGTCCTCTTTTTCGTCTGAAACCTCGTCATCGAGAAGTTCTGTTGCCAAGCGGTCGTTTTCTTCTTCGGCTTGTTCTGCCATACGGCTGTCTTTGTCCAACTTTCTCTCTTGCATACCCTCTTCGATTGCCTGACAAACGTAGTCGATTATCAAAGCGATTGACTTGGAAGCGTCATCGTTTGCAGGGATTGCAAAGTTTACAGCCTCCGGGTCGCAGTTGGTATCAACCATTGCAAAAGTAGGTATGTTCAAACGCTTAGCCTCTGCAACAGCAATGTGTTCCTTATTTATATCTACAATGAACAAAGCAGAAGGAAGACGAGTAAGGTCTGCAATAGAGCCTAAGTTCTTCTCCAATTTTGCTTTCTCTCTTGTGATTTGCAATCTTTCTCTCTTTGAAATGGTGGTTGTGTCTTTGTCATTCAACAACTTCTCCAAAGAGTTCATCTTCTTGACTGCTTTTCTTATTGTAACGAAGTTGGTAAGCATACCGCCGGGCCAACGTTCTGTAACAAACGGCATATTGGTTCTTTTAACTCTCTCGGCAACAATGTCCTTTGCTTGTTTCTTTGTTGCAACGAACAATACTTTCTTGCCGGATTTTGCTATTTGCTTCAAAGCTGCCGAAGCCTCTTCAACCTTTGCGGCAGTCTTGTGCAAGTCTATGATGTGAATACCGTTCTTCTCCATGAAGATATATGGAGCCATTTTCGGATTCCATTTTCTTTTCAAGTGTCCGAAGTGAACACCTGCATCAAGCATTTGATTGAATTCTAACATTTCTCTCTAAATCTTTTTTGTTTACTTTCCTTTTTACTAAAATTTTCAATCGACAAGTAGTCGCCAAAGCAAATCTTGCCGATTTGGATACTAAACAATATCCAATATACTAACGTTTGCTGAATTGGAAACGCTTACGTGCTTTCTTTTGACCAGGTTTCTTTCTTTCAACCATACGAGGATCTCTTCTCAACAAGCCTTTTGCTTTCAAAGCTCCTCTGTCTTCTGCATTGGCTTCGCACAAAGCTCTTGCAATACCCATACGCAATGCTTCGGCTTGTCCCGAAATTCCGCCGCCGTCAAGGTTTGCCTTGATGTCGTACTGACCTTCTGCTCCCACAGTCTCGAATGCTTGTCTGCAAATGTATTGCAAAGTTTCGCTTGGGAAGTATTCCTTGTAGTCTCTTCCATTAACAATGATTGCACCGCTGCCTTGTTTCATGTAAACTCTTGCAACTGCACATTTTCTTCTACCTATGGTGTTTATTACTCCTTCCATGTCGCTTATCTGATTGAATTAAGGTTCACTAATTTTGGTTGTTGTGCTTCAAACTTGTGTTCGCTTCCTGCAACAACGTGCAAATTTCTGTACATCTTGCTTCCCAATCTGTTCTTTGGCAACATACCTTTCACAGCGTGTTCAACAACTCTGACCGGAAATCTTGACATGATTTCTTTTGGTGTCGAGAAGCGTTGTCCTCCCGGATAACCGGTGTGGCGAACGTAAACCTTGTCGGTGAATTTCTTTCCGGTAAATCTTACCTTGTCGGCATTGATTACAATTACATAATCGCCGCAATCGACGTGCGGAGTGTAGCATGGTTTGTGCTTTCCTCTCAAGATGTTGGCTACCTTTGTCGCCAAACGTCCTACTACCTCATTTTCGGCATCGACCACAATCCATTCTTTTTTTACTGTGGCACTGTTTGCCGAAACGGTCTTATAACTCAATGTGCTCATTTCGTTTTTTCAATCTTCTAATACATTAAAAACTCACTTCAACCACTCATTTCAATCATCACAACGGGCAGTCAAGATGATTGTATAAGCAGTTTAACTTTCTCCAAATCAGTAAGTCATAGGATAATACGGGTTCGCTGACCACCTAACTTGGAGCTTGCAAAGTTACTACTTTTTCTTTATAATCCAAGAATTTTTCCGATTGTTTTTTCATTTTGAGCATTTTTGTTCGTTTTCTGAGAGCATATTGCTACCTTTGCACTTTGTATTTTTGAGTAAGTAAGAACCAAACTATGGCAAAGACCGAAGAAGAAACTTATCCGCCATACGGCAGAGAGCAAAGCAAGCGTTTGTCAATCAAGCAATGGGACATGGCAGACCGTCCGAGAGAGAAAATGATGATGTTTGGCAGAAAAAGTCTGTCCAATGCCGAACTGCTTGCCATAATAATAGGAAGCGGCAATGCCGATTTGTCGGCGGTTGATTTGGCAAAGCAGATACTCGACAGCGTCGGCAACAATCTGTACGAACTCTCCAAGTTGTCCTACAAAGACTACTGCAACCGCTTCAAGGGGATAGGACCTGCAAAAGCTCTGAATATAATTGCGGCATTGGAACTCGGATACAGACGAAAGGAAACGGCAATGCCTTACCGACAACGGATAGCTTCTTCGTATGATGCTTACACTCAAATAGCACAATTTTTGTTAGACTTGGACTATGAGGCGTTTTATGTGATTTTTCTTGACGTCAGGTCCAAGGTCTTGAAGACCGAGTGCATAAGCGAGGGAGGTTGGAACACTACGGCGGTCGATGTGAGACGCATCTTCAAGATTGCCTTGGAACACAATGCCTCGTCGATAATCCTTGCACACAATCACCCTTCGGGAGAGACAGAGCCGAGCCGCTTGGACATCGATGTCACAAAGCAGATTTGCGAAGCAGGCAGGTTGATGTCGATAAAGGTCTTGGACCATCTGATAATCGGCAACGGCACTTTCTATAGTATGCTCGATAATGGAGTGATTCCAAGGGAATAACCACCGATTGCACTTGCGTTTATAAGCTTTGCAGAACAAAAACAAAGCAAACCACTTTCGTCTTTCGGATAAGACGCTTCAAAAGTGGTTTGCTTTGATTGTTTGTCAGAGCCTTGTTGTCTGACATTACTATCTTCTATTGGCGAAGTTTGGCGAGCATCTCGTCGGTGAACTCTCCACCGTCGGCAATAATGTGGAACATAATCTCCCTCGACCAGCCGAATTCTTTTTCAGCAGTCTTTGTCCATTCGTCCGAGAACTTGTCCAACATCTCCAAGGCTTCGGCTTTCACCTTTTCGTCCTTTGAAAAGAATTTGTCAATATTGCCGATATAGAATTTTTCGAGCTTTTCGATGTGTTTACGCTCGGCTTTTGACCATTTCAACTCCTTTACATCTTTGAATTTGTCTTTCCAAAACGAGACTTTTGCATCAGAAGACATTTTAATGTACGCCACATGTCTTGCGTCAGGGTTTTCGATTTTCAACCATTCTTCTCTTGTCATGTCTTTGCTCTGTGCCGAAGCAACAAAAGGAGCAACCGAAAGTGCCAATGTAAGCACTGCAAATAATAATTTTCTCATCGCTGTGAAATTTTTAAGTGATTAAACCTCCTGCAAATGTACAACCATTTGTTGAATTGTCAAGCCCTTTGTATTTTTTTTTTTTTTTTGCACAAGACTTATAAATAATTGATAATAAGCGAGTTTGTTTTGCCGAAATAAATGCTCATTTCACTCGGTTCAAAGGGCGAAAGAGAAAAATAAAACGGCGAAAGACACAAAGCCTTTCGCCGAATTGAAAAAAATATGAAAAAGTAAGTAATTCTAATTGTCTTCCGATTTCGGAGGTACTGCGGAGAACTGTCCGCTGAATGTCTTTACGAACTGTTCCAAACTCTCGGGGTCTGCATTTCCGCCTGCCAAAGCGTCTGCATGACTGCGGTCGAGCATCTTGCCCGAGAAGGTTGCAACAACCGAATCGCTGCCATACTCCGACACAGTCATTATTCCGCACACTGCAACGTACTCTTGGCGTTCATCTACCGTCGAAACAAACTTCAAATCTGTCTCCTTGGAAAAATCTTCGCCAAAAGGATAGCTGTTGCTTATTGCTTCATAGCTGTCGCCGTAGCCAATGACATATTTGCGAACCGAATTGCCTTTGAAATCTATGTTTATTGTCTGAGCAACATTCGTTCCCACAACAGAGGTTGTGCCGTCAGAGAACACATATTCGGCAATCGGCATGTGGTAGGTGCTTGTTCCTATGGTCAAATCGGCATAGCCGGTCAAGTCTCTGTCTTCGCTGCAAGACACCAAGCCCATGCAAAGCACCAATCCTGCTAAGTAGAAAAACAATCTTTTCATCTCCGGTCAATCAAAATTTAGAGCTCTGGAATTGTTCCGCCCACTGCCTCAAAGTGTCCGCTGAATTCCTTCAACTGGTCTTGTAAGTTGTTCAAATCGAAGTCTCCGTTCAATACGCTTGTCTTCAATCCGTATCCGGTGAATTCGCCTTCTACCTTGTTGGCAGAGTACTTTGTTATGGTCAATTCTCCGTAAATTGCCGTCATTCCGTCTTCTTTAATTCCCGAAGTAGGGACATAGACCAATGTGTTCTCCATATTGGTTATGTTTGTAACGTTTCCCACGGCTTCAAGGAGAGTTTTGCCCAATCCGAGGGTGTAAGAGCCTGTTGCAGAGCCTTTGAACGAAATTGCAACGCTCTCTTGTACGTTTGTTCCGGCAACGGTGGTTGTTCCGTCTATGTTTGCAAACACAGCGGCAGGGATTGCGATTTGTTGTTCGCCCAATGTCATGTCGATAGAACCCACAAGTTCTTCTACCTCTTCACAACTCCAAAATGCAAATGGTACAATCATACATACCAAAGCTAACATAAATTTTCTCATATTCACGTCTGTTTTTATGGTTTTGAGCTGCAAAAATACTCTTTTTTCTTCTAATCACAAAATTTCTTCCTAATTTTGCAGTCGATTTTTACAGATGCTATGAACAATCTTATACGCTTTTTGCAGAGATACTACTATGTTTTCCTCTTCCTTATATTGGAAGCGGTGGCAATTTATTTCATATCGTGCAACTCGTTTTATCAAGGCTCGCTGATAACCAATTTTGCAAACAATGTGTCGGGAAGCATCTACGAGCAGTGCGACAAGGTCGCCCGATATTTCTCTTTGGCATCGGTAAACGAAGCCTTGGTCGAAGAGAATGCCAAGTTGAGAGAGCAAATCGAGAGTTCGTACGTCAAATATACCGACAGAGTGATGGTAAAAGACGACACAATCTACAAACAACAATTCTCCTTTGTAGAAGCCAAGGTAATATCCAAGTCGCTCAACAAGAGAAACAACTATTTCATGATAAACAAAGGACACTCGAGCGGCATAGAAAAAGATATGAGCGTCATTGCACCAAACGGAGTGGTGGGAATTGTTACCGAAGCGACGGAAAACTTTGCCATGGTCATGACGGTCTTGCACCAAGACAGCAAAATAGCAGTCAAGAACAAGAGAACACAGGTTGCAGGCACCTTGGTGTGGGACGGAGACAACTATGCAAGAGGACAAGTTATCGACATACCGTCCTCAATCCCGCTCAAAGTCGGCGATACTATCATTACAAGCGGATTTTCTCGAAACTTCCCCGAAGGAATAGAAGTCGGATACATCAAAAAGTTCTCCAAAGACAAGGGAACAGGCTTCTACAATGTGGAAGTGCGTTTCTCGACCGACTACAACAAACTCGGCTATGTCTATGTGGTCAAGAACTT
Organism: Bacteroidales bacterium; assembly: GCA_016296345.1. Taxonomy (GTDB): domain Bacteria; phylum Bacteroidota; class Bacteroidia; order Bacteroidales; family P3; genus Onthomorpha. Next base: position 20,133 of record JAEDJL010000004.1, on the reverse strand, counting down.
TTTCAGAATGGAACAAGAACGATTGGAGAAAGGAGTAAAAAATGAGTAGAAGCATAATTTGGGGAATAGTTCAGTTCGTGGTATTGTTGTTTACGCAAGTCTTGGTGTTGGACAACATCAATTTCTTGGGCTATGTCGAGCCTATGCTATATATATGGTTCATATTGCTTTTGCCGATAAAGACCCCGAAGTGGTTGGTCTTGATACTCTCGTTCCTCATGGGCTTTTGCGTCGATATATTTGCAGGACAGGTGGGCTTCCATACGGCAGTCAGCACCTTCACAGGCTTTTTGAGACCGCTGTTTCTTTCGTCGGTCAATGCCGACAAGCAACTCTCTTCTTTTGACCTTCCTTCAAGCGAAACAATGGGCTTTATGCCATACGTTGCCTACGTCTCTGTATTGACATTTGTCCACATCTTTGCCCTGATAATGATAGAAACCTTCCGTTGGTCGGAGATATTGCAAGTCCTTTTGAGAGCAGGATTGAGTTCGGTGGTAACCATACTTCTGATACTCCTGTGCGACACCCTCTTCTTCCGCAACTCCAAAGACTGATTTGCTACAAAGAACAGACAAGGTTGGGCAGAGCTTGAATTTAGTCCTACCTATACAACAAAAATAGCAAGTTTAACAAAAGATTATTTGTCATATTGGTGCTTTGAGAACTTGTCATACTGCAATGCTAACAGCTCTCGTTGGGGCAAAAACTTGTCGGGCAGCAATATACTCTTGCCATTTATGCTGCGAATGTAGCTTGCAAAAGATTGTTCGGACGAGGCAACTTGTAACTTCTCTGATATGACAATCTTTAAATCTGGACTTATTCCCAACAAATGCTTGTCGTATGCCTTGTGAAAGAAAGCATTCATGCACAGACCGTTCTTTGGATTGGTTCTATTGAGCTTGTCTTCGCTCCAACCAACAATATGGCAAGCCTCCAACAAAGAAGGAACTGTAATTCCCGAGATACAACAACGATAATTGTAAGAACTCATTACAGCAGAACGAAAAAATGACTGATTAACTCTTTGTTTAACAATAGCCTCTTTCTCCAATCCTTGGGGCAAGTTGTCAATTTCAATATTTAAGTTCTCTTCTATGCTCTTTTGAGAGAGCTGTGCGATTAGTCTTTCGCTTTCAAAAGCCAGCTGTTCGGGATTATCATAAAACTCTTGCCAGACCTCTTCTTCTAACTTTGCACCATGAACCAATCCTTTGATGCCCTGAGCTTTCAAATCGGGGTCTAAGCGTCCTATGTTGCCAATCTTCATATTTAAAGCACTCGGAGAGCGTCCAAGAAGCTCTGCATATTTGACTACCAAAGGGTGTGTTTTGCTGCTATCTTTGAAAGGTATCTTGCAATAGACATTAAACGCTATTATTGTCTCTTCTCTACTCCAATTTTTCATGATAGGGGCTTTGTTAAATTCATAGAATGCAAAGAGCAATTTGAAGTTTTGCTATTTCAATTTACTGCACCAACTGCGGTTGCGACAGCTTTTAGTCTTGGTCGTCTTTGTATTTGGAAACGTCATATTTCTTTACGCCCCATTGTTCGTCGGGAATGATGTGTTTGAGTGGTTCAAACTCTTCAACCATCTTTTCTATCTGTATGGCTTCTTGCTTTTTGCGTCTTCTCCAATAAAATACCAAATAGGCAGCAAAGCCCACAAGAATACTGATGCCGACAACCAAGAGCATATTTTCAAGAAAGTAGTTCCTGTATGGGGAAGTCTGCAACAAAAGACCGTTGTCCAACACAATCTTGATAACAACTATCATTGCAAGCACAACTGTCAAAATAACAGGATTTACTCTCGGGTCGTCATTCATTGCTTTGTCGCTCTCTTCAACAAAGCTGTAACGCTTCGGAACGATGAAGAAAACCGATATTACGCCGACTAAAAGTATTCCGGTGCAGAAAACCTCGGTGTAGGAGAACAATGGTTTGTAGGGAATGAAGAATAGGTTGAGTACAATGCAGCCGAGAATGCCCGGAATGAGAATGTTGGAGGTTATCTCTTCCTTAATCCTGCCGCCAAAGGGGTTGGTGATGTGCTTGGTCAGCGATGCAGAAGAATAAACTCCCACAATGAGCAAGATGACAACAAATGCCAAAAACAAATATCGTCCTGCCTGCGAAGGGTAAGTGATGCCCAAAAAGTCCGTAACCAAGTTGATGTTCCACAAATGGAACAGATGACCACTGATAAAGTTACTTCCAATTCTCACATAGGAGCAGATGACAATCCACCACAAGAAACGGTTGATTTGTATGTGTCGGCTCTTCCACTTGGAAAGCAGCAAGGTCGCAATGGTTGCAAGCAAAACGACTGCCATTATCGGCATTCCGAAAACCGAAATGACATTGTCGGCAGATGCCCACACGTCTTGCGAGGCGGCAGTGTTGAGAGAGTCGAAGTCTATGCAGGAAGTGTAAATCTTTACCGACACTCCGTGAGTGAAAGCACCGAATACGGTAACAGCCTGCACTGCATAGAACACCAATAAGTACGAAAGGACAAACAAAAGAGTGTTGTTGGCAATGCGTTTGCCGTAGTGCTTGAAATAAGATTTGAAATTCAGCCTTTCCATCTGTACCAAAATAATTGATCTTTGATTTGTAATTCCAATATCACCCGTATGCGATAAACCATCTGAATGAATATTTCGAGTTCTTTCTCTTCCAACCATTTCATTCCGTCGGGTTCTTTTCTGCATGCGGCAGAAAAATTTATCATAAACTCATCTTGGCTGAGCATGACCCACTGCACGGCTTTCTTTTCGCCGTCAATGGCATTGCTAAGCACGCCGAGTTCTCCGTAACCGTTGTCAAAGAGCCAGTGAAGTGCAGCCTCGTCTCCCAAAACAGCATTGCTCCATGCAGCAAGTTCGGGATAGCCGTTTTCCAAAAGAAACTTGAAAAACTTTTTGTTGCACTTCAATGACTCCAATAGTGCTATTAAAATCTTGATGTCGTAGTTTACTAACGATTTCATGACCTATCGCAATGTTGCTCCTGCCTTTTGTTCAAAGGCTTTGAGGAGTTTTTGAACTATGGCATCGATTTGTTTGTCGGTAAGGGTCTTCTCTTTGTCCTGCAAGGTAAGAGCAATAGCATATTGTTTCTTTCCTTCGGGCAGTTTGTCGCTTTGATACACGTCAAACAAAGACACCGACTTCAACAACTTCTTTTCGGTTTGCATTGCAATCTGTTCGATTTGAGCAAAGGTTATCTCCTTGTCCAAAACCAACGCCAAGTCTCTTCTCACCTCGGGAAACTTTGAAATCTCTTCATATCTTACGCTCTTTGAAGGAAGCATTCTCATGATTAAATCCCAATCTACATCGGCAAAGAATACCTCTTGTTTGATGCCGAACTTCTTGCATACCGCAGGTTTGAGCATTCCTATGGTGGAAACGGTCTTTTTGTTCTCCTTGTTTTTGAATGACAATGCGTATTGATAAAATCCGTTGCTTATCTGTTCGCTCACAAGTCTCGAAGTGTCGATACGAAGGAGCGAAAGAATGTTCGAGAAGATGTTTTTCAAGTAGTAGAAATCTGTTGCCACTCTTTTTGCCTGCCAAGTCTCGATGCTCTTGCCAGTTGTAACCATCGACAGACGCTTGTTTTGATTGTAGCGTTTTGTTATGTTGTCGCTCTCGAAGTTTTCGATATTTTTCTTGTAGTAGTTGCCAAATTCAAACAAGCGAAGGTCGGAAGTCTGACGGTTGATGTTGTATCCGATTGTTTCTAACAATCCGTAGAGCAGTGTTTGTCTCATTTGACCCAAGTCCTTGCTCAAAGCGTTCAACACCATGACCGATTCTTCCTGAGGAAAGTCGCTGTTGTTCTCATAGTATGCCACCTTGGTGAGAGAATTGTTCATTGCCTCGTTAAAACCGTTCGATGCCAAATAGTCCGACACCAAGTTCTGTACCTGTTCGGGGTCGGGCTTGGGACTTTGTGAGATGCAGCTCTTGACAGTGTCCGAAATCTCCACATTGTTGTAGCCGTAAATGCGGAGGATTTCCTCAATCAAGTCGCAAGGACGGGTAACATCTACCTTGTTTGTCGGAACAATGGCAACCAATCCCTCTTCGGTGCAGTCTGTTGTCTCTATGTTGAGGTAGTTCAAGATGTTTTGCACCAACACTCTGTCGATTTGTTTTCCAACGAGGCGGTCCATTGCCGCATAATCGAGCTGTATTCTCACAGGAGCGATTGTTTCGGGATATACGTCCTTGATTTGAGAAGATATAGTGCCGCCTGCAAGTTCTTTAATCAACATCGCAGCTCTTTTTAGTGCATATACAGTGATGTTAGGGTCTGCTCCACGCTCATATCTGAACGAAGCATCTGTTTTGAGAGTGTGATATTTTGCAGCCTTTCTTATCACAACAGGGTCAAAGTAAGCACTCTCGATAAGAATGTCGGTTGTCGTGTTGCTCACTCCCGAGTCGGCTCCTCCGTAAATGCCTCCCATACACATAGGTCTGTCGGCGTTGCACACCATTGCCTCTTTGCCGTTAAGCTCTCGTTCAACTCCGTCCAAGGTTGTAAACTTTGTTCCCTCGGCAACGGTCTTTACCTCTATGCGTCTGCCATCTATGTGGCTCAAATCAAATGCGTGCAAAGGCTGTCCGCATTCCATTAGAACATAATTTGTAACATCGACAATGTTGTTGATAGGGCGTATGCCGATAACTCGAAGTCTGTCAGCCAACCACTGAGGCGAGTCTGCAACCTTTACTCCGCTTATCGTAACTGCCGAATAGCGTTTGCACAAGTCGGTATCTATTTTAATCTCTATGTCGTCATTTTCGTTGCTTTCGGTTGCAAAGCTATCTACCTGAGGGACTTTGAGGTTTTTGTTCTCGTTCAGCTGAGCTTTCAACAAAGCTGCCAAGTCTCTTGCCACGCCTATGTGAGATGTGGCATCGGAACGGTTTGCCGTAAGACCGATTTCAAATATGTAGTCTTCCTTTATGCCGAAAAACTCTTTGGCAGGAGTGCCTGCAACAGCACTTTCGTCCAACACCATTATACCGTCGTTGTTCTCGCTAAGGCAAAGCTCTTTTTCGGAGCAAATCATGCCCTCGCTCAATTCGCCTCTGAGCTTTGAACGCTTTATCTCGAAGCACTCATCGTCCGAAGTATAAACCTTTGCTCCGATTTTTGCAACCACAACCTTTTGACCTGCCGCAACGTTGGGCGCTCCGCACACAATGTGCAGAGGTTCGGCTGTTCCCACATCGACGGTTGTTATGTGAAGGTGGTCGGAATTGGGGTGCATTTCGCAGGTCAGCACCTTGCCAACGACATAATTCTTCAATCCACCCTTGATTGTTTCAACCGTTTCTACATCTTCGACTTCCAAACCACCGAAAGTCAATAATTCTGCTACTTTTTCGGCTGATATTTCTATATCCAAATACTCTTTCAGCCAGTTATATGATATTTTCATTTGCTTGTTGTTATGTTTATTTCAAGATTGTCATTTCTTCCACTAAGTGTTTTGCTCCTGCAAACTTGTCGATGATGAACAGACAGTAACGAATGTCTAACGAAATATTCCTGCAACGAGAAGGGTCGTACATTATATCGCTCATTGTTCCCTCCCAGTTGCGGTCGAAGTTGATACCCACAAGGTTACCGTCGGCATCGAGTACGGGACTGCCCGAATTGCCTCCTGTTGTGTGGTTGCTTGCAATGAATGCAACGGGCAACTCTCCGTTTTTGTTCGCATAAATGCCGTAGTCTTTTTTGTTGTAAAGTTCTTTCAACTTCTTTTCCACCACATAGTCATAGATTTGCGGATTTTCTTTCTCCATTATGCCCTCTATGGTGGTGTATGGCTTATAGACAACGCCGTCCATTGGTTCAAAAGACTTTACTTTGCCGTAGGTAACTCTCAATGTGAGGTTTGCATCCGGGAAGAAGTCTTTTTGAGGGTTCATCTCCATAATACCGGCAACATAATGGCGATAAAGACTGTCGGTTTTCTCTGCAGCCTGTTCCACAAGAGCTGCATGATTTTCCGAATGGTCTTTCGTAATGCCGTCAATGATTGCCACCACAGGGTCTGCCATTATCTTCTTTGCATTCTTGCGGTTGTATTTCTCGAAAATCTTTTTGGCACTCTTGTCGTTTGCAAATATAGATTTCTCGTATATGTCTGCAAAGAAAGCCTCGGGGTTGTCTTTGAACTTCGACTTTGCAATCATGTCTCCAATCCAAGGGTAGTGCTGTTTGCCAAAGTCTTCGTAAAATACCGACATTGTTTTTGCGAAAATCTCTTTATCTACCTGCTTGTGGTTGTCGTAGTCGTTGGCAAACAGCTTGCAAAGAGAGTTGTAGAGATTGTTTGCAGTTTTCGATAGTTCTTCGTCGCTGTTGGCAGCATCGTTTGACAGACGTGCAAGTTCAATTCCTCTGAAAGCATATTGCGAAAGGTCGGAAGCGAGCAGACCTTCGGTGATGTAAATGAAGGCAAGACGAGCATCTTCCGACTGAGCATAAACCCTTTGAAACTCGGGCAGCAATCCGCCGTATTGTTTTTGTCTTTCGGGCGTTTGAGCAGCCCAAACGGCGAATTGTTTTTCTCTTTCTTGCTTTTGCTCTACTGCTCCAAGTCGTTGCAAACCTTTCACTTCTCCCTGCCACTTCTTCCAACCGTTGGCAATCGATGCAACCTTGGAAGCATATCTCAATCGTTGTGCGGCAGAGTTGTTCATCGCTCTGTTATAGACGTCCAAGCGGATTGTCCTCATCTTAATTCTGAGAGGGTCTTCCATATTTTGGACAAAATTTACGGCATCGCTCGTAAGGAATTGCTTGGTCGTTCCCGGGTATCCGAAAACAAAGGTAAAGTCTCCCTCACTTACTCCTTTGAGGTTGATTGCCAAGTGTTTCTTAGGGGTATATGGCACATTGTCCGGACTGTAATCATTAGGCTTGTTGTCCTTGCCTGCATACACTCTGAACATAGAGAAATCTCCCGTATGACGTGGCCACATCCAGTTGTCGGTGTCGCCGCCAAACTTGCCTATGTTGCTCGGAGGCGCTCCCACAAGGCGGACATCTCTGAATACTTCGTTCACATACATAAAGTATTGATTGCCATAGTAAAACGGCTTTATCGTTGCAGTGTAGTGAGTGTTCTTCACAGCCTCTTTTTTCACCTGCTCTATATTGCGTTCAATCACTTGCTCGCGTTCTTGTTCGCTCATAGTGCTTTCAACTCCTTTCAACACCTCGTCGGTTACGTCTTTCATATAGACCAAAAGCGTAACAGTCAAGCCCTTGCAAGGAAGCTCCGACTGCCTGTCCGAAGCCCAGAAACCATTTGTCAGATAGTCTGCCTCGACAGTGCTGTGCGAAACGATATAGCTGTAACCGCAGTGGTGGTTGGTCAAAAGCAAACCTTCGCCGGACACAAATTCTCCCGTGCAACCGCTTCCGAACAAAACAACCGCATCTTTCAGAGAAGCATGATTGACACTGTAAATGTCGTCAGCACTTATTCTCATTCCGTTTTGTTGCATATCTGCCTGTCTTTGACCGATTAGCAAAGGTAACCACATACCTTCGTCGGCAAGAACGTTGCACACCAAAAACACTGTTGCAACGATAGTTGTAAAAATCCTTTTCATTCCGATGACTAATTTTTTGAATTGCCTGCAAATTTAGCAAATAATGAGCATTAAATTCCATTTTTGCGAAAGTTTTTTGTCGCTTTGTCCTTTTTTGTGGGAGTTTTGCTCTTTGCACTCTTTGAGAGAGAGAAATCTTTTGCAATTCTTTTCTTTTGAATATCAAATAATTAAGCTGCAAATCTTGCATTGTTTTCACTTCTTCGGAGAGCTTTGGTATGTTTTTTGAGATATAGAGGGTATGAAGCGGCTGCACAACAAAAATCGGCTTTGCAAACAGCTTGCATGATATGCCTTTGTGATTTGTGCATCTGACATTGTAATTAAAAAATGAGAGCTTATGAAAAATTGGAATTTTGAAGAAAGTTTGGTAAAAGAGCAAAAGGGTTTGGATTACTTCGCTCTTTCGCTCACCAACAACAGAGAAGAGGCAAATGACTTGGTGCAAGAAACGTTTTTGAAAGCACTTCTGCACAAGGAGTCGTTCAACCAAGACACCAACATCAAAGCGTGGTTGTTTACAATCATGAAAAACACCTTTATCAACAACTATCGACGTGGCAGAAGGGAACGAAGTCTGATTGAAAGCGAAAATCTGATTTCGGTTTTCAATTCCGAAAGCGGAGTGTGTCCGATTGGTGCAGACCACGATTTGCATTATCAAAATATCAAAGCTGCAATATCCACACTTCCCGACGAACAACGCATTCCTTTTGAGATGATAAACCAAGGTTACAAGTATCAGGAAATTGCAGACAAGTTCATGATTTCCATAGGCACTGTGAAAAGTCGGATTTTTCTTGCAAGACGAAAGCTGATGAGCAGCCTTGGAGGAAGCTCTCGTTAGTGCAGCAAAGCCCTTGCAAAACAAAACACTTTGATACTTTATCAAAATGCTTTGATACTCAGAGAATTTTCCAAGATTCTTTGTAGAAAGAATTTTTTTCTCAGACACCTCGTGTTTTTTTTCTTTCTACTTCTCCCCCCTAAAGGGGGAGAAAAGTTCGTAGAAAGAAAAAAAACACTCGAAAGAGGTGTCTCCCGCGAGCAGAAAAACAAGTTTTTTGCAAACAGAGTGTCGGCTATTTGTGATGTTTTTGTAATTTCGCAAGTTGATTTTTGCAAAAACATTATAGTACATGAAGAGAAAACTTGCATTTTTGATGCTTGCCATAGCTTGCTTTTACAGCACATTCGGACAAGTATTGGTAGGAAAAAGTCAGGACGAGAACTCGCAACCAAAAATCAAGGAGAGTTTGACCGATTTGGTTGTGTCTCAAACATTTTCGTTTGTAGAACTGCACAAACAGACCATAAGCGGCAGAGAGTTCTTCACCATAGACATGGGAGATAGCTTCACAAGCGTCGAAAAGGTCGGAGATGCTGCACTGCCTGTGTGTTCTTATTTTATCGAAATACCTTTTTGTCAAGACATAGTGGTCGAAGAGAAGGTGTCGCAACTCAGAGAATTTGATTTGGAAAAAGGAGTGAAGATTGCACCAAAGCAATTCAGCCAATCCAAACAAAACGAAGAAGTTGCCTTTTCGATGAACCCTTCGTACTACAATCGAAACGGCTACGGACAAACCCAAAGAGTAAGCGTCGAAGTCTTGGGAATAATGAACGGAGTGAGGCTTGCAAGAGTGAGCGTTTCGCCGTTGAGATATGACCCTGCGAACGATAAAATCGAGTTGGCATCGCAAATCGAATACAAAATCAGCTTTGTCAATCCCGACTATACCAAAACCGCACAATTCAGAACAAAGAACAACTGTGCTGCATCGGGCTTTTTTGCGACCAAAACACTCAATCCGAAAAACATTTCGGCAAGTGTGAACACAACAAACGTCAATCGTCCCTACAAGATGCTCATTGTCTCAAACAGAACCTTTGAGCAGGCTTTGCAACCCTTTGTAGAGTGGAAGACAATGCAGGGCTTTGAAGTAGAGTGTCTTTATACCGATGTCATAGGTACAACATCTTCTGCAATAAAGTCTTATCTGCAATCTGTGTGGGACAATGCCACCGAAGACAATCCGGCTGCCGACTATCTTCTTTTGTGCGGAGACGTTGCACAAGTGCCGACATTTTCGGGCAACTATGCAGGAACAGGCTCTTCTCACCCGACCGATTTATACTATGCCGAATATACGGGAGATATGTTGCCCGATGTGTTCTACGGACGTTTCTCTGCAACTACCGAAGCTCAGATGCAGGCAATAGTGGCAAAGACAATTGCTTACGAGAAGTACCAATTTGAAGACGACAGCTTCCTCAATCGCATACTCCTTGTTGCAGGAAAAGAAACCTCATCGCCTGCACCAACCTGCGTAAACGGACAGATGAATTACGTCAAACAATACTTTGACGGCTTGGATACCACAATTTACTACAACCCTGCCTCGGGAAGCTACTCTTCTACAATAAAACAGCAAATCAATCAGGGACAAGGCTGGGTGAACTACTCGGCTCACTGCGACGAAGACGGCTGGTATTCGCCTTCATATTTGAGAAGCGATGTCAATTCCTCAACCAACACGGGCAAAGCCGGCTTGTTTATCAACAACTGCTGCTTGTCGAGCAAGTATGACGAGACTACCTGCTTTGCCGAAAGCCTCATAAGAGCAGCCGACAAGGGAGCTGTGGCAGTGATTGGAGGAAGCAACTACACCTATTGGTATGAAGACTTCTACTGGTCGGTGGGAGCAAAGACCCCGACCGTGCAACCAAACTACTCTTCGTCGGCACTCGGAGCCTACGACAGGTTCTTTCACACTCATTCCGAAACTTTTAACAAATGGTACACCACAGCAGGACAGATGGTTCAGGCAGGCAACTTGGCAGTCGAGGCTTCCTCTTCAAGCCGAAAGAACTACTATTGGGAGGTTTACAACCTTATGGGAGACCCTTCTCTTGTTCCATACGCAGGAGTTGGCAGAACTTTCGAGGTCAATCTTCCTTCCGAGATAGCAATGTCCGACGAAGAACTTTCTCTTTCAAATCTGCCGCCATACACATACGTCGGCATCAGCAGCAACGGAACACTCCTTGCAGCCTCTCAGGCAGATGCTTCCGGAAGTGTACACTTGACTTTCTCGATAACGGAAGATATGAGCGAGGTAACCATAGTTTTGACCAACCAATTCTACAAACCGCTCATCGAAACGATACCCGTCATATCTGCAAACCAACCTTACTTGTCCTTTGGCAACGTAAAATTTGAAAACACCCTCACCGAACAATTTGTAGAGAAGTTGCAGCCCGACCAAACCTACTATGTCCATTTCGATGTGAACAATGTGGGCAACGCAACCCTCCACAATACAAGAGTAAACATAGAGTGGAACGAGGCATTCGATGTGTTGAGCGAATATCATGTCAATTTGGGCGAGATAGCTTGCGAACAAGTCCATACGGCTGCAAGAGCCTTTGAAATCAGAACCCATGCCGCTTTGGAAAACAATAGCCGCATCAATACCGTGTTTGCAATCAGCTCCGACGAATACAGCACCACAAAGACCGTAAGCACCCTTGTCGAAGCACCACAGACAGATATTACTTTGGCAGAGCTTGTCAGCTCGCAATCGGGAGACCAAATCAAGGTAACCCTTGCCAACCTTGGAGCAATCCCTTCCGAACAAGGAACATTGAGCATTGAAAGCAGGTCGGCAAACCTCTCTTTCGGACAAGACACACAGCGACAAATTGCAGCCATTGCTCCCGACCAATCTTTGAGCGAGTATTTCGACTGCACATTGAGCCAAGGCGACAGTATAACATTTGCAGTAACTCACACCTTGGGAGCATATTCTCAAACCAAACTCATAACCATTGCAGGCTTTGACAATGCTTTCGACTTTGAAGACGCACTTGTGCCACAAGTATTTGAAAACAATGCTTCACACCCTTGGATTATCGACAATTCCACTTCACATCAAGGTACTTACTCTTTGCGTTCGGCATCGATAAGCGACAATCAGGCTTCGGCGTTTACCATTTCGCTTTCGACCTCTTCGCCGGACACGGTCTCTTTCTACGTCAAAGTATCTTCTGAAAGCAACTATGACTTCTTCAAGTTCTACATAGACGAAGAAGAAAAGGTGTCTCTTTCGGGAACAACCAACACTTCATGGCAGTTTAAGCAGTTTGTAATCCCTGCAGGAAGCCATGTTTTGAAGTTTGAATACTCCAAAGACTACTCTTCTGCCTACGGTTCGGACGCTGCATGGATAGATGACCTTGCAATCCCTATGCAGACAACAATGTCAGGCTTGGAAGCAGCAAGCCAAAGCACTCTCAGCATCTATCCCAACCCTGCAAACACCACCGTGGAAATAGGAGGATTGGAAGCAGGCAGCACGGTATTTGTCTTCTCGCTTACGGGAGAAAAACTATCGGAGGTCAAAGCCGAGGGACAAAGCATGACAATAAACACCGACTTTTTGCCGTCGGGAGTTTATCTTCTCTGTGTACGCTCGTCAAATAGCATTCAGACACAAAAACTAATCATTGCACGATAGTAACTGATGCTCCAAAACGATACAATTCCACAGAGCGACTCTTTGTTTGTGCCGTTGTATTTGATGAAAGATACAACGGCATATTCTGATACCTCCGACAACATGGGTTTTTCTCAGTATGTCAATAAGGTACTCAACGATTCATTCCCTGTTCTGCACTATTCGCCCTCGCTCTTTACCGAAAAGACATACGTTTTCAATCGCAATATGCAGCCCAAACCCATTGTTGCAGAGCAGAGAAGCACCGATTGGCTCTTTGTTGTAGTGCTTTTGTTGTTCAGTTGCATTGTAGTGTTGTTTCATTCCTTTCGTTACCGCAGCTTCGAGATGTTGCGGACTTGCTTTTCGCTCAAAGAGTTCGAGTTTTTCTCCAAATCGGTCAATGGAACAATCTTTCTGACCATATTTCCCTTTGTTTTTGTAACGGCACTTCTTGCTTGGAACTTGATAGATTACTTCAATCTTGCAACCTATCTTCCTTTTGCTCTCACAGATGTACAATTTTTCGGCATTTTGTTGCTTGTCCTTTTTGTCTTTCTTGTTTTCCGAATGGGCTTGATTAGATTTTTCGGTTCGCTTTTCCGCACAGGGGAGGTTACACGGCTGTACCTTCTCAACCAGTCGGTCTTCTTCTTCCTCGACTTTTTGTTGCTCTTTCCCATAGTAACCTTTGCTCTTTTCACTCCTCCGTATATGCAATTATATTTTCTTGCAACAGCCTGCGGATTGCTTGTGTTGCTTGCACTTGTGAGACTTGTCAGAGGTCTCTGTTTGGTATTTTACTTTTCAAAATTTTCCCGAATCTATTTATTTTGCTACCTTTGCATCGTCGAATTGCTACCATTCTTTGTTGTAGTAAAGTTGTTAATATCTAAGTAAATCAATTATTTATGGCAATACCAACAACGGTAAAAAACATTCTGATTTCACAACCTGCCCCCGAAGATTTGGCAAAGTCTCAGTACAGAGTGCTGATTGACAAATACAAGGTGCAACTGACATTCTTCAAATTTTTCGATGTTGTCGGCGTAAGCACAAGAGAGTTCAGAGACTCGAGAATAGCACTGTTGGATTATAGTGCGGTCATAATGACAAGCAAGTTGGCAGTAGATAACTATTTCCGTCTGGCAAAAGAGCTTCGAATAACCATTCCCGAAACAATGAAGTACTTCTGCATAGGAGAGACCATAGCAAACTACTTGCAAAACCACATACAATACCGCAAGCGTAAAATCTTCTATGGCAAGGTTGCATTCTCCGACTTGGTCGAGGTGATGGTAAAGCACAAAGACGAGAAGTTTCTCTTCCCTTGTGCCGAAGATGCTTCATCTGACTACTTCAAGATGTTGGAAGCCTCAAAGCTGAACTTCACCAAAGCGGTCATGTATCGTTCGGTCATCAAAGACCTTTCGGCTTTGAACATAGCAGACTTCGACATGGTTGCAATGTTTTCTCCAATCGGGGTAAAGGCGTTTGTACACAACTTCCCCGAAGCCACACACGAAAACATACTTATTGCAGCCTTTGGAGCAACCACTCAGGCGGCTCTCAAATCTGCAAAGCTCAAATCCTACATACCTGCACCCACAAAGGACTATCCGTCAATGGTCATGGCGATAGACAAGTTTCTCTCTTTGGACGAGCAGCAGCGACAAGATTGGATAAAAGAAATAGAGGCACAGAGCAAAAAACGACCACGCAAAGCAACCACCGCAACCAAATCGACCACCAAGAAAACCACTGCAAAAGCCAAGACAGGTGCAGCAAAAAAGACAACAAAAAAAGCAGAATAGTTTTCCAAAGAGCGAGCGGCTTACCTCACGCAACGATATTGAGCGTCTCTTTTCCAAGGGAGGGAGATTTATGGCATATCCGTTCAGTGTGAGGTATCTGTTCGAGGCTTGGGATTGTAAGGGCGAAGCAGTGTCGGTACTTATCACCTCCCCAAAGAAATATCAGCGTTTTGCAGTCTGTCGCAACAGAGCCAAGAGACTTATCAGAGAAACACTCCGAACCAATAAACAACAACTCCAAAGCCTGCTTGAAGACAAGAAGCTCAGACTTCTTTTCAGTGTCAGCTTGGTTTCAAAACATCTTCCGACCTATCGGCAGACCCAAACGAAAATGACCGAAATCCTATCAACCCTTACCGCCAAGGCAGAAAATGAAAATCATTAAGAAATTTTTCTCGTGGCTGTTCATTTTCCTCATAAGGTTCTATCAGACAGCCATTTCTCCTCATACGCCTCCTGCCTGTCGGTTTACGCCGACTTGTTCGCAATATGCCTTAGAGGCAATACAGAAGTACGGACCTTTCAAGGGCGGTTTTCTTGCACTCAAACGCATTCTTCATTGCAATCCGTGGGGAGGCAGCGGCTATGACCCTGTTCCATAGCACGGAGCAAAACGCCCTTTTGTTTGACTGAAACGGCGTTTTATCCAAATAAAAACGGCGTTTTACTACCGCTCAAACGGCTTTTTTACTCTCTTTCAAATGCCGTTTTATTTTTTATAGAATTAAATTCACTGAACAGATTTTATACTTTTGCGTGATTTGTTCTTTCGATTGACAATCAGCAAACTAAGTCTCTATACAAAAACCGTGCCAAAACAATGCGATGAAAAGTAGTTTTATCGTCAGCGGAACTTTCTTGCAGAAAAATTTGGCAGTATTGAAAAAGTTCCATAACTTTGACCCGTCAAAATGATTTTATAACAAAAACACAAAAAGACATGAAGAAATTTCTATCTTTGATTGTGATGGCGATAGCCTTCGCAATTCAGTTACCGGCACAAACCACTGTGACGGTAGGGGACACAAACTCGGCTCTGACGGGTTATGGTCCCATCTATTCCTATTACAACAACAGCTTCAGTGAGGTAGTGTATCTGTCGAGCGAATTGCAGGCAGGTACTATTATTTCTATCTCTTATCAGTATGCTGCTGCAGAACAGTTAATCGATCCGAACCCTACCATTTATATGGCAGAGGTTTCGAGAACTGCATTCTCGGGTTCGACAGACTGGGAGACCTTAACGATGACTCAGGTTTATTCCGGAGGAAGCGTAACTTACAGTCAGGGTTGGGTAACAATCTTCCTTACCACTCCTTTTGAGTATAGCGGAACGGGAAATCTCGTTGTTGCTTACAACTCTCCAAGAGGTGCATGGTTTAGCAACCGTGTTTTCACTCAAACATCGACAACCGGCAGCAGAATGTTGATGCACCGAGATGACTATGACGTTGTTTCTGGCTACAACTGTACCTATTCGGGAATAACTTACAACCAAATCCCGAACACAAGATTTCTAATCATTGGCGAGGGAGAAGAATATTGCTTCCCTGCAGCAGGACTTGCTTCACAAGACATCCTTGCAAACGAAGCTACCATTTCGTGGAGAGCAGCTGACGCTTCAACTACAACTTTCGGCTTGGACTACAAATTGTCAAACGAAGAAGATTGGACGACGGCAAGCACTTCTATCACCGATACTTTCTACACAATCACAGGTCTTAACTCTTTGTCAAATTATGACGTAAGAGTATATGGTGTTTGCTCAGGCAGCAACAGCGACTATGTAACAACCTCATTCTTTACACTTCCTACCGAAGATGACTGTCTGCCTATACCTGTAACAGAGACCTTTGACGATGCTGAAAACATGACAGCATGGGTTACAACTCTAAGCGGAACAAACAGATGGTACATAGGCACTGCCGAAAACTGTGGAACAGACGAAGAAGGCAACCCTCTTGCGGGGGGAAGTCTCTATGTGAGTAGCGACAACGGAACAACTGCTTCTTACAATAACGGTGTACGAACATTCGCCTATGCATACGCTTACGTCAATTTGCAAGAAGACACCCGCTATGGTTTGCAATTTGATTGGAAAGGCGGTAACGACAATACCGAATACACTATTTACGACTACACAAGAGTGTATTTAGTTCCTGCAAACTACGAACTTCCTACTAGCGATTACCCTTTGGAGGCTTACGCATTGAGCGACCGTCTTGGAAGATATTCTGACTGGACAAGAAACGGATTTGTAATTTCCAATACTCAGGCAGGCATCTACAAACTTGTCTTCCTATGGTATAATGATAGTTCTGGCGGTTCGGAAGCCGGTTGTGTGGATAACGTTTCTTTGTTTGAGCTTGCTTGCGAACCTGTCAGCTCTATCAGTGTTGATTGGACTGATGAGGGAGAAAGCGTAAGTGCAGACGTAACCGTAGTTAGCGAAAACGAAGGTGCATCATACATATTGGAATATAGAGCAGCCTCAGATGCTCAATGGACAGAGCTAACGGGCGATAGTCCTTTCAACATTTCAGATTTGTTGCACGCAACTCAGTATATTTTCAGAGCTACTCCTGTTTGCTCAGTTGGCGACAACTCTGTTATTTCTGACCCCGTGGCACTTTATTCTCCATGCTCTGACTTTGCAATACCTTACTCTCAAGGTTTTGAAGACGCATTTATCGCAGCAGACGGAGTAACCTCAAACGGAAAACGACCTTTGTGTTGGTTTAATGTAAACGGAGGTTCCGAAAATCAATATTTCTCAGGTCAAAACAACTATTCTGCTCTTTCGGGAACGGGAGCTTTGAATTACTCGGGTGTATGGAGTACTTCAACAACAACCCCTACCAGCGACTGGATGATAAGCCCTGTGTTCAACCTTACCGGAAACGAACAAATAACTTACAACATAAGATTGTCTTCCGAATACGATGCATATCCTAAACCTGTTATAGATGTATTGGTGTGCGATGTGAGCGAAACAGACGTTACCACAATGGCTGACACATCTCGTTTCACCCTTGTAAGAAGCATCAATCACACTGAACTTTCCGAAACATACGAAGAGGCTGTTACCGCTTTGTCTGAATATGCGGGAACATATCGTATTGCATTTGCAGTAAGACGTCCTACTCAATCCTTTATCATGGACGATGTAGCCATTGACCTTTTGCCTGATTGCCCTCCTGTATATGATTTGGCGGCAGTTGCATCTTCCGAAAGCACAATCGCCGTTACTTATAGCACATCGGGCATTGGTGAAGCAGGCGTTATAATAGCATACGCAGAAGCAACCGAAGGCACAACTTTCGACCCTGAAAGCTCTACTACCATAACAGTTGCACAAGGCGAAGACTTGCCTGCAACTATTTCGGGTTTGACTCCGGGAGCTACATATTATATTGCAGCAAAGCAGGCTTGCGACGGCGGCACATACTCAGATGCTGTTACGGCAGTTCTTCCTACAGCTGTGTTAGAGCTTCCTTATGTACAAAACTTTGATGATGCAGAAGCAGAACACGGATACACCTTGAGCGGAACAGGTACAAACGCTTGGGCAGTGGGAACTGCAACCAACAACACAACAGATGAGGCAGGCGACTTGACCGAAAACGGAAGAGCATTGTATATCAGTAGCGACAATGGTGCAAGTGCAAGCTACAACAACTCAAATACTTCAGCTGCACTTGCAATAGGTCCTGCCATAGCCTTTGGTGAGGGAAATAGTTTCAATCTCTCATTTGACTACAAGGTTGGTGGAGAATCAGGCTGCGACTATCTGAATGTTTATTTGTTGCCTTACGGAACAGGACTTTCAAGCTCTTACCGCATATTGTCGAGTATGTATGATGTATCTTCTTGGGATCACTTTGCAACAAGTTTGTCGGGCGATTATGCAAACGGAATTTATCAGTTGGCATTTGAGTGGCAAAACGACTTCTTATACGGAAACCAACCGGGAGCTGTAATTGACAATATCCGCATAGAGACTTTGTCTTGTGGCTCTGTTACTTCTGTTGCAGCAACATTAGTTGAACCTGAAGACGAAGAGGCGACAATCGAAGTTAGTATGACAGACAACAATGCCGACTTTGACGGAGTAACATATGTTTTGAGATACAGAACCTCTCAAGATGCAGATTATACAATCGTATCTGACTTGTCGGCAAGCGATTTCCCTTACAGCATAACCAACATTACTTATGCTACAGAGTACACAATAGCTGTTGCATCTGTTTGCCCTGACGGAGTACAAACATCATTTGCACAAACAAGCATTATAATTCCTTGTAGCACTATCACTCTTCCTTGGACAGAAAATTTCAATACCGATGTATTGTATGGAGAACCTGCATGTTGGAGTAGCAAGAGCGGACTTTTGCCTGCAAGCGGAACAGTTCTGACTTCTTCTTTGTATGACGGAGGAGGTTTCTACTTCAACAGCTCGGAACAAAACTTCCGTGCAAACATCTACTCTACATACTTCCATGGTTGGTTCATTACTCCTTCGATTGACCTCGGAGACGGTTCTACCACATACGGTTTGTCATTCAAAGCAAAAGTTACTTCATACTCCGGAGGAAATGCAGAAGCTGCTCCCGATGACAGATTTGTTGTTTTGGTTTCTACCGACAATGGTTTGAGTTGGGATTTGGCTAATGCTCATATCTATACTGACGGAGACGCTGACACAGAAAATAACTACTCAGACTTCTTTGATGCTTGGACAACCAAGGTTATCAAATTGGTCGATCAAAATGATGACCCATTCACCGGAACAATCAAGATTGCTTTCTATGGTGAGAGTACTGTAAGCAACGGAGATAATTATTTCTACTTGGACGATATTTCAATCACAGAATGGAGCGATTGCTTGCACCCATACACCGTTGCTGCTGCAAACGTAACCTCAACAACTGCTACTATAACTTTCAATGAGCTTGGAGAAGCTACTTCATGGGAGTATGTATTGGTTGAGGGAGCAAATGCAGACATTACAACAGGTACACCTGTTGCATTTACCGCAGAAGACCTTCCTTTGCAAATCGTAGGTCTTAATCCTCAAACAACATACACTTTGGCTCTAAGAGGTGATTGTGCAGGTTCTTACTCTACATGGTCAGCTCCTATTACCTTTACCACATGGGAAACTCCTGCAAGCCTTCCTTACGCTACCGACTTTGAAACAGAAGAAGACAACTCTGTATGGCATTTTGAAGGAACGGGAGCAAACGTTTGGGCAATAGGTACTGCAACCTTTGCAGGTGATGAAGAAGAAGGTGCTTCTGCATACATCTCAAACAATAACGGAACAAGTTATGCTGCAAGCATAGGTTATCCGTTCACTATAAGATATATGTGGCAAGACTTTGACTTCGGTACGGGAGATGATGTATATAACCTCACATTTGATTGGAAGTGTACAGGAGCTATAGATGGTCAAGATTTGAACGGAGGACTTGTAGTAGTTCTTCAAAACCAAAGCGACCCTCTGCCAACCGACAACTTCCCTAACCAAGATAATATGGTAGCCTTGTTGTATGGCGAAAATGCTTGGACAAACGCTCAAATCGAATTGCCTCAAGTATCGGGCGAAAAGAGATTGGCATTCCTTGCATTTGGTTATGTAGAAAGTGGTGAAGCAACAGCTCCTGCAGCGATAGACAACATTTCAATCACTGCTTCGGCTTGTCCTGCTCCACAGAACGTAGCTGTAACAAACATCACTACAAACTCTGCAGAGATTTCTTGGGAAGGAACATCAGACAGCTATGTTGTTTCTTACAGAAGTGTTTATGATACAGATTTGACAAGCGTTACCGTAACTGCTTCACCTTACACATTGACAAACCTTACCGATGCAACCGGATATATAGTTGCGGTAAAAAGTATGTGCGGAACAGATGAGTCTATCTATTCCAATGCTGTAAGTTTTTCTACTGCTCAAAGTACAGAATCTGTACCTTACCAATGCAGCTTTGACCAAGAGGGAAGCAATGGTTGGTTGATGAAGAACGGTTCTTGCACAAACCAATGGTATGTTGCAAACGGACAGTTATTCATTTCGCAAGATAACGGAGCAACTGCAGGATATAACACAGGTTATACAAATATTGTAGTTGCAGAAAAGTTGTTTGACACAGGAACAAG
>JAEDJL010000038.1 GCA_016296345.1 Bacteroidales bacterium | reverse complement strand
AAGGAGTTGTTGTATGGGAATTGTGGTAAACTTGGACGAAGTGATGGCAAAACGCAAAATTTCTTTGGGAGAACTCTCTTCAAAGGTCAATGTAACGCCTGCCAATATGTCCATTTTGAAGACAGGAAAAGCGAAAGCGATACGTTTTTCGACCTTGGAGGCGATATGCAAAGCCTTAAACTGCCAACCGGGAGATATTTTGGAGTATGAAAATGAAGAAAATACAAATAACAAATAACAAAATTAACAACAAACAAATTCAAAAGCTATGAGAAACAGAGTTTTTTTAGCATTGGCGTTGTGTATCACATTGGTAACAACGGGATTTGCTCAAAACAAGAAGGCTGCAAAGGTCGATCTTAACGAGCAAATCAAATTGAACGGAAAGGTAAGGACAGGAAAACTAGCCAACGGACTTACCTATTTTATCAGATCGAACAACAAGCCTGCAAACAGAGCAGAATTTCAAATTGCAATCAATGCAGGAAGTGTGTTGGAAGAGCCAAACGAAGTAGGATTGGCACACTTTACCGAACACATGAACTTTAATGGTTCGAGACAATACCCGGGCAATTCGATGATTAGCGAATTGGAAAAGCAAGGTATTGTGTTTGGTAGAGAAATCAACGCATACACCGGTTTCGATCAAACGGTTTACACTTTGACTTTGCCGACTGATAACAAGGAATTGTTTGACATGGGATTGAAAATCCTTGACGGCTGGGCATTCGGAGCTTTGATGACAGGCGAAGAAATCGACAAAGAAAGAGGAGTAATCATCGAAGAATGGAGAATGGGTCAAGGAGGCAGCGAGCGTTTGAGAGCAAAAACATGGGGAACGATGCTTAAAGGCAGCAAATATGCCGAAAGACTTCCTATAGGAACGCTTGACAGACTTCAAAACTTCGTATATGACGACATCAGAGGCTTCTATAAGAAGTGGTATCAACCAGATAACATGGCTGTAATCGTTGTCGGAGATTTCGATGCTGACGAAATGGAACAAAAAGTGATAGATTTCTTCACAATGGTTCCTGCACCTTGTACTCCTACTCAAAGACCTGTTTACACAATCGACAACAATGTCGAGCCGCTTGTGTGTGTTGCAACAGACAAAGAAGCAACCTCTACATCGGTTCAAATGTTCTACAAACACCCTGCAAAAGAAGTCAAGACAATCGGCGACTTCCGTGAACAACACTTGCTTTACAACTTGTTTGAAATCATGTTCAGCGAACGTTTGAGCGAGCTTGCAGAAAAGAAAGCTTGCCCTTACATGAACGCATACGCAGGTTATGGCGGATTTTTGGCTCGTCCTGTTGCAGCATATCAAATATATATAACTGCCAAAGAGGGCAAAGTGATGAATGCAATCGAGACTGTAATGTTGGAAAATCGTCGTTTGCAACAACACGGTTTCTTGCAAAGCGAACTTGACCGTGCAAAAGAAGCTCTCCTTGAACAATATGCAAAGGCAGCAAAAGAAGAAAGCAAGACCGAAAGCGGCAACATAGCAGCAGAATTGGTCGATTACTTCTTGGAAAACACCCCTATGCCGGGAGCGATAATGGAAAACAAATGGGCAAAAGCCTTGATGGACGACATCACATTGGACGAAGTGAACGCTCTAATCAACAAATGGATAACAGATGAGAACTTTATCTGCACCATAGCAATGCCTGAAAAGAAGGGTGTCAAAGTTCCAAAAGAAGCAGACATCTTGAAGCTAATCGAAAAGTGCAAAAAGGCAGATACCAAAGCATGGGTTGATAACACCAAAACCGAACCTTTCTTTGCTCAAGAAGTCAAAGGCGGCAAGATAACCTCCACAACAAAGAACGAAAAGTTCGATTACACCGAATACACACTAAGCAACGGAGCAAAGGTAATCATCAAAAAGACAGATTTTAAGAACGATGAGATACTTGTTTCGGCACAATCGGCAGGCGGAACTTCGATGTACGAAGACAAAGACATGATTAACGCACAATTTGCAGCAAACATAATCGACCAATGCGGTATCGGAACATACGACCACAGCCAGTTGATGAAATTCATGAAGGGAAAGAACTTCGGACTCAGCCCTGAAATTGGCGAATTGCAAGAAAGCCTTTCGGGAAGCTGCTCACCAAAAGATTTTGAGACCCAGTTGCAATATATGTATATGTTCTTCACCGCACCAAGAGCCGACAAGGAAGTCTTGGACAACACAATAGACAAGCTAAAGACCCAAATCAACATGGTAAAGAACATGCCGGAGTTCGCATTCCAAGAAGAATGGATAAAATCAATGTATCCAAAAGACAAACGTACCATAATGATACCAACCGAAGCTCAGTTGAAGCAAATGGATATCAACAAAATGTTGAAAATATTCAAGGAAAGATTTTCTGATGCTTCGGATTTTACCTTCACATTCGTAGGAAACATTGACGAAAAGACCATGTTGCCATTGATAGAGAAGTATATAGGCGGACTACCTTCGACAAACGGTAAGAAAGCCGAGAAGTGGCAAGACCGTTCAACCGACTTTGCAAAAGGAGTGGTAGATAAGAGCGTCTATAAAGGCGAAGCAGACAAGGGATTGATGACAATCACATTCACAAATCCATTCACATGGAACGACAAAGAACGTTTGGCAACAAGAGCCTTGAACAACGTATGCTCAATCAAGCTTACAGAAGTCATTCGTGAGGAACTTGGAGGAACGTACTCTCCTTCTTTCAGCCTCGATTATGACAAATACCCTAAGGTAGAGGCAACAACAATGTGCTACTACACCTGTGACCCATCTACGGTTGATAAATTGACCAACGCAACCTTTGAAGTATTTGACCAAATCATGAAAGAAGGACCAACAGAAACCGACCTTGCAAAAGTAAAAGAGCAGTTGATTTCGGGAAGAACGACACAGCTCGAAAGAAACGGCTATTGGTTGAGTGTAATTCCGGGTTCTAAGTGGTACGGATACGAAATTCAAACATTGGAAGAGTACACCGAAGCAGTAAATGCCTTGACTGTTGAAGATTTGAAAGCAGTTGCACAAAAATACTTGAAGCATGACGAATATGTAAGAGTATCTTTGAAGCCTGAATCGATGAATCCAAGCAAGAAGTAGAGCTTATTCTTTCATAATTTTTTATCGGACGGAAGGTGCTTCGAGTACCTTCCGTTTTGTGTTTTATATTTACCTTTGCACAATCAAAAAACGATGAAATGACAGCAACAAAGAAAACACAAATCCTTCTCAACAAAGGACAGATGAGCCAAAACAAAGATATGTATTCCCGTTGGGGGATAAAAATTCCGCTTGTTTTCTCTTTTGTCAATGCCTTTGTGATAACGCTTTTCGGAATAATCGGCACATTTTTCGGCGATTGGTTCACAAATCTCCTTGACACATTGGAACTTCCCTCGATAATGTACTTCTGGAAAGAGAATTTGAAATACCTTCTTGGTGCAAACATCATTTTTTACATCTTTATGTTTGTTTTGGGTGTGATTTTGTTCTATGCCTGTCTGCTTATGTGGAATGGTCATCGCACGGGAGTAAACCTCTATGCCATAGGCAAGAGTGCCACATTGCTTTTGCCGATATTGTTTTTCTCTCTCAGAGGAGTGGCAATAGGAGACATAATGACAGGAGTGCTTTTCATTGCCTACTATTACCTGTATATGTTCCGCCATTTGATGACTTCTTCAACTCAAACGACTGAATAGACAAGCAAAACAAAGATTGTTTTGAGCAAGAGGAGACACTATTTCCTTCTTCTTTGATTTACTGATTTCTATCTTGAATTTCAGGTGGTTATGAAACGGCATTTTAGCAAAATGAAACGGCGATTTATTTTGCCAAAACGCCGTTTCATTCGCGCAAAACGCCGTTTTGATTTTGCTATCTTTTTGTTTGTCTTTTTGGTCGGTATCGACTAATTTGTTACCTTTGCAAGATTGAACAAATTACTTATTGATTTTATGAAGTTAAATGAGTTGATTGATATGAAAAAGTTTGTCTTTGCGGCTTTGTGTCTTGCGTTTGTGTGCGGTGCAAAGGCTCAAAAGGTGGTGCAAACCATCGATTTGTATGAGGATTATGCGGTCTGTATGCCGGTAATGTTCGATTCGGCTGATGTGAACGGCAAGTCTTTCAGTCTGTTTGACGCTCTCAAAACCGACAGAAGCCGTCCCGATGTGTCCCAAGAGCTCTCTTGCGACGGTGAGGGTTGGTTTGTGTTCGATGTTGCAGGAAGTGAAATGCGTGTTGTCAATCTTGGTTTCAAGATTGTGGCTTCCGATTGTTCCAAGGCTGAGTTTACAATCATTTCTCCTTGCGATTTGAAAGCCGATTTTGTCAATACAAGTTCCGAAAAGCAGTCTTCTGCGGGAGATACTCTCGTTTTGAAAGCCGATTTTGACAAGGGAGTATATAATGTTAGCATTTCTCTTTTGGCAAAGGCAGATTGCAATCGCTTGAAGATTGTATGCAAGGGCGAAAACCTTGTTTGCTCGCCTTTGTCTGCCAAAGAGCCTTTCGGATTGGAGACTATGTTGCAGGGAAAACACCTCTATTCGGTAAATCTCTCGCCTTCGGGCAATTACTATGTGCTTATCTATTCCGAGACCGACGACAAGGGCAAGACAAAGTGGACTTGGCAGCTCAAAAGCAGCGAGAGCGACAGACTTTTGTACCAAGCAGACAACCATTTCAATATTTCGTGGTTGCCAAAGAGCGATTTGCTATACTATTGTGGCAAACAAGACGGACGAAACACCATGTGGGTGTTCAATCCCGAGACTTTGACCTGCGAGGTGTTGGCACAGGATTTTCCTGAGGGTAATGTGAAGTTTTTGAACAACGAACAAGCCTTTCTTATTGCCACAAAAGACAAGTTAAACAGTCAGAGGGGAGAGGTGAACCGCGTTCTCTCGCCGGAAGACCGCATCGGGGACGACTGGCGTGAGCGAAAAGACTTGTGGTTGTATCGTTTGGGTAACAGGGCTTTGCAACGTCTGACATTTTCTTCTCACGATGTATCCTTACATGATGTTTCCGGCGACGGAACACGAGCTTTGATTTCGCTATCTTACGATGACTTCACACGCAGACCTTTTGGTTACAGACGCTTTTTTGAACTCGATTTGAGAACTCTTGCTGTCGATACTTTGTTCTCCGATGCTTTTGTGTCGGATGTAAGATATTTTGATGACAATCTTCTTATTGTGTCGGCATCTTGCGAGGCTTTCGAGAGCATTTCGGCAAAGGTGGGAAAGAAACAAATACCCAATATGTATCATTCAACTCTCCTTGCATGGGACAAGGCTTCCCGTTCTGCAAAAGCAATACTCAGAGATTTTAATCCTTCGATTAACTCTTTTGACATAAAGGGAGACAGGGTTGTAATGCTCACTACCGACAAAGACTCGGTCAATGTGTATTTTATGTTGCCGAAAGAGAACTATCGTTGCGAGAAAATAAATCTTCCTTGCGATGTGGTGAATGATTTTACTTGCACAGACGATTGCAAGAAAGCCCTGTTTATCGGTCAGAACTACAACAAACCAAAGCGTTTGTTCTCCTATTGCGAGGGCAAAAGCTCCGAAATACTCTTCCCAGAGAAGGAAAAATATGACAGAGTGGCTTTGGGAGAGATGTATGTGTGGAACAACAAAACCAAAAACGGCTTGATTGAGGGCAGATATTACCTTCCCGACGACTTCGATTCGACAAAAACATATCCCATGATAGTATATTACTATGGAGGAACGACCCCTTCGGACAGGAGTTTCGAGAGCCGATACAGTCCTTACTTATATACAGCCTATGGATATGTGGTTTATGTTCTCAATCCTTCGGGAACCATAGGCTATGGTCAGGAGTTTGCAGCCCGACACGTCAATGCGTGGGGAAAAATGACCGCAAACGACATAATAGAGAGCGTAAAGGCGTTCTGCAAGTCGCACAGCTTTGTCGATAAGAGCAAGATTGGCTGCATCGGAGCAAGCTATGGAGGTTTTATGACGCAGTATTTGATAAGCCACAGCGATATTTTTGCAGCCGCAGTGTCCCATGCAGGTATTTCAAATATCACTTCCTATTGGGGAGAGGGCTATTGGGGTTACAGCTATTCGGCAGCTGCAAGTGCAGGTTCTTATCCTTGGAACTCGCCCGAGCTTTATACCGAACAATCACCTCTTTTCAGTGCAGACAAAATCAATACTCCGCTCTTGCTTCTGCACGGAACATCGGACACAAACGTGCCAATCGGTGAAAGCATTCAAATGTATAATGCTCTCAAAATCTTGGGAAAAGAAGTGGAGTTTGTGAGAGTGAACGGCGAAAACCACGGAATTATGGACTATGACAAGCGTTTGAAGTGGAACAACACCATATTTGCATGGTTTGCAAAGTACCTCAAAGGCAATTCTGCCCTTTGGGACAAAATGTATCCTCAATCAAACATAGAGAAACAACCATGAGAGAAGAACTCAAACGCCACTTCCCTTTTTTGAGCGAGCGACAACTCGATTTGTATGAGCAGTTTGCAAGAGAGTTTTTGAGCTGGAATGAGAAGATAAACCTCATTTCTCGCAAGGATACCGAAAACCTTTTTGTTCATCACATACTCCACAGCCTTGCAATAGCCAAGGTGTGTGAGTTTAAGCCGATGTGCAGGGTGTTGGACATAGGAACAGGAGGAGGCTTTCCGGGCTTGCCGCTTGCAATCATGTTTCCGCAAACCGAATTTGTGCTTGTAGATTCGATAGGAAAGAAAATAAAAGTTGTAGAGGCTGTTTCGGAGGCTTTGGGCTTGCAAAACGTAAAACCAATGCAGACAAGAGCCGAAAAAGTCCAAGAAAAGTTCGACTTCATAGTAAGCAGGGCTGTAACCAATCTCGAAGACTTCATTCCATGGACAAAAGGTAAGTTCTCGAAAATCAACTATCATGACCTGCCAAACGGCATTTTGTACCTCAAAGGTGGAGATTTGAAAGAAGAACTCTCCAAAATCAAAAATCAATACAATGTTTATGACATAGATACATGGTTTAAGGACGAATTCTTTCAAACAAAAAAAGTTGTCTATCTCAAAGGTTGAGAGAAATTGTTCTCACTATGGAGAAAATATGTCGTATTTGGGTAAAATATCGTATCTTTGCAACTTGACGTACTAATAGAAGACAGAAGATGAAGATAACATTTGCTCCGCCTTATATTGATGACGATGTTATAAAGTCGGTAGAGGAGACATTGAGAAGCGGTTGGATAACATCGGGACCGAAAGTCAGGGCATTGGAAGAGGCTTTGTGCGAAAGATTGGGCGTAAAAGGTGCAGTGTGTGTAAACTCTTGGACAAGTGGAGCAACATTGGTTTTGAAATGGTTGGGTGTCAAGCCTGGCGATGAGGTCATTGTGCCTGCATATACCTATTGTGCAACAGCAATGGCAGTTATGGACGCAGGTGCAACGCCCGTAATGGTCGATATAAACGACAACTTCACGATAGATACTGACAAGATAGAACAAGCAATCACACCAAAAACCAAAGCCATTATTCCTGTCGATTTGGGAGGTATTCCTTGCGATTATGACAAAATTCGTAACATTGTCGAAAGTGAGCATATCAAATCGATGTTTGTTGCAGAAAGCAGAGTGCAAGAGCAGTTTGGCAGAATAATGATACTTTCCGATTCGGCACATTCAATAGGGGCAAAATACAAAGGTAGTGATATTGCAAGGGTTGTTGATGTGTGTGTGCTGTCTTTTCATGCTGTCAAGAATATTACCTCGGCTGAGGGCGGTGCAATTTGTTTTGACTTGGGCGAAAGGTTTGATAATGATGCCACAGTCAAGTGGTTGAAAATGATGACGCTCAATGGTCAGACCAAAGACGCCTTTGCCAAAGCACAAATGGGAGCTTGGAGATATGACATTGTGGCTCATGGAATGAAAATAAACCTTCCCGACGTGAATGCGGCAATCGCCTTGGCTCAAATAAAAAAGTACGACTACCTTTTGGAAGAAAGAAAACGCGTATATAACCATTACAGAGAATTGTTGCAAGAGTACCATTGGGCAGTGTTGCCTCCGAAGTCTGATTGTGGCACAGAACTTTCGTATCATCTTTTTTTGCTGAGGATAAACCCCATAACAGAACAGCAGAGAAACGATTTGATAAACTTAATGGCAGAAAAGGGAGTGGCAACCAACGTTCACTATATACCGATGCCGCTTTTGAGTTTCTTTTCGGAGCAAGGTTACAAAATGGAAGACTATCCCGTAAGTTACAAAACCTATCAATGTGAAATAAGTCTCCCGATTTATCCGCAGCTTGGCAATATTCAAGTCGAGTATGTCGTGAATACTCTTGTTGAAAGCTATTACAAAGTAACCGACAGGATATAAAAACTTGCGGATACAGAACGTTCCTGCCTTATGAAGAGATTGTTTGACATTGTTTGTTCGTTTTTGGGACTTGTTTTTCTCTCTTGGCTCTTTGTGATTGTCGCTTTGTGGGTAGGATTGTCAAGCAAGGGAGGAGTGTTTTATCGTCAGAGGCGTGTGGGCCGCTTTGGTAAAGACTTCACTCTATGGAAATTTCGCTCGATGAGAGTGAATTCTGACACAAAAGGACTTCTCACGGTAGGAGGAAGAGACAGCCGCATAACAAAAGCAGGAGTTTTTATTCGCAAATACAAACTTGACGAACTGCCACAGCTTTTCAATGTACTGAAAGGCGACATGAGCTTTGTAGGTCCTCGTCCCGAAGTGAGAAAATATGTAGATTTATACACCAAAGAACAGATGAGAGTGCTGATTGTAAGACCCGGCATAACCTCGCCTGCTTCCATAAAATACAGAAACGAAAACGATATACTCGCTCGAGAAGACGCCCCCGAAAAGTACTATATTGATGTAATAATGCAAGACAAACTTGCAATAGAACTTGACTACATTGACCACCAAAGCATGATTACGGACATTAAATTGATTTTCCAAACCATATTTGGTAAGTAATATGAAACTAAAAGTATATTCTGCTTCGGCAGGAAGCGGAAAGACCTTCAACCTTACGGTTGAATATTTGAAAAAGTTGCTCAAAAATCCCAAGTCATACAAGAATGTGCTTGCGGTAACCTTCACAAACAAAGCCACGGCAGAGATGAAAAATCGTGTTCTCTCGCTTTTGTGGAACATAGTTTACCAAATCGAGAAAGCACAAGCCGAGATTGATGCAATAAAGGGCGAAAAGAATGCAAGCCTTTCGGAACAAGAAAAAGCAAATGCAGCTCTTGCCCTGACAAGTATCCTCCACGATTACAATCATTTTTGGATTGAAACTATCGACAGTTTCTTTCAGAGAGTTCTTCGCAACATGGCACGCGAGATTGGGGTGAGCAGCGGTTTTGAACTCGTGATTGACGACAAAGACTACCGCATTCGGGCTGTTGAAGAACTAAAAGAAGACGCTCAGACGAATAAAAACCTTGACGAATGCCTCAAAGCCTACATTGAGGAGAGAAAACAATCAGGCAAAAAGTGGAACTACGAAAAGGATATGGAGGAATTTTCCGAGAAACTCTCGAGAACAATCATTGACGATGCAATGAGACAAATGTCCTTCGAGACTTTGCAAGACATACTCAAAGAAACAGACGACAAAGAGAACGAATTACAAAAGTTTATCGACCATATCAACCAATATATCGAGCAAGCCAAACGCTTAGCCCTCGAAGCAGAAAAGAAATATAAAGCATTCGTGTATTCAAAGTTCATAGAAGGATATAGTTTTGAGGAAGACAGCGAAGGAGATGGTAAAATAATCAAACAAATCAAAAAATCTGAAAAACAAATCAAGCATATAAAAGACAAACTCAATGAACTGCACGACCAATGTGTCGAATACTATGAGGAAAACTACCCTCAAATGAAGCGATTGCACACTATATATTCTTCTGCTCGCAAATTGTGCCTCTTGGTCTTCATTTACCAAAGAGAACATGAGTTGTTGAGAGAAAATAACAGCTTTCTTTTGAGGCATACTCAGAAGTTGCTCAATCAAATGGTCGATAGCAAAGATGCAGTTCCCTTCATGTACGAGAAAATCGGCTCACGACTTCAACATATCATGATTGATGAGTTTCAGGATACCGACTCTTTGGCATGGAACAACTTTAATCTCTTGGTGGCAGAAAGTCTTGCTTCGGGCGGAGAGTGTTCTGTGTTTGGCGATGTGAAGCAATCGATTTACCGTTGGAGAGATGGCGATTGGCAAATACTCAAAGAATTGTATGACAGCCCGAATAACAACAAATATTCTCTGCAAACCGAACAACGAACGCTCAAAGACAACTACCGAACAGACGGAAAAATAGTAGAGTTCAACAATCGATTTTTCCAACATTGCTTTCAAACCGTTGCAGGCTTTGCCATAGAAGAACAAACCGCCAAGAAAAACATAGAACAAGGCGAAGTGAGATTTAGTTTTGTCGATAAGTTCGAGGCTATTTCCAAAGAAGACAATATGCTTTACAAGACGGTTGAAGAGATTGACCGTTACTTGGCTTTGGGATACTCAATCGGAGATATAGTTATCCTTGTCAGAAAAACATCTGATGCAAGAAAATTGGCAAAATACCTGAAAGATTTGGACAATTCAGGAAACAAGAAACACAAATACAATCCCTGTTCGCTCGATGCCTTTGCTCTCGAAAGCTCTTCGGAAGTCAAGAAGATTATTTGCCTTTTGCGATACATCTATGACCGAAAGGATACAGTCTCTCGCTATTGGTTGGAACACTTTGCCAAGATTGACAACACAGACTGCCTGAAAGACTATGCCAAAAGCTCCATTTCTCTCATCGACCTTGTCTTTTGCCTTATCAAAGACTTTAATATCAACGCACAAGACACCTTTGTAATGGCATTTTGCGACAAGTTGATGACCTATTGCAGCCGACAAAATAACTACCTCAGGCTCTTTCTCGACTATTGGAAAGATACAATGAGCCAAGAAAGCGTTACTATTCAAAAAGACAAGAACACGCTCGAAATACAGACCATACACAAATCAAAAGGATTGGAATATAAGGTTGTGATTATTCCGTATTGCCATTGGAATATGGTAGATAACACACATGGTTTTTGGAATGAGAATAAGGACAAGCAGTCCGGCGTAAAGATTTTTGAAGCCACAATCAAAAATTTAAGGCAGATGTCGGGAGGATATGCCGAAGTGGCAGACCAAGAGGATTATATGCAAAGAGTAGATAACGTCAATTTGCTCTACGTTGCCTTTACTCGTGCAAAGCATGCCCTCAGCGTAATAGCAAAACAACCTACCAAAGCAGATTTAGAAAGAGGTGATACTCCAAATCAAGTTTCTACCTTTATTTACAACTACCTTCAAGAGTGCCAAGATTGCGAAAGGGTCGATGAAAGCTTAGTTACGGGAAGAGAGAACTTCTTTTTTGGCAAAGAGATTACCAAACTGCCGAAAACTGAAAGCTCAAACAAAGAAATCGAAAGCGGCAGCGACACTCTCAATCCTTTCAATCAAAAAGCCAAAGAGCTGCAAACAACAGTCGAAAACCGACTTGGTTTTGACAGAATAGACTATGCACTGAGCAAGGCTGCAATTACTTACTTTGACACCCTCAACCAAGAAAAAGAAAACGAAGCTGTAAAGTGGGGAAACCTTGTTCACTCTGTTCTTTCTCACATAAAAACAGAAGCCGACTTTGAACAAGCTCTCTCATATCTTCCAAAGACCCAAGCCGACATGATAAGACCTGTTGTGGAAAGTATGTTTGAGTTTGCAGCAGAGCGACATTGGTTTGACAACACTTACAGAGTGCTGACCGAATCCTCCATTGCCGACACTTCTTGTCAAGAAAAAGAACAGATAAAACGTCCCGACCGAATAATGATAAAGGACAAAGAAGCCGTGGTTGTCGATTATAAGTTTGTAAAATCCTTTGACAACATCGAAAACTACCGAGAGCAACTTTCGGAATATGGTCGCAGGCTCACAGAAATGGGTTTCGAGAGAGTGAAAACATATATCTGGGCAGTA
Organism: Bacteroidales bacterium; assembly: GCA_016296345.1. Classification (GTDB taxonomy): domain Bacteria; phylum Bacteroidota; class Bacteroidia; order Bacteroidales; family P3; genus Onthomorpha. Next base: position 8,101 of record JAEDJL010000038.1, on the reverse strand, counting down.
GAAACTCACATTGAACAACCAAATGAAAATCAGACAGAAACAAAAGCTCGTTTTGGAACAATAAAACAAAGAGTTGTCGAAGTCGGACTTAAAGTCAATAATATCTAACGAAACACACCAAGTATGAAAAACAAGAAATTCCTTGTTGCTCTTGCAGAAAATGTGAGCAAAATGTCGCAAGAGGATATATTGAAGCTCCGATTGATATTCACCAACCGCAGAGCGATAAAGTACTTTGAGAAAGAATATCGCACAATCAAGCAGGGAGTATATTTTTTGCCACAATGCGACACCATAAGCGACTTTGTGCAACAACATTCGCAGCTCAAAATTGCCGATGAGTTGAGTTTGGTCTATGTACTCTACAACTGCTATCAACAAGTGTGGTACTCCCACAATCCTCTTGGCAAAGACGAAGAAAAAGAGAGCTTTGAACAATTCTATTTTTGGGGAAAGACAATTTTGTCAGACTTTGACGACATAGACAAAAACCTTGCCGATGCCTCAAAACTCTATACCACTCTGAGCGAAGAAAAAGAAATTGAAGACAAGTTTGATTTCCTCGACCAAAAGCAAAAAGAAATTCTCTCGCAATACTTTGCCGACTTCAAGAAACTTTATTCTGCACAAAGCAGTCTGCAACGCAATTTCACAAAGATATGGAACTGTCTGTTTGAAGTTTATGAGCTCTATCGCAAAACTCTTTCCGAACACTTGATTGCCTATTCGGGCATGATATATCGGGATTTGGTCGAGCGGTTGCAGCAAGGCAGCAAGAACTTTGGCGATGATATGTTTGCCTTTGTGGGTTTCAACGTACTCAATCAAAGCGAGAAAGCACTCTTTACTCACATAAAGACCAACAATAAGGCTCTTTTCTTTTGGGATTACGATACTTTCTATACCCAAAGTCCTTCCAACGAGGCAGGATTGTTCATGAGAGAAAACATAAAGACCTTTGCTCACAGTGAGACTTTCTCTCAAAATGATTTTTCGGCAATAGAGAACAACGATTGCAAGATAAAAATCGTCTCATCGACCTATTCGACCGAACAAACTAACTACATTCGCTCTTGGATAAGCAACTTGGAAAAAGAATATGGAAAAAGTTTGCAACAGAGCGACATGGCAATCATACTGAACGACGAAAACCTCTTGCCTTTTGTACTCAAAGCACTGCCGAAAACAATAAACAACTGCCCGACAAAGGTAAACATAACAATGGGTTACCCTTTTAAGTTTGGCAAACTTTACGAACAAATAGAGAACTTCCTTTCTCAAACCATAGAAAGCGACAAACCCATAAGGCAACAGCTCTGCCAACTCACTCAATTCCTTATCGACACGGCACAAAAGCCCGGATGCGAACCCAAAGACAAGCAAGCCTGCTTTTCGAGCATCAAGACAATAGAACAATTTGAACAGACACTCGACTTTATCGACAGCGAACTGCCCGCAAACTTCGTCTCCAAAATCCTTTTGCGTTTGTTGAAAAAGCGAACCATGCCTTTTGAATCCGATGCCACCGACGGAATACAGATAATGGGTTTGTTGGAGAGCCGAAGTCTCGACTTTGAACACATACTTATGCTTTCGACCGGCAGCAGCAACCTTCCGAAGGTCTCAAACACCGTTACCTTCATACCGCACAGCCTCAGAGTGTGTTTCAACCTCACAACAGACGAGAAAAAGACTGCCGTGTTTGCCTATTACTTCTATCGCCTGCTCCACAATGCCAAAACAACAGACTATGTTTACAGCACAGTTGTGGCAAACAAAGATTCGGAAGAAATGAGCTGCTTTTTGCAACAACTTAGGGTCGAATTGCAAAAGCCAATCGAACTATTGAAACTTCCGCAAGTCGAAAGCAGCAATCAAACCGTAGTTACACTTCCTCCGAAAGACGAACAGACGATACAGCAGTTGCTTTCGGGCAGGCGTGAGGGCGATGAGAAACTCTCTTACTTCTCTGCCTCGCTTTTGAACAGCTATATAGCCTGTCCGTTGAGCTTTTGCTACGACAGAATATTGAAGCTGAAAATATCGGAAGCAGACGAAGACTATACTTACAGGGCATTGGGCAATCTCTTCCACCAAGCTGCACAGATATTTGAGGAAAGCAACAAATCAAAACCAATAAACACCTGCATAGAAGAGAGTTATGAAACGCTCAAAGACGAAGAAAAGTCTATTATGGTGCAGTTTCACAAAGATATTGCAGCCTCTTTTTTGCAAGACTTGGAGATATATGAGAGCAAAAAGCCCGAACGTCGATTTGTTGCAGCCGAAAAAGAAGTTGTAAAGACCGTAGAGATTGACGGACAACTCCTTCGCTTTGGCGGAAAGATAGACCGCATCGACAAAGAAGGCAACAAATTCATCTTATGCGACTATAAAACAGGAGGCAGTCCCGAAAAATACCAAGAAATTGAGGAGCTGTTTGACCCGAACAAGGAAAAAAGAGCAAAATACCTCTTCCAAATTATGTTTTATGCGTGGCTTGAGTGGAGCGGAGAACCGATTGATTTGGAGATTATTTACCTTCACAAACTCAAAAGCTCACGTTATGAAGTCAAGAGTTACACTTACGATAGCGAGCAGCACGAAATATTTGACCAAAATATGAGAGCGTTAATCGCTTCTATGCTTTCAACCGAGCAAAACACATGGGAGGCACTCGGAAACGATAACATTTGCAGATATTGCAACTATAAAGACCTTTGTACCAAAGAAATAGAAACGGAAAACGATGATTGAATTTGAAGAATTTACACTTTCAAATGGTCTGAGGGTGATTGTGAACCCCGATGACAAGACACCTCTTGTTGCAGTGAACTTATTATATAATGTTGGGGCGAAAAACGAAAACCCTTCTGCAACAGGCTTTGCCCATTTGTTTGAACACCTGATGTTTTCGGGCAGCAAAAATTTTGAAAGTTACGACAAGGCTTCTCAAATCATGGGAGGGGAGAGCAATGCTTTCACAAACAACGACTTTACCAACTATTATATAACCCTTGCAGCCGAATTTCTACCTCATGCACTGCGACTTGAAGCCGACCGAATGCAGAATTTGAACATCAATTCCCGAAGTTTGGAAGTGCAACGCTCGGTTGTGATTGAAGAGTTTAAGCAACGCTACATCAACCAGCCATACGGCGACTTTTGGAAAGAGATACGAGAGCTTGCATACAAGGTTCACCCATATCGTTGGCAGACCATAGGCATGGACATTGCACACATAGAACGAGCAAGTTTGGAACAAGTGCAATGGTTCTACGACAATTTTTATCAACCCTCAAATGCCATACTCTCACTCTCTGGAAACATCGACCCCGAAAGGGCAAAAGATATGGTGCAACAAGCCTTTGGAAACATGGAATTGAGAAAGGTCGATTTCGTTCCCTACTTGCAAGAGCCGCTTTTGAGCGAAAACAGAACTCGAACAATATACAGAGACGTTCCCTCAAACATTATATGTATCATCTTCCCTATGTCGGAGCGTAAAAGTCCCGACTACTATGTTCAAGACCTTATCAGCGATGTGCTTAGCAACGGAAAAAGCAGCCGAATGTACCAACACCTTGTGGCAGAGCAAGAGCTGTTTACCGAAATCAGTGCTTTCATAAGCGGAGACGACGATGCAGGGTTGTTTATCGTCATGGGAAAATATGCCGACGGAGTTCCGATTGAACAAGGCGAAGAGGCAATATGGCAGGAGTTGAACTCCTTTTGCCAAGAGCCTCTCTCGGAGACCGAGCTGCAAAAGATGAAAAACAAAAACGAAGCCGCAGCCACTTTTTCCAACATGAAGGTGTTGGACAAGGCTATGAACCTTGCCTACTTTGCCCACCTTGACATGACAGAACGAATAAACACCGAGCGAAACCTTTATGCGGCAATCGACGTATCTTCATTGAAAACGCAGGCAATTCAGATGTTCCAAAACAAAAAACATTGTACATTGTATTACTTGAAAAATTCAGAAAATGGAAACAAACAAATCTAAGAGTTTTTTGCCGATGTTGTCGGTAACAGTGCTATTTTTCATGTGGGGATTTATCACCTCGCTAAATGATATTCTCATTCCCTATCTCAAAGGTATCTATTCACTTTCGCACTTTGAGGCAAACATTGTTCAGTTCGCCTTTTTCATAGCCTACTTTGTGGGTTCGTTGGTATTTTACCTGCTCTCAAAGAAAGGAAAGGACACAATATCGCTCTATGGCTACAAGACAACGCTCGTCATAGGCTTGATGACAGCCTCGGTTGCTTGCTTTGTTTTTGCACTTTCGGCATATTGGAAAATGGGATTTGCAGTCTTTTTGGCAGCTCTTTTTCTGCTTGGCTTGGGACTTACTTTTTTGCAAATAGCAGCCAATCCTTTTGTGGCTCTTATCGGCAATCCCGACACGGCTTCTTCTCGTCTCAATCTTTCGCAGGCGTTCAACTCTCTCGGAACGACATTAGGACCGGCAATAGGAGGCTATTTGATATTCTCAATCTTCATTGACAAAGACGCAAGCTCCGCTTCGGGAGTGATTTTTCCCTATTTGTTCCTCGCTTTGTTGCTGCTGCTCTTGGCGGTCTTTATAGGGTTTGCAAAAATTGGCGTTCAGAAAGAAGAAACCACCGAAACAAAACACCAACGTTCCATTTTCTCCTATCCATACGTAGTTTTGGGAGCATTGGGCATCTTTTTCTATGTGGGAGCTGAGGTTTCGGTGGGCAGCAACACCGTGTCATACCTCAAAGAGACCATGAACATGAGTGAAGCCCTTGCTTCGGCATACCTTTCTTACTATTGGGGAGGAGCGATGATTGGTCGATTTCTCGGAAGTGTGAGCCTCAGCAAGCTAAGTCGCACAAATAAACTTCTCAGTATGCTTTTGCTCTCCTTGGCAGGCTTTTTGGTTGTGTTTACAATCAACTATTCACTGCACGGATTGAGCTTTGGCAGTGTGGTCTTCTTTGTTTTCTTTATGCTTCTCAACTTTTTGGGATTTTATTTGGGAAAGGGCATTCCCTCACGTCTGCTTGCAGTCTTCGCCTTTGTGAATATAGCTCTCATTGCTGCCTCTATGAGCCTTTCGGGCGAGGTGGCATTGTGGTCGCTTCTCGCCGTGGGACTTTTTAACTCCATAATGTGGTCAAATGTCTTTACTTTGGCTATCGAAGGACTTGAACACCGAACGGCAGAAGCCTCATCTATTTTGATAATGATGATACTCGGAGGAGCAGTTTTGCCACCTTTGCAAGGCATTGCGGCAGATTGCATCGGCATAAGGCTGTCTTTCATAATCCCTATGCTGTCATACGTTTACCTTCTCTTCTATGGAGTGAAAGGCTGCAAGATTGGCAAGAACAAGCTCTCAGATTAGATAATCTTCAGAGAGTTTTGTTCTCTCTTTTTTGGTGCTTATTTTGGTCAGATAGGCATCGATGTCAATAATAAGGCTGTTCACCGCCTCACTATATGAAGTCTCTTCCTTGTTTTTGCCTTTTGATTTGTCGCAAGGAGCTTCGGAGCTTTGCTCATCGTCAAAATCAATCAGGCTGAGCTGCAAATCTATGGTGTCCCCTTGTTGATGGTCGGTGATTATTTTTGCCATTGATATATTCTTTATTTCGTTCAGCTTCTTCACAAGCGAGAGAGCAACTTCCCGATTGTTCATTCCCACAATCAAAAGCACACAATTACATTGTTCCCACTGCTTTATGCAACAGGGAAGAGTGTTTTTGGCTTCCAAAAGTATGTATTGGCAACCGTCAGTCGAGCTTTCAAAAAAGAAACTCTCCAATCGGTCATATTTTTCCTCCGAACTAACCCACACTTCAAGCTCTTCTTCCTTATAAAAGTCCGTTTTTGCAGTGTGATTTATCTCGGAGGCAATCATAAAACAAGGAGAGTGGGACATTATTCCGATGATACTCAGATTTGACAGCGGAATAGGCGTCTCCATCTTACTCGAAAAATCACTGATTTTTTGCATACAGACATTTTTTTTGCAAAAATAGCACTTTTTGTTTTGCTCTGCAAAAATAATGTCTTACATTTGCAAGAGATATTTTTTGTTGTCAAAATGAAGATGTTTCACAAAATACACCAATAACCATGAACAACGCAACATTTTTCTTTGCAGAGCCAAAGAACGAGCCTGTTTTGTCTTATGCACAAGGCTCAAAAGAAAGAGAACTCTTGGAAAAAGAGATTAAACAACAGTATGACAAATGTGTGGAAATACCTCTTATCATTGGGGGAAAAGAAGTCCGCACGGGAAATATGGCAGAGGTTGTCATGCCAACGGAACACTCTCATGTGATTGCCCGATACCACAAGGCAGACAAGAAAGCTGTCGAAGAGGCAATCAAATCTGCCATGGAGGCAAGAAAGAAATGGGAAAAGGTCGATTGGATTGACCGTTGCAGTGTGATGTTAAAAGCTGCCGAATTGCTATCGACCAAGTACAGATACCTGATAAACGCTTCCACAATGCTCGGTCAGGGCAAAAATCCTTTCCAAGCAGAGATTGATTCGGCTTGTGAAACCATTGACTTTTTGAGATTTAATGCCTATTATGCCTCAAAGATATATGCTCAGCAGCCTTTTAGCGACCAAGCTGCCATAAACCGCATGGAATACCGACCTTTGGAAGGATTTGTGTATGCAGTTTCTCCGTTCAACTTTACTTCCATAGCTTGCAATCTTAACATTTCGCCTGTTTTGATGGGCAATGTAACAGTTTGGAAACCCGCTTCCACAGCCATATTGTCAAACTATTATTTGATGAAAGTACTTCAAGAGGCAGGAGTTCCCGACGGTGTTATCAATTTTGTGCCGGGAGACGGAGCTACAATTTCGGATGTAGTCTTTTCTTCGCCCGATTTTGCCGGCGTTCACTTCACCGGAAGCACAAGAACTTTCAATGGATTTTGGAAACAGATATGTTCAAACATTGACAACTACAAAACCTATCCGAAAATAGTGGGAGAGACGGGAGGAAAGGACTTTATCTTTGCCCACAAGAGTGCAAATCCGCTTCAACTTGCGGTCGCAATCGTAAGAGGAGCCTTTGAATATCAAGGACAAAAGTGTTCTGCCGCATCGAGAGCCTACATTCCTGACAACATTTGGGAAGAAACCCTTTCACATATCAAGACCATGATACCTCAAATCAAGATGGGATCTTCCATGGGGCTTGGAAACTACATGAACTCGGTGATTGACGAAAAGTCATTCGACACAATAAGCAGCTATATCGACCGAGCAAAGCAAAGCAAAGAAGCCGAGGTTGTAGTAGGAGGCGGATGCGACAAGAGCGTAGGCTACTTTATCGAGCCTACAATCATTCTCACGACCAACCCACACTATGAAACCATGACAACAGAGCTTTTCGGACCTGTGATTACCATATATGTGTATGAGCAAGACAAGTATGAAGAAACCCTTTCTTTGTGCGATACCACCTCACCTTACGGATTGACAGGCTCAATCTTTGCTCACAGCCGTTATGACATCGAAACAGCAATGCAAAAGCTCAGATATGCAGCAGGAAACTTCTACATCAATGACAAACCGACGGGAGCAGTGGTTGGCAATCAACCTTTCGGAGGAGCAAGAGCAAGCGGAACAAACGACAAAGCAGGTTCAGAACTCAACCTATACCGCTGGATAAGCCCTCGTTGCATAAAAGAAACTCTCAATCCGCCTACAGACTTCACCTATCCTTTCATGAAATAAGATAGAACAGTCAGTCGAAATCACAAAAAAGAGAGCAACTCGCACCCAAACGCCGCAAGTTGCTCTCTTTCTTCTTTATTCTCTTCGGTCTTATCTTCCTTTCGATTTGGTAGAAAAGAGTACTCCGTAGGCTTCATAGAGCTTTATATAATTCCTATCTAAGAGGAACACCGACCAACACCACACCCCGAAAGAGCAACCTGCACACAGCCCACTCAGAAAGCGAAGCGACACGCAGGGTAAGCCAACAGACAAAAATTTTTGCCCTGCAGATGCGAAAGTGTTCTGCTTGCATTTTGTTTGTATTTTTACTTATAAACTCAAATAACAACTTCTTTCCATATTTTTCGACGATAAAAA
>JAEDJL010000037.1 GCA_016296345.1 Bacteroidales bacterium | reverse complement strand
CAACTGTTCCGCTTGCTGTTGTTGCGAATGCCTTGAATTGGTATTCGGTTTCTGCTGTCAATCCGCTCACTGTTGCAGAAAGGGTTGTGCCTGTTGCAGGAACATTTGTCCAATCTGCAGATGCAGTTGCTTTGTACATAAAACCTTGAGCTGTGATTGTCTCACTGCCTGCTGTGATTGTACCATTAAGTGTTGCAGCTTCGTGAGTAACACTTGTTGCTGCAAGGGTTGCAACTGTAGGAGGCACAACGACAGGAATTGCTGTTGTAGTGAAGGTCATAACCGTGCCTTCTACTGTTCCGCTTGCAGTGGTTGCAAATGCCTTGAATTGGTATTCGGTTTCTGCAGTAAGGTCTGTAAGAGTTGCGGTCATTGTTTCACCACTTGCAGAAACGTTTGTCCAATCAGCAGCTGCGGTTGCCTTGTACATAAATCCTTGTGCGGTGATTGCCTCTGTGCCTGCTGCGATTGTACCGTTCAATACAGCCGAGTTGTGAGTAACGCCTGTTGCTGCAAGTGTTGCAACTGTAGGAGGCACTATCACAGGTTCTGCTTCAAGAGTTGTGAAAGTGGTACTTACCCATTCTGAGTTGTCGTTCTCACAAACTGCTCTCACTTCTGCGGTGTAGCTTGTGTTTGCAGTCAAATCGGTAAATGACTTGCTTGTTGTGGTAACTGTTTCGGCTGCTCCGCCGTTCAAACGAACTTCGTAGCTTGATGCTGTTCCGTTCCAAGTAAAGTCTGCAGTTGTTTGTGTGATATTGTTTACTGCCAAAGCTGTAGGAGCGTCGCAAGGTTCAGGCTGTTCGCCTGCTACCTCATAGATTGAGACATTGTCGATACATACTCCGTAACCATAATCGAGATTTGCCTCAAATGCCAACTGATAAGTTGCAGATGGGTTAGGAAGAATGATTGTGTCGCGTCTCCAAGTGCTTATGTTCTCTGTGTAGTTGGCAATCTGTGTCCAATCATCACTCAAATCTGCTTTGTAATATACCTTCAAGTTGTCAATATCACTAACCCATGCTTTTTGCAAGTGATAGAATGACAACACAGGAGTATCCAACATTGAAATATCAAATACAGGTGAGATAAATCTGTTCACATGGTCATGAGTTGAGCCATGAGTTTCTGCAAAGTATTGACCTCCTCCGTCTGTCATTGGTGCAATGCCGGAATTTGAGTTCATATTGCTGCCGTTGCTTTGTGTCCATTGCTCAGAACCGGTAATGTTTACAGTATTCCAGCAAGTCAAACCATTTTCAAATCCTTCAAAGTAAGGGAAATCAACTATGGTTACACAAGCTGTTGTAAAGGTGATTGAATAGGTTGCATCTGACTCTTCGCCTCCGCAATCGGTAGTTACATATACTTCGTATGTACTCATAGGGTCAAGATCTGTCAATTCGACAGATTGCTCGCTTGCAGGGGCAACAGTGTAATCACCTTCCGAACCTGCAATTCTATAATATACATTCCATGCGGAGTGGTCTTCATTGTTGTCAGTCCAAGAAATGGTTGCTGTGGTTGCTGCTATTGCAGATGCTGAAACAGAAGCAGGTTCAGGTCTTGCGCAAGAAGAAGCAACACTTAGGGTAATATCATCGATGTACATACTTGCACCAAAGTCAGATACTGCCTTGAAGATGATATAATATGTTCCAATCAAGTCCTCAGGCAAGTAAGTAAATTGCTCTTCCCAAGCGTTAGTGCCTCCCTGAGTTACACTTGTCAATAGAGTTGCTCCCTCGGTGGTTGGCAAACTATTCACATAGACTTCCACATGGTCGTTGTTTGATGCGTAAGATGTCGATCTGTACATCCAGAACGAAAGTTGCATATCTGCAGAGAAGTCCATTAGAGGAGAAACCATTGTCGAGGTACAACCAACAGGCGCACTAAGACTTTGGTATTTTGCCATGCTCGTTCCGCTATGAGGGTTGCAAACAGGACCTGTACTTGAAGCAACAACAGTCCATTGATATGGGGTTGTATTTGTTGTTGAAGTGTATGTAACATCCCAGCAATCCAAACCGTTTTCAAATCCTTCAATGTAAGGGAACTCGGAAACTGCTTCGTCAAAGCATCTTGTTCTGAAAGTCTTTCCCATTGAAGGAGCGGATTGAGTAGCTCCACAGTCGCCTACAATATATATATTGTATGTTGTTGTGGCAGTAAGGTCTGTTAATTGGGTCTCTTGAGTTGTTGTAGGTACTGCTGTGTAGTCTGTTTCGCTCTCTGCCTTGTAGTAGATTACCCAAGCCGAGTTAGTTTCGTCGGTTATGGTTACATTTGCAGTCGTTCCGGCAGGTTCAACAGAGAAATCTTCTGTCTGAGGTCTTGAACAATCTGCTATATGTACCATAACGTCATCTATTCTCATGTAGTTGCCCGGAGTGGAAGCATAGAACGCCAAACGATATTGTCCTACCAAGTCTGACAACTGAACGTCATAAGGAGCGTAAGTTGAAGAGTTGATTGTAAGAGTTTGCAGAAGTTGGAAGTTTACTGTGTCGTCTCTTGAGAGCATATCGCCGTTTTCATCTACACTATAGTACATTATCTTCAAGGTTTCATCAATAGTTCCTTTCTTTGCAAAGAAGGACAAAGTCTCTGTTCCTGCCAAATCAAAGATAGGAGTGATGAACCAATCGGATGTTGTGTCGGCTGCAACTGATGTGGAGTTGTACATATACAAGTGTCCTGCCGAACCATTGTAAGAGTTTGTAGCACCTGTACCACGATTCCACTTATAAGAAGTATGCTTGCCGTTTATATTCAACCAACATACCGGTGCATAAACATCGCCCGAGGTAATGTTGCCGCTACGGAACCATGCCGAGCCTTCAAAGTTTTCAACAAACGGAGCTTCTTCGGTAACCGTGATAGTCTCACACTCTGTACTGTAAAGCACATAGCCGCTGCCTGTTGTTGGAATGAACATTGAAGTGTCTTCTCCGCATATTGCGCGAACTCTTATCTTGTACATAGTTCCCGAAAGAAGGTCATCAACAACGTTTCCTGTCAAGTTGGTTGTGAAGAACGACTGCCACTCGTCGGCATCGTACTCTTTGTATTGGATTTCCCACTCACTGCCGTTTTCATCTTCGATGTCAAAGGTCAAAGAGTTCGTTCCTCTTCCGCCTTCTGCAAGTTCAAATGAAGCAGGTGTAGCACAGTTGATAGGAATAATGGAGATATTGTCTATCTGAACTCCTATTGCATCTCCGCCGCCACTGTCTTGACGCCATGCAAAGACGAGTTGTTTTATGGTATTGTTCACTTCAGCTCCATCAACATAGATTTCACCTTGAAGAACTTCGCCCTCTGTCTTATTGAACTTGGCTACGCCTCCGGTGTATGTAAATCCTGCTTGTACAGCAGTTGCAGCCAACCAGCTCGGTAGTGTAGTGCCTGCCTCAAAGGTTTGGTTCAGACCCCACAAACCTACTTTCACAAAGTCATAAGTGCTTTCTCCACCTCCCTTGTAGTCGAAAGTAATTCTGTAGAGCGGTGCATCGCCAAAGGTAATGTTCCTTATGGCATACAGAGTCTTAACTCCGCTTACTTCGTATGACAAAGTAGCTCCGTTATCAGAAGAAACGTATAGTTTGTTGTTCTCCGGAGTTGCTGTCTCTGCTCCTATGAACCACTTGGTTGCAGCTGTTCCGTTGATAAGTGTCCAAGAAGCGTTCTCCTCTTGGTCTTCAAAATCGCAGGTATAAGGTAGGTCTGCAGCCGATGCCGGAACGGTTATGGTTGCAGGGGTTGTCCATGCTCCGCCACAGTCATACGAAACTATGAATGAGTAAGTCACTCCCGAGGTAAGACCTTCCAAAACGTATGGAAGCTCTGTTCCGTTAGGCACATTCACTGTTTGAGCGTCTTCTGTTTCAGGAGTTATTGTTGTTCCCTCGGTATAAAGAACTGTCCAACCGTCCCCTGTATCTACTGTATTGTCCCAGCTCAAAGCAACGGAAGTTGTTGTTGCTGCATCGACGTCCATTGTCAATAAATCAGGACACTCGACGTGTTCTACAATCTGTACGTCGTCTATGTGCAAGTCGTTGTCTTGTGAAGCAACATATTGTGTTTGGTAAGCGTAGAAGCCGATGCGTACGTTACCTGTGTAGCCAAGCTCGGTCAAGTTTACCTTTACTATCTGTCCGCTTGTCGATACAGAAGAAAGGTCGTTGGTTGTCTGACCCTCAAAAGCAGGTTCCCATGTCAAAGCATCAATACTATCCCATGTAGCTCCGTCGTCTTGAGATACCAAAGCCATGAACTTTTGTCCCACACAACCAACAGGAGCATCGGTACTATTGAATTTGGTGAACGCCAAAGAGAACTTCAAGTCGTACTCTGTCGAACCGTCGCCCAAATCTATCGTAGGAGTTATCAACCATTCTTTCTTGTCTGTACCTGTTGCAGTAGTCTTGTAAATATTTATCTTGGCATGTTGAGAACCAAGCAATATGCCTTCTTTGGTTTGAGAAGTCCAAGAAGATGAACCGTAATTCAAAGGTACTGCAGGCAAACCATAAAGAAATCCCGTTGCCTTTTGCCAGCAATCAGTGATGCTTGATGTTGAAGGGAAGACTGTAAAGTCTTCTGTGAAAGGAACAGGATAAGGACTGCAAAGCGTTGCAGATGCTACCGAAGGAGCAAAGGTAAATCCTGTTTCTATTCCGTCCGAACAAATTGCTGTTACATCTATGATGTACTGTGTTGTCGGATTAAGTTCGGTAATGGTATATTCGTTTGAAGCAGCATTTACGATAGTCCAAGTCTCGCTATTGGCTGTTCTATAATATACATTGTAAGAATTAGCTCCCTCAACTTCGGTCCAAGAAAGGCTTATCTCGGTGTCGGTTCTGCCTGTAACGACCAAGTTTGACGGACGCTGGCAAGCCGGTGCGGGTTTTACAGATACATTATCTATATATACACTTCCGTTTGCGTAAGTCTTGTTTCTTACAAATGCCAAACGATATTGACCTACAAGGCTTTCAAGAGATACTTCTCTTTCTGCATAGTCTGTTGTCAGGTCTGCCAAAGAATCTATTGCAAAGAAAGAAGCTGTGTCGGCAGCCGAAGTAATGTCCCCGTTTTCCAAAGAGAAGGCATACACTCTCAACTCCGGTGTATAAGATGACGATGACTTCTTGGTATAGAACGACAAAACTTCACTTCCTGTCAATTCAAACACAGGAGTAATGAACCAATCGTCGTTTTTGTATGAAGAAGTAGTAGAAGAAGAAGTGGAATAACCATACATATAAGCAGCATTGTTTCCTTCGTATGAGCTTGTAGTGGTCTTCCAATAGTATGTTGAACCTCCTGCATTGATGTTGTACCAGCAGAACGGTGCAGCTATTGTGTTAGCCATCAAGTTCTGACTGTTCCAAGCTGTTTCAAAACCTTCTGTCCAAGGGAACTCTGATATTACATCGCACGCTGTCATGAATGAAGCGGTGTAAGTAGGGTCTGATTCTTCCTCTCCACAAACTGCAACAACGTAAGCCTCGTATAGAGTTCCCGAAAGCAAATCGGTCAAATCGACTTCGGTCGAGCTTACTGTTTCGCTTGCCCAAGCGGTTGCACTTATCGGTTTGTAATATACAATCCATTGAGAGTTGTTGTCATCGCTCCAAGTGATTGTTGCCTCGTGAGCAGTAACGTCAGAAGAAGCTATGCTCGACATAGCAGGGCGAAGACACTCCGGCAATTCGGTGATTGAGAAATCATCTAAATATATGCCGCCTGTGCCTGCGTAAGGTACTAATGCAAAGCGATAAGTTCCTCCAAAATCAGAAAGATTTAACTCATATTCGTACCAATCGGAAGTTGTCAAAACAGCAGAAGGCACAGAGTCAATCAAGACAAACGATGCCACATCGGCAGCAGTTGCAATATCTTCCGAAGAAGCGTCATAAGCATAGATGTTTATTCCCGTAGGATTTGAAGCACCGACTTTCTTGACATAGAAGTTCATTCTTTCGTTTCCGCTAAGATTGATTTGCGGAGTTATCAACCAATCTTGGGAAGTGGTGCTTGAAGATGATGAACCATAGTAGTATGCAGATTTTGCACCCGAATGGTAGGTTGTAGAGGACTGCCACTTGTATGAATCGGCAGCAGGATTGACATTTGCCCAGCAAAGAGGAGCTGCGATAAATCCATCGGCAAAGGTGAAATCAAATCCGTTTTCAAATCCATCTTCAAAAGGAACTTGGTAAACGTCGCAAAGAGTTTGGAAATTAAGCTGCATATAGTAGCTTTCTACTCCGTCAGAACATATAGCCTTCACTCTGAAATTGTAGTTTGTTGCAGGAGTAAGTCCGCTTAGCGAAGCGGTTGTCGAAGTTGTTGTTCCGCTTACAACGTTTTCCGAATCCCAGCTTTCGGTAGCGAGTTTATACTCATACTCAAAGCTGACAGCATCGCTTGTCCAAGCAATGTCTGCTCCGTCTGTTGCAAGAGTTGAAGCAGATAAGTTTCCTACCACGTTGCAGAAGTCATCAGGCATTTCAGACACATAGAAACGTGTGTTTGCTCTGTAGGTGTTGCTGCTTGCAATAGGCGAAGTCATGTCGGGAGTTGAGGTATCCCAACATTTTGTCCACGCCATAGATGTTGTTGCACCGTACTTGATATTAACATAACAACCTCCGTTTGAGGCACAACCCTCACCCTCAAAGATAATCATCAAACTGCCGCTGCCCGAATAGACAAAAGGCGTTTGCAAGGCAAAGGTATGCCATGTGTTTGGGGTGCAAATCTCTTCCGTTGCGGTGCTGTAAACCAACATTGCTCCGTCTGTCAAAGTGCCAAGGACGTAAGTTGAGGCAAGAGTTGTCTCTGATACCTCTTTCATGTAAACTCTTACGTCTCTTCCTCCGACACCCGCAGTTACACTGCCGAGTTCGAGAGCAATGGAATCGATAACACAGCCCGAAGGTTGGTTAAGTTCCGCAGCCGTAAACAGCTGTAACGAACGGTGATTACCCCAAAGTCCCGGTATAGGACCTGCCGAACTGGTCGAAGTACCCGTTCCGATTGTGATTGGCACTGTTTGTGCCAACAATTGCGAGAGCGACATTATCGCTGCAAGCAACAAGAATAAAACTCTTTTCATTTTTTGTTGTTTTAAAGTGTTATTAAAGGAGCAAAGGTACGGAAAAAGCCATAATCAGCAAAGAAAAAAGTGTTAAAACTTCGTTTTAGTTCTTTCAGAGGCTTGTTTTCGCTTTCCGAAAAAGGCTGCTTCGACAAGCAAAACTCTGCCTCTGCACAAGAGCCTTTGCCACAAAAAAACAATAATCAGAAAGTTACATCGTTTTACTTCAAAACACACAAACACAAATAAAAGAACGCCTTATGAAAAGACTGACTTCTATCGTTTTGACGGCGGCAATGGTATTCTCGTCTGCCTGTCTGTCCGCTCAAACAAATGGTTTTTCGCTCCATATCGGAGGAACAATGCCCGTGGGCAGCTTTGCACAAAGCAGCAATGCCTTTTTGAACTATGGTTCGGGGCAGGCAGCGGCAGCAAAGGGCTTTGCAATCGGTGCAAAAGCACAATACTCCATACCTGCTCCCATTGTGAGGCGGTTGAAGGTGATGCTGACTGCCGATTTGCTCTACAACGGAATGCAGAGTGAAGCAAAAAACAACTTGGAGGGCTATGGAAATCTGAACGGAGACTTTGAGACGTCAGCTCCTTCGTACTTCAACATTCCGATTATGGCAGGTGTCAATCTGTCTCCTGTGGTACTCGGACCGATAAAGCTGTACGGAGAGATTGGAATGGGAATAAACTTCCGCATGGTGAGCGATATGCAGAGGGTATTTGAGATTAAAACACCCGAGGGCGGCACTCGGCAGTTTGCAGGCACTGTCAGCTTTGACAATGCTGCCACTTTCGCTTTTCAGTTGGGCATAGGAGTATGCGTTCTCAACCGTGTGAGCGTAGGTTTGTCGTACTACAATCTCGGCAGAACGGAACTCAAAGGTTCGTTCACCTCATTTGAGGGTGCAGAAGAGATGATTGGCTCTATCGCAAACGAATATCAAGAGTTTTCCAACGGCAAAATAGGAACAGATATGTTCGTTATAAGAGTGGGTTTGCACCTGTGAAAAATCGCATAGACAGATTGGCAAAAACGCCTCGCCGTTTTGTTTGATTAAATCGCCGTTTTAGCAAAATAAATCGGCGATTTATTTTTGCAAAACGCCGTTTTATTTTGCCACCACCGCCTGTAAACAGAACTATTTGAGTGTTAGAGAGTTAAATTGATAGAAAGAAGGCGATCGTATGGCGGTGTCATTGTTCTGTTCTTTCTGCCTTTTCACATAGAACAGCCGCCATATAGAGGCAAAAGCGTTTTTTTGTGTGAGAAATTACGCTTTTGCCCCTGCAGGGCGAAATTTCTTTGGTATCGCTTACCCTACGCGTCGCCTTGCTTTGCGTAGGGCTGTGTGCAGGTTGCCCCTGCAGGGCGTGGGGTTGTTCGTTTCTTTTCTTACTATCGGAACTTGGTTACTTTTCTCTTTGAGCTTGGTTCTTATTCTCAAACTTGGTTACTTTGTTTCTTTTTCAGAACGGTGTGTTTGAGGCGGTTTCGCAGTTCCATAAAGATGATTATGCCGAATACTATGGCGAATGTGAGTTTCAGTGCGGTAAATCCTGTTGTCAAGGCGGAGGAGAGTTGGTCGGAAACCACGTTGTAGGTTGTCCAAAACACTCCTGCTCCGGGAACTAAGGGGAAGATGCCGCACACAAGAAAGATTATGACCGGACAGCGTCTCAACATGGCAAAGCCGTATGACAAGACAGCAACCGCAACAGCTGCAAAGAAGGTCGCAATCACCGCCGAAGTGCCGCAAAATCTCATCAAAATCATATAAGTCAGCCAACCTGCCATGCCACACAGTCCGCAATCGATATAATATCGCCTCGATACTCCGAAAAGTACGGCAAAGGCGGCTGTGCCTGCAAGTGATGCCACAATCTGAAAAGCCCAACTTGAAGTGAAAGGGTCTGTGTGCATTCCGTCAATGTGTATCATTTCGCCCATTACGGCATAGTCGAGCATGAACGCAAAACTCACTCCCGTGGCTATGCAGAGAAAGACCATGAGTGCGTCCAACAGCCGGGTAGCTCCTGCAATGTAGTCTTCGTTTGCAAGGTCTCGTATGCCGTTGGTAAATGGTACTCCGGGGACAAGGGGAATGATTGCTCCTGTGATGATGTTTCCCAAATGTCCTATGCCTATGTGATGACACAGTATGCAGAGCAGACTGACCAACATACCTCCTGCTATGTTTGAAGTTATCTTCGACATATAGCGATTGCCGAGTGCAATGATGTAAATCCACAAGAGCAGTCCGCAAACAAACGAGACTGCACAATCGACAAGCCCTCCTCCGAAAATGGCACAAAAACCTGCCGAACCTATTGCCGATGCCAAGACTTGCTCCATGGCAGGGTGGGCGTTCATGCGGCGAATTGCTTGCAGCTTTGCTTCACATTGTTGTATGGAGAGTTGCCCTTGTTCGACCTGTCGCGAGAGGCGGCAGACTTCGACCACCCTGTCAAACTGCGAACCGTGAAAAGGGATATGCTCGACCTTGGCATGATTGCGGTCGGTGGTGAATATGCCGTTTGAAAGTACGAAGAAATTGCAGCTGTCTGTCCCGTAGTGTGTGGCAATACGCCCCATGACTTCTTCCACACGGGCAATCTCTGCTCCGTTTTCCAACATTATCCTGCCTGCCAACGAAGCTACTTCCATGACGTTGTCTTTCATCTATGCTTTTTGTTGTTTGGGTAATTGAATTTTGGTGCAAAAGTAGTTCTTTTTTGACAAAACAGCTGTCTGTATGCCATTGGGCGGCAAAACAAAATGCGATTTTTTACTTTCGGCAAAGGCAGTAAGCAACAAGGACTGCCGCAACTGCTCCCACCACATCGGCAACAAAATCCCACCAAGAGAAACTTCTGCCGAGCAAAGAGCTTGTCAATAGCTGCAACACCTCCCCTGCCAAACCGTAAGCCGCTGCCGAGAGCAGGCAAACAAGAGAGAGTTTTCTTCCTTGCTTAAATCCTCTTTGCAAAAGGTAAAAATAGAGAAAGAAAGCAAAGAAGCCGAACATTAAAAAGTGGATAATCTTGTCGGTATGCAGAAAAGGGATAAGCGGCTTCTGCCCCGAAGAGAACCAAGCGGCAGGAGCGACAAGCAATGCCAAGACCACAAGCGTCCAAAGGTAAAACACAAGCGATGTAAAGCGTTCTTTTTTCATGTGAACAAAAAAAAGAGCTGTCCGAATGAGTATCCGAACAGCTCGAACTTAGTTTAACCCAATTTATAATCCGATAAATGCAGAATAAGCTGCTGCATCTTTAAGCTCTTCGACCTCTGCAGGGTTTGTCATCTTGATTTTGACAATCCAACCTTCGCCATACGGGTCGCTGTTGATAGCTGCTGCATTGTCTTGCAAGGCTTCGTTAAATTCCAATATCTCTCCCGATACCGGCATCATCAAATCGGAAACGGTCTTTACAGCCTCTATTGTTCCGAAAGTTTCGTTTTTCTCTATTGTTTCGCCAACTGTGTCCACATCAACGAAGACAATATCTCCCAATTCGTGTTGAGCATAGTCGGAAATGCCGATGTATGCTTCTTCTCCTTCAACTCTCAACCATTCGTGGTCGTCTGAGTACTTTACATTTGCAGGAATGTTCATCTTATCAATCTTTTAAAAGTTAAAATCTGTTTTTCTATTTCTTTGAGTTGCCAAAATTAGGCATTTTTTGCGACAAAAGCCCCTTTTTGCTGCAATTATTTTTGCTTTCTTTTCTCGTTATTTTTTTACAAACTTGAATGTCAATGTTTTATCTTTGCATTGCATATTGAGCAAATAAAGTCCTTTTGTGAGCTTTTCCACATTTATTATATCGGTTGCGGCATTGCAATTCATTACTTCTCTGCCACACATATCTGATATTGTGATATGGGTGCAATCTTGCGGCAGATTGTCGATGCGAATGTGGTCTTTGGCAGGATTTGGGAAGAGTTTGACGTCGGAAACTGCATTCACGCTCGGCAATCCGACCAAGGCAACAGCTCTTTTGACTGCCTCGTAAGCATCAACCTTGCCATATCCCCAATCGAAGTTTGGAACTTCTCCGGTAAACATATCACTGCGGGCGGTGGAAGTAAGTATGTCTTTTACTTGTTGAGATGTGAGATTGCTGTTTGCCTGCAACATCAGTGCCACAATGCCGCTCACAACGGGCGAAGACATCGATGTTCCCGAAAAGGCGGCAAATCCGTATGTCTTTCCGTTAAATTCGACAGTGTGTTTGACGGTTGCTTCTGCTGTGGTAAAGGAAGAGAGTGCGGCGGTGAGCAACACTCCGGGTGCAGAGACTTCCGGTTTCAAATAGCTGCAAAGATTAGGTCCTCCGCTCGAGAAGTTGGCAATGTTGGCGTTGGATGTGGAGTTGCGTTTCACTCCGTTGTGTGCTGCAACGGCTATTGTGCCTCTGCCGATTGCAGGTTCGCCGATTGAGTATTCGCTGTCGCCTGCAACATATCCTGCTGCTTTCCACACAAAAGGCATTCCCCAATTTCCGCCTCCTGTTGTCAGGCAGGCAACATTCCATGCGTGTACAATGCCCGAGGGAGCTGTCATTGCCAAAACTACTTTGGCTGTGGTGTTCGGGTTTGAAAATCGTATTTCCCACTCCATTTGTGCTTTGTGTCCGTCGCTTGCAGGGACGATTGTGAGACGATAGATGAGCGAATCGGCATTGTCGTTATATAGAAAGAAACCCGAGTGTACGGGAGTGTCCGATGTGGTCATCATCATGTCGGTCGAGACGACGTCTTGTCCGAAATGCAGCTCTATTTGTGAGCCGAAAATGTCGGCAGTCTCCCCTACCAAGTTGAGGGTCTGTCCCCAATAGTCGTCGGAAGCAGGTGTGGGAAGATTGAACTGCACTTCGCTGCGAACAACTTCACTTTCTGTGAACTCGTATTTGATATGAAAGCTGCTTCCTCTGTTGTTTCCTGCACTTGTAACGAAAATCACACTGTCTTGTTCGGACATATTATAGACAAATTCGTCAAAAAGAGACGTTCCGTCCATTTCTCCAAAGTTGTACAGTCCCCAGCTGTTGTTTATAACCAAGCGTTTACCTTGGCGTTTTGCCTCATCTCTCATCCAAGAGTAAGCATCAAGCACGTTACCCTCATCCAAAAGCCACGAAGAGACCAATAGCTCTGCCCCGGGTGCTATTCCCATGTATTTGGTGCCTGCTCCGCCTCCTGCGGCAATGCTTGCAACGTGAGTTCCGTGCAATCCGAGGTCATAGATATTGTTGGTGTCGCACTCGGCTGCCAAAAGGTTCTCCTGACCATAGATACAAGAGCCGTAATCGAAGCCTTCGGGAGGAGCAAAGCTGCTGCGGTATTGGTCCCATGCGGCAATAATGCGGTAGTTGTTCATTGCCGTGTCATAAAACACCGGGTGGGTGTAGTCAAATCCCCAGTCGGCAACTCCGACTATCACTCCGCTGCCGTCATAGCCCTCGGGCAAGTCGCCATAGCCCTCTCTGACCCAATCGGCATTGACATCTTGGTTTGCTTTGTCCAAATGGACTCCGCCAACCTTCTTTGCAGTGTCTATTCTCTTGAACAGGCTGCTGCTTATAATCTTGTCTATACAATCGACCCTTGCTTTGAGGCTGACAATGTTGCCGCTTCGCGAGGTGGTTTTGCAACCTATGTTCGTAAGGTCGCTTTCTGTTACACCATAGTGAACTTCTGCCAAAATGGATATGTACTCCACTCCGTCCAAAGTTGTGATTGAAAACCGCTCTGCAAAGTTCGTCGAGGCGGTCTTTGCTTCTTTGCTGCTTTCGGCAAAACATCTCAAACCACAACCAACTCTCTGGGCATTCAGTGCCACAGAAATGGTTGCAAACAGAATAAACAAAGTAATACTTTTTCTCATTGCTGTCAAAAACTTAAATTGATACTTATTGAATATGGTTGTACAATGTCATGAATTTTTGTGTCAAACAAAGGTGTGAGCGAATAGGCAAAGCAAAGCTGCCAATGTTTGTAAGAAAGTCGGAGGTTTGCATCTGCTTTCATGCGGTTGAGCTGAAAGCTGTCGGAAGATTTGTATTCGGTTTTGCTGACAAGGTTGTCGGTTGCGGTCTGTGTTTTCAATCGGGAGTAGAGATTAAGTCCCACAATCAGTCCGAACTGACAACGAAAGCTTCTCTTTGTGCTTTGGAACTCAAAAAGTAGCGGCATGGTGAGGTATCTGACAACCAACTTTGCTTTTTCTACATCGGTAAAAGCGGCTGTGTCTATCTCTCTTGTGTCGCTTTCGATAAACAGATGTCGGGAAAAGCTGTCTGCATCTTTGGCAAAAAAGACATCTGAGGCATATCCCAAGCCTGTAATCAGTCCGCAACGAGACGAAAAAGGCACTTCTATATCAAAAACATTCCATGCAAATCGCCAACCTCCCGAGAGCTTGTAGCCATTGTGCAGTCTGTTGTCAAAATCGGCAAAGTTCAAATAACCGACTTCCAATCCTGCCCACGAAGACTCAAACCTTGCAGAGTTCTTTTGTCGCAAGGGGTTTGCAACGCAGGGTTTTGAACGCTCCAAAAGGTAAATCGCATCGTCAAAAATGCGATTAAAACTATTGCGAAGCATTGTCGAGGTTTTAATCTCCATAGTTGTGTCTTCACTTTGGGCATTTGCCGACTGCAATTTGAGTTTGCTCTCCTTGCCTTGGGCAAACAAACAAAAAGAAAACAGCATCATCAGTACCAAAACAATCATTGTCTTTCCCATAGTGCCATCGGTGTCTGTATTGTTTTGCAAATGTAGGTAAAAATCTTGAAACCAAGGCATCAATCCTTCAAAAGCCTTGCTGTTTATCGGCATATTGACAAATCAAAGAGCCGTTCTCTTCTAAAAGTTGTTAAAAACAACATTTTATCAGCCCTCGGCACAATAAGAAGAGCAAAACTGCGTAATACAAGTGTAACAGAACGGAAGACAACTTCCCTATGTAATGACACAAGACAAGAACACAAGTTATTATTCTAAAATAATAATCGTTTCATACTTTTGAATATCTGCCTGTCGTGAGACAATGCAGATATTCTCTTTTTATATTATATCGGTACTCAAAGTTGCAATTTCCATACAATATAGTGAGTTTTCGAGAAACTGAATTTTCATCTCGAAAGAGCGAATTGCCCCGATTTTCTCGAAGTATTTCGGATTTTGATTTGAGAGAATTTAACCTTCATGCCTGCCAAGGGCAGAAATAGCAACTGCTCTCTTAAAGAGTGCAAAGCATTACTTGCCTCTGCCTTGCAGAATGATGATAAAGGTATAAAGAAGTATCTTTATGTCGGTTGCCAAGGATATGTTTTCGATATAAAGCAGGTCGTACTTCAAGCGTTCCACCATTTGGTCCACATTGTCTGCGTAACCAAACTTGACTTGTCCCCAAGATGTGATGCCGGGTTTTACTCTGTGCAGCAATTTGTACTCGGGTGCTTTCTGTACTATTTGGTCTATGAAAAATTGTCTCTCGGGTCTGTATCCCACAAGGCTCATTGTGCCTTTCAAGACGTTGTAAAACTGCGGTATCTCATCCAATCGTACCTTTCGCATAAAGTGTCCGAAGGGTGTTATGCGGCTGTCTTTGTCTCCTGTGGAGAGTTGCGGTCCGTTTTTCTCGGCATCGACATACATTGAGCGGAACTTGTGCATATAGAACGGCTTGCCCTGATAGCCAATTCTCTCCTGCTTGTAGAAAATCGGTCCTTTACTTGTGGTATATATGATAATGGCGGTAACAAGATAGACAGGCGAAAGCACAATCATGGCAAGCAGAGAAACAACAATGTCAAACGTTCGCTTGACCACCCTTTGTGCAGGAAGGAGTTGCCCGTGTGTTACGGTGATGAGGGGAGTGTGAAAAATGGCATTCATCTTCACGTTTCCCAAAAGAAGGTCCTTTCTGTCGGCAGGTATTTTTATTTCGACGCTCTGCCCTGCCGAGCTTATGATGCTGTATATCTCGTTTTCTTCGTCTTGTTCCAATGCAACGATTATTTCTTCTACCTTATATTTATCGGTTACCGCAGAGAGTTCTTCGACGCTTCCGAGATAAGGAATGTCGATTGAGGGATTGGGGTTTTCGTTTTGCAGGCTCAAATAGCCGATAAATTGGTTTCCTGCTTGGAGTGCTTGGTTTTTGATGTCGTCCAAGGTTTTCACAGCTTTGTCTCCGCTGCCCACAAGCAGGGTCGGAAAGCCTATGAGGTTGTTGTGTATCTTGCTTGCGGCACGAGTGGTGATTATAAGCCGCGGAATGTATGTTATTGAGAAGTGAAGGGCAAACAACATACAGAAAGAAAGGTAGTAATTGCGATATGTGCTTACCTTGTCGTCAAGCAGGAGTGTGAAAAAGATGATAATCACTCCGCAAATGCTTATCGTGATTGTCTGTCCGAGTTCTTTAAGTCTCGATTTGCGGTAAACGTTTTGATAAGTTCCCTGCAAATAGTATAGTATCAGCCACATAAGAGGCACAAATATCAATCCGGCATACAGATTGGCGTCTGTAAAGACCGAATTCATGTCTTCAAATGTGCCGTTGTCTATGCTTTTTTTTCTGAATATGAAAAACAACGTCCATGCGGCGGCAGATGCAAACAAGTCCGAGAGGACATATTTGGCAGTCTGTAAGTTCTTGTTCATCGAAAGAGCCTTTGAGTGGTTTTAGTATTGATTTGGGTAGTGTACAACCTTTATGTTGTCAAGGTGAATGTAAGAATTGGATTTTTTATCGGGGTTAAAGGCTTCAAAATATATGTGATAATAGTTAGGATAGCCGAGGTTGCCCCACACTTTGTTCAATAGGATATACATTTTCTGCCAACCCTTGCCCTCATTGGCTGCAAGGCGAACCGAACTTATGTATTTGTATGCACTTGCCGAAGAACTTTTGCCATATACTCCCACTTCAAAAGGGATATTTGAGTGATAATCCAACTCCAAGACCGTTCCGTTCTTGTTGGTGCAGTAAATCGAATCGATGCTTATGTATTTGTTTTCGCCTCCGTCGGCAAAGTAAATCACTCCGCAGGAGTTTCCATATTTTACACTGTCGCTGTTTGACAACATTTGCATCTTTACAACTTCTTCGTTTGGTGCTGTCGCAAGACGAAAGTCGGGATAGGGGTCTTCAAACATTTCATAGCTTGAGGCAAACTGAGCTGTGGTGCTGTTGTACATCACGGTAGGATTTTCAAACCTTACCTCCTGCCCCTCGATAAGGTCGATTGTGTCTATTGCTGTGGTATAAAAAGGATAGGCTTCTCTTGTTCCGCTCATTCCGTTGTAGAAAACTCCCGGGCGAATATCGACTTTGTGTCTGCCTTTTTTCAAAATGGGAACAACACACGGCAATTCGTATGCTCCGATTAACTCATTGTCCACATAAACCCACACATCTTTGATGTCAGAGGTCAAAAAGCCCTCGTCCTGCACCATGGCAATGTCGGGATTGTCCACCAAAGTAAAACCATCGACCCTCAAATATGAAGGGATTTCCTGTTCTCCGTCAAAATCGTTGCACTGCACAAAAACAAACACCACAGACAACAATATCAATAATCGTTTGGCTTTATTCATTTCAAAATACTTTTTGTGGGTAACGTCAAATAGTACAATCTTATTACAATTTGCCCGAGATAAAACGGCATTAAACGGGCATTTTGCTTGGCAAAAATGTGGCAATACGCCGTTTTTTTGTACCTTCGCAAGCCGAAAAACACATCAATACGCAATGATAACTGACAGTTTCAAGCATAAGGGATTACGAAGACAGATGATTGATTATCTGAGAACAAAAGGCATTACGGACGAAAGGGTTTTGCAAGCGATGAATGAAGTTCCGCGACACTTTTTCTTGGACTCTTCTCTCGATGTTTTGGCATATCAAGACAGAGCATTGAGCATTTTGTGCGAGCAAACCATTTCTCAGCCCTCGACGGTGGCTTTTCAAACTCAGCTGTTGAACATACAAGAAGATGACAAGGTGTTGGAAATCGGCACAGGCTCGGGTTATCAGACCTGTGTGCTGTGCAAGATGAAAGCAAAGGTCTATACCATAGAGCGATACAAGCCTTTGCACAACTCTGCCCAAGAGCTGTTCTCTCTTCTCAAATGTCGCCCGAAGTGTTTTTTCGGAGACGGATATTTGGGACTGCCTTACTATGCTCCGTTTGACAAAATCATTGTAACCTGCGGAGCAGAAAAGTTGCCCGAGGTGCTTTTGCAACAGCTGAAAGTCGGAGGTATGATGGTTATTCCGGTGGGAAGCGATACTCAGACGATGTATAGAATTACCAAAACAGACGAAAACACCTTTGAACAAGAAGCATTCGGCGATTTTAAGTTCGTTCCCATGCTCCAAGAGAAGAAATTCAGATAACAGAATGCGTTCCAAACATACCTTTTTGAGGGTTTATGCGTTGTAAGACTAAACCCAAATCGTGAAATTTTGTCAAAACAGCAACAAATAACAAAGTAACAATAAACAAATAACACAATGAGAAAATCAACATTTTTGACTTGTGTCTTTTGTCTTTTGCTCGGCTTCGGAGCTTTTGCCCAAAGCCAAAACCAAGAGAGGAAAGCAAAAACAAAAGACAACATTTCCGCAGAAGAAATGAGCATCATTCGCAAGGCAATTCACTCAAGAGTGCCTGCAAAGAAAGACTTGTCGTCGGTTGCTGCCAAGGCAACAAAACAATCTGACAACGGAGTAAAAACACCTTTGGAAGTACCCGAAGATATGGTGTTCCCGATTGAGAGCGACGAGGTTCAGGCAATTTTAATGACGTGGTTGTACAACACCTACACCGTGAGCGGAAACGAACCTGCCGAACAACTCTTTGAGGGATTGGGAGTTTCTTATTACGCTTCGGATTATACTCTCGAGCCTGTAACATCCTCGCCCGATGTTTCGATGTCAAGTCCATACGCAAAGCTCTTTGCCAACCTTGCCAACTCCATTCAGCAACACGCACAAGTGTGGATAAACGTTTGGAGTGCGGACGACACCACCACAATCAAGAACTTCATGAGCCAAAGAGGCACTCCGCTCACCAACTATCGCTTTTTTGTCAATCCGGGAAACTCTTTCTGGTATAGAGACTGCGGTCCTGTTGCCTTCTATTACGGAGAGCAGGACAGCATAGGCTTTATGGACTTTGAATATTACGGAGGCAGACCGCTCGACGACCAAATTGCAAAAAGAATTGGAGAACAAGCAGGTTTCAGAGTGTTTACCAATACAATAGAATATGAAGGCGGTAATATATTGTTGGACGGCGTCGGCTCGTTGTTTACTTCCGATGCTGTTTATGAGCTGAACCAAGACACTTACGGATTGTATTATTTGGACGAAAACACTCCTTACGGCTTCAATATGCAGAGCAAGACCCCTTTGAGCAACCAACAAGTGCAAGACTCTTTGATGCACCTTTTGAACCTTTCGCGTTGTGTGGTTCTTCCTGCCCTCAGATATGACGGAGGCACGGGACACATAGACCTGTATTGCGATATGTGGGACGAAAACTCCTTTGTATCGACCAAACACCCCGAAAGCATGGCAAACCTTTCTGACCCCAAGAGAGTTGAAAGCAACATGGACTCGCTTTGCAACTTGGAAACAATTTTCGGAAGCAAGTACCTCAACACACGCATTCCGCTTCCCGCAAAGAACAACGGCTCATGGTACACCTCCCAATCGGACTATAACAAGAACTACACTCGCTCCTTCTCCAACCATACCTTTGTAAACGATGCAATCATGCAGCCTGTGTTCTATGACGAAAGCCTCAGCGGAACAGCAGCAGGCGACATCACAGGCAACAAAGAGGCTTTGAAGATAATGGCACAACGCTATCCGGGATATGAGTTCTGCGAAATAGACGTCAGAGAGTTCGATGGATTTGGAGGAGCTATCCACTGTATCACAAAGCAAATCCCTGCCGAAAACCCTGTAAGAATTTATCACGACCCTGTTCGTTGGTGGAACACCTCCAACAGCGGCAATGCTCCGACTTACAGAGTGATTGCACAAAACCGAAGCGGCATAGAAACAGCATCGATATACTATCGCACAAGCAGCCAAACCGAATGGCAACAACTTGACTTGACAGCAGACGAAGGCAATATGTTCACAGGAACAATCAACCTGCCGCAAACCACCAGAGACACATTACAATATTATATCAGTGCAACATCGAACAACGGCAAAACGATAACTAAGCCGATGACAGCACCGCAAGGATATTACACAACAATCTTTGGCAGCGATGTTGATGGCATAAGCGAAGAGAGTGTTTACGTTTCCAATCCGTCAATCAGCGTTTCGGAAATGGAAGGAATAGGACAAGCATATCCAAACCCTGCAAGCGACATCGTACAAGTTGATTTCTCAAAGGAATTGTCGGGCGAAGCAAACTTCAAGTTGGTCAATAACAAAGGACAAGTGCTATTGAACGACAAAGTATCCTCAAACGAAAACACTTTGAGAATAGATGTATCAAAACTAAAAGCCGGCATCTATTGGCTGATATTCACCTCCGACAACCAATCCGCAGCAAGAAAGGTTGTCATTGCAAGATAAACCACTCGGAAACTCTCTCATAAGCAGAGAAGTTTTCAACCAAAATAACTGCAGCCCGAAAGTCGGTCAAAGACTTTCGGGCTGCAGTTATTTTATTCCCCCTTTGAGAAACACCTATACCTCAGCTTTACCACTTTTCAATCGGTAGTGTTTCAAAAAGTGTGTCTGCAGCTTGCTTAGTAACGTTCATATCTTCCATTTGTCATTGCAAAATTAACGATTATTTTTATGCTTATTTCCATTTTGTCTGACAGTATGGGCATTTGCCTTGCTTTCTCAGTGCTTCTTTGGATATGCTCAACTCGTGTTAATACTCATGGGAAGCATTCAATGAAACACTATTTTGCCGAATTATTGATGTTTTAGAAACTATATCGGAATACGGATAGCAGAGTTTCTCGGTCTATCTTGAGAGAATGGTTTTTACTTATCAGACATTGAGTTATCGTTCTCCAAAACGCTTTCCAATTCCTCTATTGAGGGAAGCGAAGATTTGAATTGTTCCGGTATTAGTTTTGAAAGCTGATAAGCTGAAACGCCTATCGGTTGCGTCGAGGATTCCAAAGCGTATTGAACTTCTACGCTATCCTTATACTTTGCATCTGTTTATGATTTGAACATGATGTCCCCAAGGGACAGAAAACAAGTCTTCTGCAATCTGTTGCGTAGAAGTATCTGTTATCGGCTGATAATTTTGCAATGCAAATTCATCAACAACTTGTTGACGAATTTCAAACAATGGCGAATACAGCTCATAAAAGTACTTGATGTATTTTATATTGGTTTGAGAAAATCCCTTTATATCGGGTAATTCTCGTTGCAAATCAGCACTGAGACGTTTGAAAAATCCACTGCCATACGTATTCTCCATTTGTCTCTCTACAATATCATGTCCAAGCGACCAATAGAACTTTAACATTTAAGAGTTCACCTTTACCGCCGCCTTAATCTGACTTTGTCGATAACGTCCTCTGATTTCGCTAATCCAATGCTTGTATTCTTTATCTATGGCAACACACTCTCTCATGGCAATCTGTTTTTATATCAACATTCAATATTTTGGTAATGTCCAAATAGTTCCTTCGCATCTAAACTACAATGTAACTTCATGTTTTCTGTTTATGGAGCAATGATCTTCTATTTCCTAAACATCATCACAAGCACTGCCCAACAGGAAACATTTCAAATAGCAAAGGTACAACAATAAAAGCAAAAGACACACTATTCTTTTGCTTGATTTTGCTTCTCAGCTTTTCCGTAGCATAGCGGCACTGTTCTGTTTCGCTTTACTCTCGGGCTGAAAGTCCAAAAGCAATCAGCTCGGGGCGACGCTGACGCTCTGCCCCGAGCTGATCGAACCTTACAACTGTCGCCCTGCCGGGGCAAAAGCGTTTACCCATACCACTATATAATAGCAGGCAGTTTTGCGTAAACTATCGAACAATTTGCACGATTAAAGCGAAATTTTATATCTTTGCAAGCTGAAAACCAACAAAAAGAAAGGAGACAAAGAAACAGAAAGAGAACAACATCAGAATTAGTACATTTTATTAGACATATAAAAGCGTTTTTGCTTATACTTTGGTTGTACGAAATCCGCAAAATTTCAAACAAGTTCGCTAAGAAGATAAGTCGAAACGCTCACGAGTAATATCGTGGGCTTTTCTTATTTTAGCGAACGGGTAATTGGGGAACCTCATATAGTCAATAAGAAATAAAGTCCCACGACTTTTTTATGTCTTTTTATTTCGAACA
This sequence comes from Bacteroidales bacterium, assembly GCA_016296345.1. Classification (GTDB taxonomy): domain Bacteria; phylum Bacteroidota; class Bacteroidia; order Bacteroidales; family P3; genus Onthomorpha. The sequence goes on along the minus strand of JAEDJL010000037.1, from coordinate 495 downwards.
TTAAATAATTTATTAACAAATAAAAACAACAAAGAAATGAAAAGATTAGTATTATTTATCTACACAATCCTATGTGCAAACGTGCTTTCAGCACAATTACCTATCGGCTCCGGTTTCTACTACGAAGACATTATGTATGAAGTAACCTCTGAAAATGAAGTTAGAGTCTACCATCCTCGGTCTTATTATTATGGTGGAGATTGTCCGAGTTCGATAGAAATTCCTTCTGTTGCCATATATCATATGGAAATACTCGGACAAGGAACATTTCATGAGGAGTACAGTGTTACTTCGATTAGAGAGGAGGCGTTTCTTGGTTGCAGTACTTTAACTTCTATTACTATTCCTAACAGTGTTACTTCCATTGGTAATAGTGCGTTTGCTAATTGCAGCAACTTGACTTCTGTTACTATTGGTAGCGGATTGACTTCTATCGGAAATTACACTTTTTATGGTTGTGGCAGATTGACCTCAATCGTTTCTAATGCTGTCATT
>JAEDJL010000036.1 GCA_016296345.1 Bacteroidales bacterium | reverse complement strand
TCGAGCATATCAAAAAGTCGATTTTTTAGAGCGAAAAATGAGTGAAAAAACAAGGACAAAATCGGCGAAAAAATCCGAAGAAAAACAACACGTTTTTGCCATTCAATTTCTACACACAAAGACAGGTATTCCTATAACGCCATAGGACGTCCTATTTTTCAAAGCAATCCAATATATAAGGGGCAAAAGCGTCCCTCCAAATTAAATTTGAAAACCTCTGTTTGGCGTTTTATCCTACAAATTTCCCGCTTAATCGAACAAAAAACGCCGAATTTCTATTGCAAAATCGGAAAACATTTGTAACTTTGTCCTTGAAATTTTTATTTTTTAAGCCATGAAAAAAGCATTTTTCTTCAAAGCATTATTGGTCGTAAGTATAATTTTTGCAGGATTTACGGCAAAAGCACAGTTGGATACGGCATGGTATCAATGTGATTACGGCAATCAGTACGTTTTTCCGCCACTTGCAGACAGCAATTACAGATATGAAGGACTTAATTCCGTCATAACACTTGATCTTGTTCAGCTGTTGATCAATAACAATGGCAGAGTGGAAGAAATATGTAACTATGCTCAAAGATATGAAGTCAAAGACAGTATCAAAATTATGGGAGTTGCCACACTGACTCCTTACGATTGGTATATTTATAATTATATTGACACCGTAAAAATAGGTATTTGGGACGAAACTCTGTCAAACGAGTTGTATTCAAAGACATTCATATCGGGAGGAGTCAATCAACCATATTTGGATACCTCCGGTTATATCCGATTTATAGAGTATCTTTTTGACGATACCCTCACTTTGTATGAGGATTATCATGTATCAGTATTTATACATGATACTATTTATTATTCCGGTGGTTATGGTTTTGGTGCATATATGTCCTGCCTATACTTGAAAGATCAGACATCTTGTACACGCGGAGGAACAAACGTTGAATATTATTGCACTCCGGCAGGTTGCGAAACCAAGTATCCTTTGTATATTTCTTACAATGTCAGAGATACTTTGTCCGATTGGGTTAGTGCAGCCGATGTGGATAATTGGTATAATGACGTCGGTTCTTATGACTTTCGTTGCACATATCCCTATGTATTTAGTGGAGGAGCAGTATTTTGTGATACAATGGTTCATGCTCCTCTTGGTATTTGTCCTATAAAAGTTTTGGAAGAAAGTGTTCAAGACACGACTTCGAGCGGTGTTTTGTCGGTTGAGCTTTTGGAAAAGGCGGTGAGGGTTTATCCAAATCCTGCAAATGAAATATTGAATGTCGCTTGCGATTATGATATTGAGAGTGTTGCAGTTTTTGATGTACTAAATCGCTTGGTCGAAGAGAGAAAAGTAAACTCAAAAACGCTGCAACTGTCTCTTATAAACTACGCTCAAGGAACGTATTTCATAACAATAACCACCGAAAAAGGTAAGCTGAACAAAAAGTTTGTCGTTCAATAAAACCAAGTCGAACATTTAATAAACCATTTGCAAAACAGACAATTACAAAACGGCGTTTCGCCCATGACGAAACGCCGTTTTATTCTGCTGAAATGGCGTTTTGAGAGAGTAAAACGCCGATTTGTTTTGACCGATATTTTGTTTTTGTCGGTTGTTTTCAGAGTGTTTGTTCTTGATTTTCGCTCAAACCCTTGACGGCAAAGAGAGTTGCCACTCCCATTCCCACTTCTATGCAACGCTCATCGACATCAAATTCGGCAGTGTGAAGATTGGTTATCGGTTTTCCTGCAATCTTTGTTCCCAAACGAAAATAGCAGGCAGGAACTCTTTGTGCAAAGTAAGAGAAATCTTCGGCTGTCATTCTCATATCGATGTCGAGAACGTTCTCTTCTCCCAAATAGTCTCTTGCCCATTGCTTTGCAGAGCGTACAAGTGAGGGATTGTTGTTCACAAACGGGTAACCGTGGTCGATAAATACGTCTGCTGTTGCTCCGTATGCCTTTGCTGTTTCTTCGGCTATGCGATGTATGAGTCGGTGTGCTTGTTTTCGCCAAGCCTCATCAAACGTTCTGATTATACATTCAAGAGAGACGGTTGAGGGTATTATGTTTGTTCGTCCCTCTGCAATAAATTTTCCGACGGAAAAGGTTGTCGGCATTGTGGGATTTGCATTGCGGCTGACGATTGTTTGCAAGGCTATCACAATGTGAGAAGCTGCAACAACAGGGTCAATATTCAGTTCGGGAGTTGCCCCGTGTCCTCCTCTGCCTCTTACTTCTATATATATTTCGTCGGTTGATGCCATATATTTTCCCTCTCTTATGCCTATTTTTCCTGTTTCCATTTCGGGAGTTGTGTGTAAGGCGAATATTTTTGAGGGTTTCACTTGGTCGAATATGCCTGCATTGAGCATTGTTATCGCTCCTCCCGGGTAGTGTTCTTCCGATGGTTGGAAGATAAACATCACTCTGCCTTCAAAGTCGTCGGATATTTCTGACAAAATGGTGATTGCTCCGAGCAGAACGGCAATATGAACATCGTGTCCGCAAGCGTGCATTACTCCTTCGTTGAGTGATTTGAAAGGAAGGTTCGTTTTTTCGCATATAGGAAGAGCATCCATGTCGGCTCTGAGGGCAACGCAGCCGCTTTGTGGGTTTCTTCCTTCGACAAATCCGCAAATTCCGTTGCCTGCAATGTCTCTTGTGTAGCTTACTCTTTCGAGAGTGTCCAAGTAGTTGCAGATAAAATTGGCTGTATTGACTTCTTGCTTTGATAATTCGGGATATTGATGCAGGTGTCTGCGTAAGGCAATGACACCATTTGAGTGGTGTCGTGCTAAATCTCTGATTTTGTCTTGGATTTTCATAGAGCCACATTGCGGACTCGAACCGCAGACCTACGCATTACGAATGCGGCGCTCTACCAACTGAGCTAAAGTGGCACGCTCAGCCTATGTTGAGGTTGTATGTCTTTGTGTCCTCGCAGGGACTCGAACCCTGGACCCATTGATTAAGAGTCAATTGCTCTACCAGCTGAGCTACGAAGACCTGCATTCGATGCTTTCCTGCCCCTTGTTTGAGACCTTTCTGCCCGATTTGCGAGTGCAAAGGTACGCTTTTATTGCATTCTTGCAAAGCCTTTTGCCAAAAAACTTTTTCGGTGTAAGGATAATAGTTTGCAAATCAAGATATTAAATTTGTATTTTATTTTTTTGTAATTTCGTTTGTACAATGTGTCGAGAAAAAGTCATACCTTTGGGGTCTGATTGCAAGAGTTGAAATCAAAGGATAGAAAAGTAATAAAAGCACTAAACAGTATTAGTTATGACATTTTTATCAACATTATTGGAAGTTAGCAATTTGGCACCGTTTGGATACGGTTTGGCAGGAATTGGAGCAGGTCTTGCTGCAATAGGTGCAGGACTTGGAATTGGAAACATCGGTAAAAGCGGTATGGAAGCTATTGCAAGACAACCTGAAGCAACGGGTGATATTCGTTCAAACATGATTATCGCCGCAGCTTTGGTCGAGGCAGTCGCTTTGTTTGCCAATGTGGTTTGTTTGTTGGTCATATTGATGAAATAAACAAACAGCGAAAACAAAACAAGGTGCTGTGTCAAACTTTTGATACAGCACTCTGTTGCATTTTTTTTGAACGAAATCTTTTAAGGATATGGGATTATTGACACCCGGAATTGGTCTGTTGTTTTGGATGTTCCTGACTTTCCTTGTTTTGTTGTTCATTTTGGGGAAGTTTGGTTGGCCTGTTGTTTTGCGAATGATGAAGAACAGGGAAGAGAGCATCAAACAATCGTTGGAAGCTGCCGACAAAGCAAAGCAGGAAATGCAGCAACTTCAATGTGATAACGAACAACTCTTGAAACAAGCTCAGCAAGAAAGAGACCAAATGTTGAAAGAGACCAAAATTTTGAAAGAAAAAATCATTGAAGAGGCTAAGGAAAGCGCCCAACAAGAAGCTCAGCGAATAATATCCGCCGCAAGAGAGACCATAAACTACGAAAAGTTGCACGCTATGACGGAATTGAAAAACGAAATAGCCAATCTTTCGATAGAAATTGCGGAAGACTTGCTCAAACACGAGCTTTCGGACAAGCAGAAAAGCAACGAGATTATTGAAAAGAAAATATCTGAGGTAAAATTGTAAACGTATCATGAACAGCTACAAGCTACAAACTCGTTATGCTCAGTCTTTGTTTGACCTTGCTTTGGAAAAGAACATTTCGGAGGCTGTTTACCAAGATATGCTCTCCGTAATGGAGGTGTGCAAACAAAATTACGAACTGCGGGTAGTGCTTAAAAATCCCGTAATCAAGCCATGCAAGAAGAAAACAATCGTAAACAGCATATTTTCGGGCAAGGTTGAGGATTTGACTCTTGCATTTGTCGAGCTGTTGATTGCAAAGCGAAGAGACATTCTTCTTTTTGAGATTGCCGAAAGATATACATATATATATAAGGAGTACAATCACATCAAGACGGTGAAGATTACAACTGCCGAAAGTTTGGACGAGGCAACCTTACAGCTCATTTCAAACAAGGTAAAGGAGGCTTTGCAGTCCGAAATTGATTTGCAAACCGAGGTAAACAAAGACTTGATTGGCGGATTTCACTTGTTTGTCGATGGAAAACTTTACGATGCAAGTTTCATGAAGCAGTTTTCCAAGTTGAAAACGAGCTTTTCCAAGAACGTTTACGAGAAGATATTTTAGCCTTGGGGCATAAGAAAACAAGATATTGATGAAAAATAACGACATAAAGCATATTTGATATGGCAGAAATTAAACCATCGGAGGTTACGGCGATACTCAGACAACAGCTTTCAAACACTAATCTTGAGACAAGTTTGGAAGAAGTCGGTACGGTTTTGACTGCAGGAGACGGAATTGCGAGAGTGTACGGACTTGGCAACGTTCAAGCCGGAGAATTGGTCGAGTTTGAAAACGGAGTTCAAGCTATAGTACAAAATCTCGAAGAAGACAATGTGGGAGTTGTCATATTGGGAAACGCAGACTCGATTAGCGAAGGAGATATTGTCAAAAGAACAAACCGAATTGCCTCCATAAGAGTCGGAGAGGGCTTGTTGGGAAGAGTAATCAACACCATAGGAGAACCGATTGACGGAAAAGGCAAGATTGAGGGCGAATTGTTTGAAATGCCGCTCGAAAGAAAAGCTCCGGGCGTGATTTACAGACAGCCTGTCGAAGAACCATTGCAAACAGGTTTGAAAGCAGTCGATTCGATGATACCTATAGGACGCGGACAGAGAGAGTTGATAATCGGAGACCGACAAACAGGAAAGACAGCTATCGCAATAGACACCATACTCAACCAAAAAGAATTTTATGACAGCGGAAAGCCGGTGTATTGTATCTATGTGGCTTGCGGACAAAAAGGTTCGACCGTTGCAAACATCGTAAAAACTCTCGAAGAAAAAGGAGCGATGAAATATACTGTTGTTTTGGCAGCAACAGCTTCCGATTCGGCAGCCATGCAGTTCTATGCACCATTTGCAGGAGCTGCAATAGGAGAGTATTTCAGAGATACGGGACGAGCAGCCTTGGTTGTGTATGACGATTTGAGCAAACAAGCTGTTGCATATCGAGAAGTCTCTTTGTTGCTTCGTCGTCCGCCCGGACGTGAAGCCTATCCCGGTGATGTATTCTACCTACACTCAAGATTGTTGGAGCGTGCAGGCAAGATAATTGCAGAAGACAGCGTTGCCAAAAATATGAATGACCTGCCCGAGTGTTTGAAACCTATTGTCAAAGGAGGAGGTTCGCTAACGGCATTGCCAATCATCGAAACTCAGGCAGGCGACGTGTCGGCATATATCCCTACAAACGTCATTTCAATTACCGACGGACAGATATTTTTGGAGACTAACCTCTTCAATGCAGGCGTAAGACCTGCAATCAATGTAGGTATTTCGGTTTCAAGAGTGGGAGGAAAGGCACAAATTAAGTCGATGAAAAAAGTATCAGGAACATTGAAGTTGGACCAAGCTCAATACAGAGAGCTGGAAGCCTTTTCCAGACTTGGACGCTGCCACAAAGTTTGTGTTGGAAAAGGGAAAACGCAATGTTGAGATATTGAAGCAACCGCAATACTCACCAATGAAGGTAGAACATCAAGTTGCAATCATAGCTTGCGGAACCAAAGGCTGGTTGCAAGACATTCCAATCGACAAAGTGAAAAACTTTGAGCAAGAATACATCTTCCAACTCGAAAGAGAACACAAAACATTGCTTGAAGACTTGAAAGCAGGACGAATAGACGACAATATTTTGTCCGAGTTGGAAAAGATTGCAAAAGACATCAGCAAGAAATATAAAGCATAGAATTATGGCAAATTTGAAAGAGATAAGGACAAGGATAGCTTCGGTTGGTTCTACTCAACAAATAACGAGTGCAATGAAGATGGTATCCGCTTCAAAGTTGCGAAAATCACAAAATGCAATCACAAAGTTGCGTCCTTACTCGTCAAAAATGACAGAAATCATTCAAAGCCTTTGCGACAACGATGTCTCGGACCTGCCTTATGCAAGAAACAGCAAGCCCGAGACCGTGTTGCTTGTCGTTCTTACCTCAAACAAAGGCTTGTGTTCGAGCTTCAATGCCAACATTATCAAATCTGCAATGCAGAGAGTTGGTTTCTGGCAGGAGCAAGACCGATATATCAAAATCGATTTGCTGAGCTACGGCAAGAGAGGCTCGGATTTTTTCAAAAAACAGACAAATATCAACTTCATAGGGGGCGATGACGATATTTGGGACAGACTTTCGTTTGACAATGTGAGCAAAGTAGCCGATTTTATCATGGAAACTTTCACCGACAAGAAGTATGACCGAATAGAAATCATCTACAACCAATTCAAAAACGCAAGTACACAAATACTGCAATGCGAACAATTTTTGCCAATAGAGCTGAAAGCGGCGGAACAAGAGAACTCCTCAAAGAAAAAAGACTACATATATGAGCCGAACAAATCGGAGATACTCTCAAACATCATTCCCCAATCGCTAAAAATGCAGATGTACAAATGCTTTTTGGATTCTTTTGCCTCAGAACACGGAGCAAGAATGACATCCATGCACAAGGCAACCGACAATGCCGAAAACCTTTTGAAGGAGTTGAAATTGACCTACAACAAAGCAAGACAAGCCGCCATAACCAACGAGATAATAGAAATATGCAGTGGTGCGGAGGCACTAAACGGGTAACAAATGCGATACAGAATAGATTTTTTGGTAATAGGTTCGGGCATAGCAGGATTAAGCTATGCCCTTAAAGTAGCACCTTACGGAAAGGTTTGCATACTTACCAAAGCCGCAGCCTCGGAAAGCTCGACAAAATATGCACAAGGAGGAATTGCAGCAGTGATGTACGGACCCGATTCGTACGAAAAGCACATCAAAGACACACTTATTGCAGGTGCAGGCTTGTGTGATGAAGAAAGCGTCCGCCTTACCATAACCGAATCGACCGACAGGATAAAAGAACTCGTCGAATGGGGAACACAATTTGACAAAAAGCAGACGGGAGCTTACGACCTTGCCAAAGAAGGAGGCCATTCCGAGTTCAGAATTTTGCACCATCAAGACAACACAGGCTTCGAGATAGAAAGAGCATTGTTAGAGAAAGCTCGGCAACATCCTAACATCGAGTTGAAAGAAAACCAGTACACGGTAGATTTGATAACCCAACACCACTTGGGAGAAGAAGTCAATCGGAGAAGACAGGACATCAAATGCTTCGGAGCATACGTACTCAACACCGAAACAAACAGCATAGACACCTACCTTGCAAAGGTAACAATGCTCTGTACGGGCGGAAACGGAAACGTATATTCGACAACCACAAGCCCTGTCATAGCAACAGGAGACGGACAAGCCATGGTACACCGTGCAAAAGGCAGGTTGAAACACATGGAGTTCGTACAATTTCACCCGACTTCGCTCTACAATCCTCGAGAAAAGCCTTCCTTCCTCATAACCGAAGCAATGAGAGGAGCAGGAGGCATATTGAAAACCCTCGATGGCGAAAGTTTCATGGAAAAGTACGACAGCAGAGGTTCACTTGCACCAAGAGACATAGTAGCAAGGGCAGTCAATAACGAAATGACTCGAAGAGGCGACGACCATGAGTATTTGGATTGCAGGGCTGTAAGCAAAGAAGAGATAATGCGACACTTCCCCAACATCTATGCCAAATGTTTGGAAATAGGAATCAACATCACCAACGAAATGATACCGATTGTACCTGCGGCACACTATGGTTGCGGAGGAATAGAGGTCGATAGCTATGCCCGAACGAGCATCGGCAACCTTTATGCTTCGGGAGAATGCTCCTGCACGGGACTTCACGGAGCCAACCGCCTTGCATCAAACTCACTTTTGGAAAGTTTGGTCTATTCACACAGAGCATTCATAGACTCAAAAGACAAGATACACACCACCGACTTTTGCGAACAAATCCCCGATTGGAACGCCGAGGGAATGGAATTGAACGAAGAGATAAGCCTCATCACCCAATCGGTCAAAGAAGTGCAGCAAATCATGACCAACTATGTGGGTATCGTCAGAAGCAACCTCAGACTTCAAAGAGCCTTTGTGCGAATGGGACTTATCTACAAAGAAACCGAAGAACTATATAACCGAAGCGTACTCACGCCAAAGCTGTGCGAGCTGCGAAACCTCATAGCCAACAGCTACCTGATAATCAAAATGGCAACCGACCGCACAGAAAGCGTCGGACTGCACTACAACATAGACTATCCGCCAAAAGCATAAGAAATCCCGAAAAGCCGTCTTGCAACCGCAGGACGGCTTTTTGCCAATTTAACTCGCCGTTTTATTTTGCCAAATCGCCCTTCTATTTTTGCCAAAACAGGATTATCAAAAAAAATTTCGGCGTGATAATCCGATTATCATCGCAAGATAATGGTATTATCTTGGCGTGATAATGGTATTATCTTCCCATGATAATCAGATTATCATAGCGTGATAATCCGATTATCAACAAGAAAAAAAATTTTGATAATCCTGTTATCAACCGCATGTAGTGCAGAAAAGAGTGTACAAATTGAAGAGAATATGAACACTTTTGCCATTCAATTTTTACCAAACAAAAACAGGTATTCCTATGTCGTCACAGGACGTTCTGTTTTCTGAGCAATACTATATAGAAGGGACAAAAGCGTAGTTCTACTGCACTCAATGTAAGCTGATAACAAAAAAACTATCGGAGGGAAAGGACTTCTGTTCTGCATTTGCAGAACTTTTGTCGGCGTTTTCCTCCGATAGTTTTCCTGTAAGGCTGCTTTGTATTCTCAGACGTTGAAGCGGAAGTGCATTATGTCGCCGTCTTGCACAAGGTAATCCTTGCCTTCGACGCTCATCTTGCCTGCTTCTTTGCACGCTGCTTCGCTTTTGAGGCTCACATAGTCGTTGTACTTTATCACTTCGGCTCTTATGAAGCCTTTTTCAAAGTCTGAGTGTATCACTCCTGCACATTGAGGAGCTTTCCAACCTCTTGTGAAAGTCCATGCTTTGACTTCTTGTTCGCCTGCGGTGAGGAAGGTTTGCAAATCGAGAAGGTGATATGCCGCTTGTATCAATCGTGCAACTCCCGACTGCTCCAAGCCAAGCTCCGAAAGAAACATCTGCTTCTCCTCATAGCTTTCAAACTCGGCAATGTCCGATTCTATCTTTGCCGCAACAATAAGCATCTCTGCACCTTCGGCTTTTGCTGCTTCTTCCACTTGTTTGGTGTAGGCATTTCCGTCTTTTGCACTTGCCTCATCTACATTGCAGACGTAGAGTACGGGTTTTGAGGTCAGAAGACAAAGTTCCTTGGCGAGCTTTATTTCTTCTTTGCTTTCAAACTCGACTGTTCTTGCACTCTTTCCTTGTTCCAAGGCTGCCTTGTAGCGTTTCAAAATCTCAAAGAGTATTTTTGCATCTCTGTCTCCCGATGTTCTTGCTGCTTTTTCGGCTTTGGCATATCGGCTTTCGATTGTTTCCAAGTCTTTGAGTTGGAGTTCGATGTCGATAATCTCTTTGTCTCTTATCGGATTGACGCTTCCATCGACGTGAACCACATTAGGGTCGTCAAAACAGCGGAGTACGTGGAGTATTGCATCGCATTCTCTTATGTTTGCAAGGAATTTGTTTCCAAGTCCTTCGCCTTTGCTTGCACCTTTGACCAATCCTGCTATATCAACTATTTCAACCGTTGCAGGAACTATTCGTTGCGGGTGAACCAATTCTGCCAACACATTGAGACGTTCGTCAGGCACGTTGATAACTCCCAAGTTTGGTTCAATGGTACAAAAAGGGAAGTTTGCAGCTGCCGCTTTTGCATTCGACAAGCAATTAAACAAAGTTGATTTGCCCACATTGGGCAAACCAACTATTCCACATTTCAATGACATTCTTTTACTTGCTGATTATTTTTGCAAACTCTTCGGTTGTAACACTTTGAGTTTTTGGCTTCATTTCGGCTTTCAAAGTGTTTGTAATCTTTTGTTCAAACAAGAACTCGTACACATTGCGGCTTTGTTCTTTGTTTTCGAGCATATTGTTGGCGATTTTCTCGACTGCTGCCTCTGTTTCTTTGATTTGGTCTTCGGTTGCGTCCGAAGGTGTAGGGAAATAGCTGCGTACCAAGGCATCTTTGAAGTAGTTCTTCACCTCTTCGGTGCTTACTTCCAACTTGTAGGTGTCGATAATCTTGCTTTCAATCAACTGCCACTTGATAGAATCTCTGTAAGTGTTGTAGTTGTCGTTGATTTCTTTCTCATCAAGCTTGCCGGTGTTGGTTTCTATCAACCAACGTTTCAAAAATTCGTCGGGAAGAGCAATCTCGGTGTTTTCAACCAAGGCTTTGCTTGCCTCATTCATGAACTGACGGTCAGTTTGTGAGACATAGCTTGAGCAAAGGTCTTCTTTTGCTGCCTTGCGGAAGTCTTCTTCGTTTTTGATGTCTTTGCCTTTGTATGCCATATTGAAGAGTTCTTCGTTCATTTCGTGCTTTGTAACACGGCTGATTGAAGTAATCTTGAACTTGACATCTGATTTGAAGTCGCGTGCTTTGTCTTTTTCTATTCTCAAAATAGCAGACAATTCGGTCAAGTTCTTGACAGCCTTCGCAAGATTGAAGATAATGACATCGTCTACCTTTGCTCCGATAAACTTTTTCTTTATTGTAGCCATCGCAATCAAATCAACAGAAATTGAAGTCCGGCTTATAATTCCGCCTTCTTTGATGTCGCCGTTTTCATCCAACTCTATTACCTCGCCATACACCAAATCGTTTTCGCCAACGGTCTCGGGAGATTCAAATTTGCCGAAACGTTTTTGAATGTCTTCAACAAATTTGTCCAACATTTCGTCTGTAGGGTTAATCTCATAGTAAGTTACATCTTTGTCAGTGAGGTTTAACTCAAACTCGGGTTGCATTGCAATGTCAAAATAGAAAGTAAAATCTGTTTGATTGTCCCAATCTATCGAAGGTGTCTTCTCGTTATTTGCCATCGGACTTCCCAAGATTTGCAACTTGTTTTCGTCAATGAAGTTGTACATTGCCTCAGACATAACTCTCTGAACGCGTTCTGCTCTGACAGACTTTTCATACATCTTCTTAATCATTCCCATTGGCACTTGTCCCGGACGAAATCCCGGTATATTTGCTTTCTTGCGGTAATCTTTCAACTCTTTTGTTACAGCTTCTGAATAATCTGCTGCAACAACATCAATCTTTAAGACGGCAGTTAAATCGCCTGTCATTTCCTTTGTTACATTCATCTCTTTATCCCTGTCTTTTTTTTGTGTTTTCTCTAAAATTTGGTTTGCAAAGGTACTAATTTATTGTTAAATAGCATTGTTTTCAACCGCCGAATATTAAAAACCGTATTCCAATGCGGCTATTGCGGTGAGCAGTTTCTCGTCATTTTGAGTAAAAGTGTGCTTTATGTGTCTTCGTCTTGCGGCAAACAAACCATAACCGTTCTGAATGTTGGTATAAACGGGCTTGTCGCTCAAAACGTTTCCCGATTGCAGACTGTTGATATAGTATTCGTACATTTCCAAATTGCACGATTGAATATACAATTCAAAGGCATTTGTTCTGTTTGTCCAAGAACAATGACCTTTTTTTTCTGCAAGGTTTTTCTTTATTCCGTTTACCAAGTCTGCCATATCCATATTAAAGGTAAACTCAAAGCCCGAATGCGTCGAAGTATTTATCTTTGTTCCGAATTCGATGTCGGTATATGTCTCTTGTCCGTCGGCTTTGTAATAAAATCTCATTATGGGTTGATAGACTTTTGCGACCGTTCCCAAATTGTTTGCTTCAACTCTGCTGTTGAGGTTGTACCAACTGCAAGTCATGATGTTCTTTCCGTTTTTGGGAACGAAGTACATTATACTTCCGGGTGAGGTTATGTCATAGTCTCCAATCAAACGAGTTGTTGCCCATGTCTCTTCAAGAGAATGTTTGTTGCGAACAATCACTTTGTATTCTCTTTTGAGCGCTTCTTCGTAAGATAATCTTCCCGCAGTTCGGCAACAATATACGGGAGCAACCTCATTGTAAAAATCGCCTTCGGGTTTTGAGTAACTCTCATTGTAATCAAAGAAGAAAGTATCGCAAATCGTCTCTTTGTCCCAAGGATAATAGGACACCATAAACACATCTATGTCTTCGGCTTTGTAATAAATCGAATCTCTTTCTTTGGCAAACTCGATATAGTTGCCGCTTCCGAGAAAGCCCTTTTGAATACGCAAGAGTGTTGTGTCGCTGTCTTGATCCAACAAGCCGTAAATGACCGTCGTAGGCTTCCAATCTTCATTCGGATCGAACTCTACTTCGCAGCTTGTCATGCAAAAAAGCACCGAAATCAAAAGCCCCAATGCCGATATTTCAAATCTGTTTTTCATCTTCTCAAACGATTTTTGAACTGCAAAGATATGGAAAATCCATAGAATTGAATATTTTCTCGTACTTTTGCAGTGCTGAATTATAATCTTTTTACATAATTGCACAATTATGAAACATTGTAACGACTTTACGGTATTGGAAAACGAAACAGTCAATTCTTCTTTTTTCAAACTGAGATTGAAAAGTGAACAACCGCTTTGCGAAATTAAGGCAGGGCAATTTGTCGAATTAAAGGTGCAAGAGCCAAACTCTGTCTTGCTTCGCCGCCCTATTTCGATACACGACATCGACAAATCGAACAACGAAATGGTGCTTCTCATACAAAAAGCAGGCAAAGGCACCAATATTCTCTCCACGCTCAAAAAAGGCGAAAGGGTAAACATGATTTATCCATTGGGAAACGGCTTTGAGTGCAAGGGAAAGAGCGTCTTGCTTGTCGGAGGAGGCGTTGGAACAGCTCCGCTTTTGTTTTTGGCAAAGCAGTTTGCCCAAATCAACATAAAACCCAAAGTATTGCTCGGTTTCAGAAGCAAAGACCAACTGATGGATACAACAGAATTTGCAAAGTATGCCGAAGTTTTCATTTCAACTCAGGACGGCAGCGTCGGAGAACAAGGTCTTGTAACCGAAAACAGTGTGTTTGCCCGGAGCTTTGACGCAGTTTATACTTGCGGACCAACTCCCATGATGAAAGCTGTGGCAAAGAGTTGCGAAGAAAGAAATATAGATTGCTTTGTTTCTTTGGAAAACAAAATGGCTTGCGGCATAGGAGCTTGTCTTTGCTGTGTTCAACAAACCACAAGCGGACACAGATGCACCTGTACCGAAGGACCTGTGTTCCAAAGCAAAGAAATAGTATGGTAAAAACCTCAAAACGACAATCAAAAATGGACAAATTAAAAATCAACATAGGCAGTTTGGAATTGAAAAACCCTGTAATGACCGCTTCGGGAACGTTCGGTTATGGCGAGGAATACATGGATTTTTATGACGTACAGACGCTTGGCGGCATCATTGTCAAGGGAACAACAGGCGAAAAGCGAGAAGGAAACCCTGCCGTGAGAATGTGCGAAACTCCCATGGGCATGATAAATGCCGTAGGCTTGCAAAACAAGGGTGTAGATTACTTTTGCAGCACAATATATCCGAGAATAAAAGACTACAAGACAAATGTTATTGTGAATGTTTCGGGTTCGAGCATAGAAGAATATCGAACCGTTGCCGAGAAAGTGGCACAACTCGAAAACATTCCTGCAATCGAACTCAACATTTCCTGCCCCAATGTGAAAAAAGGCGGCATGGGTTTCGGCACAAACCCTCAAATGGCAGCCGAAGTAGTATCCGAAGTGAGGAAAGTTTATCCCAAACATCTTATTGTCAAACTTACTCCCAACGTTACCTCAATCGCTGAAATAGCAACAGCAGTCGAGGCAGCAGGAGCAGACAGTATTTCGATGATAAACACAGTTCTTGCAATGGCAGTTGATGCCGAAAAACGCAAAGCAGTACTTTCCACAATAACAGCAGGATTGTCAGGTCCTGCAATCAAACCAATAGGATTGAGATGCGTCTATCAGGCTTCCAAAGCAGTGAAAATACCAATCATAGGCTTGGGAGGAATAAGCAATGCGACCGATGCGATAGAATACATACTTGCAGGAGCGAGTGCAATTCAGATAGGAACACAGAATTTTGTCAATCCAACCGTCGGAAAAGAGGTAATCGAAGGCATGAAAGAGTATCTCGACCGCCACAATATTGCACATATTTGGGATATAAGAGGAGTTATCTAACGCCCTGCCTGTATGGCAGTTTGGAATGCACAAAACAAAAACTTGGGAAAAAATTTGGCTGTTTCGGAAAATCGCAGTACTTTTGCAAAACGAAAGACAGAGTGCGGGGTAGAGCAGAGGTAGCTCGTCGGGCTCATAACCCGGAGGTCGTAGGTTCGAGTCCTGCCCCCGCTACCAAGGAAAAGAGAGAACTCAAAGCAGGGTTCTCTCTTTTGTTTTTTTATTCGGGGAGAACAAAATCACCATTTCCCAATCCCTGAACTCACGAATTTTTCAGCCATACAGACATTTGATTTTTAATGTTTTCATTTTACACTAAACCAAACGCCGTTTTGCAAAAATAAAACGCCGTTTCAGTCGAGTAAAACGCCGATTTATTTTGCCAAAACGCCGACTTTTTCAGAGCGTTTTCAAGCGAAAAAATCGCCTTTGTAAGTGCTTGATTTTCAAATCTCTCATTTTTACACAAAAAAATCGCCGTTTTTTTCCGAAAAATCTTCGTTTTTTTTGAAAAAATTGGCGTTTTTTTGGTGAGAAAACGGCGATTTTTTTCGAGAGTATCAAAAGTTCGATTTTTTCAAGCGAAAAACAGGTGAAAAAATAAGGGCAAAATCGGCAAAAAAAATCCGAAGAAAAACAGCAAAAAAACCAGAGTAAAAACAACACGCTTTTGCCTTTTTGTTTCTGTTTTACCAATCTATATATATAGGAATGGGCAGAAGCATAAGTTGGAAAGGTGTTTTTGCCGATTGAAAAAAAGGTCTTATCTTTGCAGACCAATTTTTTGAAAATCAGTATTAACAAAAAAACAGTAACACATGAAGAAATTACTTTCATTGATTGCAACAGCGGTGCTGTTTGCAGTCGGGCTGTCGGCACAAGAGACGATTGTGACGGTAGGAGATGAGAATTCGACCGAAGTGGATTATGGTCCTATCAAATCCTACGATAGAAACAGCTTCAGTGAGGTAGTGTATTTGTCGAGCGAATTGCAACCCGGCATCATTACATCTATCTCTTATCACTATGTGGCGGGTGATCCGCTTTCAGACCCTGCCCCTGCTATCTATATGGCAGAGGTTCCGCGAAGCTCATTTGCAAACTTGTCAGATTGGGAAACTGCAACCATGACGCAGGTTTATGCAGGCGGAAGCGTAACTTACAATTATGGCTGGGTAACAATCTACCTTACTACACCATTTGTGTACAACGGCACGGGAAACCTTGTTGTTGCCTACAATTCTCAAAGACCTATTTATTCCAGCTACAGGTATTTCACACAGACATTGACTTCTGACAACAGAATGTTGATGTACAGCAGTGACGACAACGCTGTTTCAGGTTATAATTGTACCTATGGCGGTACTCTCTATAGCCGCATTCCAAACACAAGATTTACAATGCTTCCTTTGGGAACGCAGATTTGCTATGCTCCCGCGCAGGTTTCTGCAAGCGACATCGAAGCTCATCAAGCTACAATCTCGTGGACAACAACCGATGCTTCGGCTACCACATTTGCTGTGGACTACAGATTGCAAGGAAGTGAGGTATGGACAAACGCAAGCAACAACATTACCGACACTTTCTACACATTGACAGGCTTAAACTCCCTGACAAATTACGAATACAAGGTTTATACCGTGTGCAGCGAAACTAACAGCAGGGAAATCGAAGGAAGATTTATGACATCTTACGATCAGAGCGACTTGCGTCTTCTTCCTTACTCTCAAAACTTTGACCAAGAGGGTGCAGCTTCCGACTTTACATTCTTGCAAGGCACAAGCAATGCTTGGTATGCGGGAACTGCCGAAAACAATACAAGAGACGACAACGACAACCTCACACAAGGCGGAAGCCTTTACATATCTTCCGACAACGGAACGACGGCAGGTTTCGATCACAGCTCTGAAACCAATGCTTATGCTTACTTCTATGTAAATTTGCAAGCCAATACCTCATACGGATTGCAGTTTGATTGGAAAGCAAAGGGCGATGGCTGGTCCGATTATTTGAAAGTATATTTGTTGAGAGCCGATGTGGAATTGTCTTCCGAAGATTTGCCTTATGAAGGCAGCCTTACAGACAGATTGAGAGGCGAAGACACATGGCAAACCGAAGGAATTTTGATTGACGATACCGTTTCGGGAGTATATAAACTTGTTTTTGCTTGGCATAACGATAGTTACGGAGGATTAGATCCTGCTGCCGTGATAGACAATGTTCATTTGTTTGAATTGACTTGCGAACCTGCAAGCTCAATCGATATAGAATGGACTGACGAACAAACGCACGCTTCTTGTGTTGTGAGCATCGAAAGCGACAATGACAACGTAACCTACGCATTGGAGTACAAAGTGCAGGGACAAGACGCTTGGACTGAAGTTGAGGGAGTAAGCCCTATTTTGATAAACAACCTAAGTTATGGAACATCTTATCTGTTCAGAGTAACCCCTGTTTGCAATGGTGCAGACTATTCGATAATTTCCGATGAGGTTTTGTCATATTCTGTTTGTGCGGTGGCGTCTGCTCCTTACAGCGAGAGCTTTGAGGGAGGCTTTGTCAATACAAACGACGGCGTTTCCAACAGAAATACCCCTGTTTGCTGGTTTAACATCAACGGAGGTGCTTCTTCATACTATTTTAGCGAGTCTTCAATGGACGCACATTCAGGAAATAGATGCGTGTCTTACAGCGGAGTTTATTCATCTTCTTCAACTGAAAATTTCAGTGATTGGTTGATAAGCCCGATATTTAATTTGACAGGCAACGAACAGCTGTCTTATCAAATCCGTGCAGACTGGTATCAATCAAGTTATCCTAATCCGGTAATTGATGTTTATGCTTGCAATGTGGCAGATGAGGATATTACCTCTGCAACCGACACTTCTCGTTTTGTACTTGTAAGAAGCATAGAACACAATAACTTTGGTAACGACTACCAAGAGAAAGTTGCAACCCTTTCTGCCTTTACAGGACCGACACGAGTTGCGATAGTTGTAAGACAAGCAAGCCAATCATTCAGATTGGACGACATTGTTTTGAGCGAAATCCCTGCTTGTCCTCCTGTTTATGGTCTAAATGTTGTGGCAATATCTGACGATGCTGTTGCAGTAAGCTATGACCCTGCAAACATAACCCCTGACGGAGTTACGATTGCTTATGCTGTCGATGTGGAAGGAACAATTTTTGACCCCGAAACTGCAACAACATACACTGCAACGCAAGATGAGCCGATGCCGATAGAGATTTCTTCTCTCACTCCGGGAACTACATATATCTTTACTGCAAAGCAGGCTTGCGAAGGGGGAACATACTGCACTCCTGTCATAGTTACCTTGCCCGAAGCGATAGTAAACCTTCCTTATTCTCAGAATTTTGACAACCTTTCCGAGCATGGATTTACATTTTCGGGAAGTACAGACAACCCTTGGCTTGTAGGAACAGCAGAAAACAACACAACAGACGACCAAGGCAACACAACAACAGGCGGAGCTTTGTATGTAAGTAACGATAACGGAGCAACAGCTTCTTATAACACAGGTATCACAGCCACTTCGTACGCTTCAAGTCCGTTTATGGCTTTCGGACAATACGCTTCTTACACTTTGTCGTTTGATTACAAGGCTATGGGAGAGGCATACTCTTATGCAACTTACGATTATTTGATTGTACACCTTGTACCATTTGGAGGAGCTGTATCAGAATCAAATGCCATTACACCACGTCTTGCAGGCGTATCACAATGGACAACATTCACCACAACATTACCTGCTTCTTATGCCAACGGAACGTATCAATTAGTATTCAAATGGTACAATGACAGCGGTTCGGGCGTCGCTCCTGCAGGCGTTGTCGATAATATATCTGTTGTAGCCTTGTCTTGCTCGGCAGTAAACTCGGTTTCTGCAGTTGCAAACGAAACAGAAGACACGGCAAATCCGCTTGAACTTATCGTTTCTATCAACGATGACAACTTGGAAGAGACAGGAGTGTCGTACACCTTGCGGTATAAAACTGCCGAGCAGGAGAACTACACAACCGTTTCCGACTTGTCGTTGAGCGATTTCCCATATCATATAAGTAATGCCGAGTTTGGAAGCGTCTATACGCTCTCTGTTGCAGCTCAATGTCCTGACGGAGTACAAACAGCAGCAGTTTCCACAACAGTAACTACTCCTTGTGCAGCAGAAACTCTTCCTTGGACTGAAACATTCAGCACAGATCCTTTGGCAGCTCCTGCATGCTGGGAACAAAGAAGCGGACTTTTGCCTGCAAGCGGCATAGTTCAAACCTCCGATTTGAGTACTTCGGGAAATGCTGCTTGGATTTACAATGACAGCAGAGCAATAGACGGAGAGGCTTCGGGCAGAATGAGAATCAATGTCTATGGAGCAGGTTATGTAAAGCATTGGTTGATTTCTCCATCAATCAATTTGGGAAGTGCAAATGAAACTTCTACAACTTATCGTCTTGCTTTTGACGTTGCTTTGACAAAATTTGGAAATACAAATCCTCCTGCTGCAGCACCCGATGACAGATTTGCTGTTTTGGTATCTACTGATAATGGTTTGACATGGGACTTGGCAAATGCCACAATCTTTGCAGACGGCGATGAAGACACCGAACACAACTTCTCAAACCTCACAAACTCGATGACAACTTGCTTTGTCAGACTTGCAAACAGCGAAAATGTTCCATTCACAGGCAATATCAAAGTTGCTTTCTATGCAGAAAGTACGGTAGGTAACGGCGATAACGATTTGTTTATCGACAATATAACAATAGACGAATGGGAAGACTGTGTTGTACCTTACAATGTAGCGGCAAACAATGTTCGTTCTTCAACAGTCGATATAGCATTTACCGAAATGGGTTCGGCAACTTCTTGGGAATATGTGTTGATTGAGGGAGCAAATGCAGACCTTTCGACCGGAACACCTGTACAAATAACCGAAGCAGACCTTCCATTGCAGTTGCAAAACCTTGGTTCTTTGACAACATATACCTTTGCAATCAGAAGCCAATGTGCTTCTGCTCCTTCGGCTTGGTCAGATGCTGTGGTGTTTACAACTTTGCAAACACCGGAATCAATTCCTTTCATCACCGATTTTGAAGATGCAGAAACAAACAGCAGTTGGACAATCGAATCAAGAGCAGACAACACCAACTCTTGGGCAATCGGCACAGCAACTTTTGCAGGCGATGAAGAAAACGGAACATCTGCATACTTGTCATACAATGCCGGCACAACATACGCTGCAACCAACCAAGGCACAAGAGCAATCTCATATATGTGGAAAGACTTTGACTTTGGTGAAGACCCTGAAGAGCAATTCACACTTTCATTTGACTGGAAGATGTTGGGATATGCTTATAGTGGAAGCCTATATACAGGATTGGCAGTTTACATTGTAGATCCCGAACCTTTGAACACAACCACTTTGCCTGCACTTTCCAATCGTGTTGTCGCTCTATACGGACAAACAGATTGGACACACGAGATAATCGATCTTACAGGTTACAGCGGCGACAAGCGTGTTGTGTTTGCAACTTGGGGATACAACAACACCGAAGCAGAATTGACCGTTCCTGCTGCAATAGATAATGTTTCTTTGGCTTCAACTGCTTGTTTTGCTCCTCAAAACGTAACAGTAGGAGAAGAGACTTCCTCAACCGTAGAGGTAAGTTGGGAAGGCACATCGGAGAGTTACAACATCTTCTATCGTCCTTTGAACGGAACAGAAATAAGTATGGAAACAGCAACTTCTTCACCTTTTGTTTTGACAGGGCTTAATTCTGCAACAGAATATGTTTTGTTTGTTCAAGGAGTCTGTGGCAGCGACGAGTCTGCTTATTCTGACGAAGTAACATTCCGTACTTCATGTTTCGATGCTCCGATAAGCGACTACCCTTACACAGAAGGATTTGAGAATGGCTTGAATTGCTGGATTATTTCTTCAACTTATGAGTACCTTCCTTGGAATACGACAACTTATGGGGTAACTCCTACTTGCACCCCTCACGGCGGAAGCAATATGGCAGTATATAGCAGTTACAATATCTCTGAAGGAGAAAGCTCGACAATGATTTCACCTGCTTTCAGCTTCTCTCAAGATATGCAACTTTCGTTCTGGATGTACAAATCGACCACATACCCTAACAACAATGACAGAATATTAGTATATGTGAACAATGTGGCATCAGAAACAGGTGCAACGCTTTTGGCAACCGTTACTCAGGGAGGAACAGATGTGTGGGAAGAGCAAGTTATCAACCTTCCTGCCGGATTGAATGGTACACATTACTTGATTTTCAAGGCAATTTCCGGCTACGGTGCTAATATGCACATTGACGATGTTACACTTTCTGTTATCGGAGGAGGCGAACAACCTGAGCCTTGTGACGCTCCGACAGCATTGAATGTAAACAACATCACTCAAACTTCGGCAGACTTTACTTGGAATGGAACAGCAACAAGCTACGAAGTTCGTTTGAACGGAGCAAATGCCGAAACCGTTGCCACAACAAGCAAATCTTTCACAGGATTGACTGCAAACACAACTTACACAGCAGAAGTGAGAGCGGTTTGTGAAAGCAACAACTCAGAATGGGTAAGTACCACTTTCACAACTCTTGCAGAACAAGGCGAAGTTGTAGAACCTGTGGTAACAACACTTGCAGCTACCGAACTAACTCACAACTCTGCAACCCTTAACGGAACAATCACAGCAGGCACAGAGGCAATCACTGCACAAGGCTTCATGTATAAGGAAGCTGCGGCAGCCGATTGGACAAGCGTTTCTGCAACAGGAGAAACCATGAGTGCAACTCTTACAGACCTTACAGCCGAAACAGCTTACGAATACAAAGCCTTTGCAACAACTGCAAGCGGAACAGTCGAAGGAGAAGTCGTAAACTTCACCACACTTGCAGCACCTGTAACTCAACTTGTGGTAACAACTCTTGCAGCAACCGAAATAACTCACGAAACTGCAACCCTTAACGGAACGATTGCAGCAGGCAGCGAGGCAATCACTGCACAAGGCTTTATGTACAAGGCAACCGCAACCACTGAATGGACAACAGTCTATGCAGAAGGAGAGAATATGACTGCCACAATCAATGGTTTGACAGCAGAAACCGAGTACGAATACAAAGCCTTTGCAACAACCGCAAGCGGAACAGTTGAAGGAGAAGTGATTACTTTCACAACTCTTGCCAACTCAGGCTTGAATTCAGTTGAGGGAACATTGGCAACAATGACCGTTTACCCTAACCCTGCAAGCGAAAAGGTAACAATCGCTCTAAGCAAAGCAGAAAACGGAGCTAAGATAGTAGTAAGCGATATGCAAGGAAGAGTAATCCTAAGCGACAATATGGCAAATGACACTTACGAACTATCGGTTGATAACCTTGCAAGCGGAGTTTATTACATCAGAGTGATAAACGGCACTTCAATTCACACACAAAAGTTGATTGTAAAGTAAGCAACAATCGATATAAATTCTTCAAAAAGGGGCGGAACTCGAAAGTTCCGCCCCTTTTTTTGTGCAATTCCAAAAAGCATAATACCACATAAGTAGAACGCTTTTGCCTAAGGGTAAAACCAAACGGCGTTTTGCAAAAATAACTCGCCGTTTCAGTCGAGCAAAACGCCGTTTTATTTTGCCAAAACGGC
>JAEDJL010000035.1 GCA_016296345.1 Bacteroidales bacterium | reverse complement strand
ATCACAATCAGAGCAATCACACCGACCGAAATAAACTGTCCGATAATTTCGCTCAGCAGTTTCATGTCGCAAAAGCTGACTATTTTCCACGAAAAGAAGATAAGCAAAAACCCAATGAAGATACTCACTGCGTTTGTCCCCTTCAAAAGTCGGTAAAGGTAGTAGAACAAAAGGGCAACCAAGGCAATATCAATCAAATCGACCAATCTGAAAGGAGGAAGCCCCTGAATTGAAGATAAAATCATCATTCTGCCGTATTGTTGTAAAGTTTGAACAATTCCACACATTCTTTTGCCTCAGGCACATCGTGAACTCTCAAAATGTCTGCTCCGTTTTCGAGAGCAAAGGCATGAAGGAAAGTAGTTCCGTTGAGAGCCTGCTTCGGGCAAGAGCCGAGCGGACGATAAATCATGCTCTTTCGAGAAATTCCAGTGAGGATAGGAAGAGAGAAAACACTAAATTCTTTTTGTATTCTGAGCAGTTCGTAGTTGTGTTGCAGCGTTTTGCCAAATCCAAATCCCAAGTCCAAGATAATATCTTTTACTCCGAGTCTTCTCAAACGCTTCAATCTTGTGGCAAAATATTCGCACATTTCAAAGAAAAGGTTGTCGTAATGAGGGTTTTGTTGCATCTTGTCGGGTGTTGTGGGAGTGTGCATGAGTATGTACGGCACATCGAGCTTGGCAACGGTCTCAAAAAGATTTGAATCGAAACTTCCGCCCGAAATATCGTTGATAATGTCTGCTCCTTCGCCAACGCAAGCCTTGCAGACTTCGCTCCACACGGTATCAATCGACACAATACTCTCGGGATAGGTCTTTTTGGTATAGCGAACAACCGGAACAAGCCTCTCAATCTCTTCTTTTGCAGAAACCAATTTAGCTCCCGGACGAGTGGAACAAGCTCCCAAATCAATAATGTCGGCTTTTTGCTGCACAAGTTCGTCAATCCTTGCTTTTGCTTTCTCAAAATCGTTGTAACTTCCGCCGTCATAGAACGAATCGTCGGTGAGATTTGCAATTCCCATCACAAGAGGAGAAGACAAATCTACTATTTTTTTGTTGCAAACAATGGTCTTGTTTAGGGAATTGTTTGTAATTTTGCCTTGTTGTATCATTTTACTTTGGTGTTTTACCAAGCAAAAGTAACAATTTTATGAGAAATACGAGCTTAGAGTACGACAATATAATCAAAACCTGCCGCAATTTGTTTGAAAACAAGCTGTCGGATTATGGTGCATCGTGGAGAATTTTGCGGCTTTCCTCACTTACAGACCAAATATTCATAAAAGCCAACCGCATAAGGAGCATTCAAGAAAGCGGAGTGAGCCTTGTCGATGAGGGAATTTTGTCTGAATTTATCGGAATGATAAACTACGGAATTATAGCCCTTATTCAGATTGAGCTTTCCTCCGAACCAGTCGATAAAGAGCTGACAAAGGAAAGAGCCTTGGAGCTTTACGACAAATATGTCGCACAAACCAAGTCGCTGATGGAGAGAAAAAATCATGATTATTCCGAAGCATGGCGACAAATGAGGGTAAGCTCGATAACAGACCTCATATTGATGAAAATATTACGCCTCAAACAAATAGAAGATAACCATGGCAAAACCTTGGTGAGCGAAGGCGTGGAGGCAAACTATGCAGACATTGTGAACTATTCGGTGTTTGCGAGCATAAAACTAACGTTTGACAATTAAAAAAACAGATTACAATGAAAATAATCAATCTTTTGGCAAGAGCTATCTTTGGAGCAGTATTCATTTTTTCGGGATTTGTCAAAGCAGTTGACCCTTGGGGAACAGCATATAAGATAGAAGAATATCTGTCTGCCTTTTCGATGAGCGGACTTGTTGAAGCCATGTCGTGGCTTCCCATTACGGCTTCGGTCATTCTTTGTTGCTTGGAATTTATGACGGGAGTTTTGATGTTCTTTGGCTTTTACAGAAAACCGGTACGGCTTGTCTCTGCGGTGTTTATGGTCTTCTTTACGGTGCTTACCTTTATTGATGCACTGACCAACCGTGTCAGCGATTGCGGTTGCTTTGGCGATGCTGTAACTCTTACAAATTGGCAGACATTTTGGAAAAATATCGTACTCGATGTAATTTTGGTTGTAATCTTTCTTTGTGAGAGAAAGGCAGACTTTGCAAAATCGAAAGTCAATGCACATTTGCTTACATCAATCTTTTCAGTTTTCATATTGGCATTTGCAATCTACAACTCGGTTTATGAACCTGTTATCGATTTTCGCCCTTGGAAGATAGGTAACAGAATGATTGCAGTTGGCGATGATGCAACTCCGCCCGAGAGTTTCGCAACTTACAAAAACAACAAGAGCGGTCAGCAGAGAGAATTCAACACCGAAGACCTCATGGTTGAATATCAACAAAACCCGAACTTTGCTTCCGAATGGACGTTTGTCGATTCGAGAGTGGTAAACACCAATACGGTTGCAGCCGACGGCTTTTCGTTGCAGGCAATAGGCTTTGACGAAGATGAAACAATCGACATTCTTTCCGACACATCGAGCGATTTGTACATGATAACGGCTTTTGATGTAACCAAAACTTCCGATAAGGGAATGAAAGCCGTAATTCCATTTGCCGAAAAGGCTCTCGGCAGCGGTGCAAGAGTGATTTTTGTTACCGCATCGTCGTCAGAAAATTGTGCAACCTTTATCGAAAAGTATCATTTGACCAATATAACATTCTACAATGCCGATGACAAGGCGATAAAGACCATATTGCGTTCCAATCCGGGGGTAATTAAAATCACAAACGGCAAGGTGGCAGACAAATGGTCGTGGAGAAATCTGCCCGACAAGGCGGAATACTTTGCAGAGTGAACGTTCCCATAATTTGCAATCAGCCAACCACAATCCGAAAAGCAAATACAGACGATAATGTTTAACTATATCATCAAAAAGGTTGCCTATGGGTTGTTGGTAATGCTCGGAGTTATCACTCTCATCTTTGTTCTTTTTAATCTTCTTCCCGGAGATCCTGCCCGCATGATGCTTGGTCAGAATGCTGACAAGGAGAGTATAGAAATCCTTCACAAAGAACTCGGCTTGGACAAGCCTGTTTACGTTCAGTACTTCAACTATCTCAATGACCTAAGCCCGATAGGCTTTGACAAAGACGGCTCTTTTGGTTTCAAAACGCCCGATCTTCGTCGCAGCTACCAGAGCGGACGAAGCGTAAGCTCCATTCTTGCCGACAGCTTCCCAAATACCATTCTTCTTGCGGTGGTCAGCATAGCTTTTGCTTTCGTTGTGGGAGTGTCGTTGGGGGCTTTGGCAGCAATATACAGCGACACATGGTTTGAAAAGTTCGTTCTCGTCATCACCTCTCTTGGAATGAGTTTGCCGTCTTTTTTTGCCGCCATATTGATAGCATGGTTTTTCGCATTCATACTTGCAGACTACACAGGATTGTCAATGTTTGGCAGCCTGTATAGCGTCGATGATTTCGGAAACGGAGAATATATTGACCTGAAAAACCTGATACTTCCTGCTCTTACGCTCGGAATACGTCCCCTTGCGGTGATTTGCGAGCTTACAAAAAGCACAATGAAAGAGGTTTTGCAACAAGACTATATCCGAACAGCCAAAGCCAAAGGTCTGTCGAAGTTTCAAATCATCAGAAAGCACGCACTGAGAAACACACTCAACCCCGTAGTAAGCTCAATCAGCGGTTGGTTTGCCTCTCTCATTGCAGGAGCAGTCTTTGTCGAATATATATTTGACTGGAAAGGCGTAGGGGTTGTGATTGTCGATAGTTTGGAAAAGTACGACTTCCCTGTGCTGATGGGAAGTCTGATAGTGATTTGCGTTATGCTGATAATAATCAACATACTCACCGACATAACATACGCAGCTCTCGATCCGAGAATAAAAAACGAATAAACTTTACCACAAAAACTTCGTACCAAATCGCCTCAAAGGGCATTTTTTTGTGCTGATAACAGGATTATCAAAAATTTTTTGGCTTGATAATCGGATTATCACGGCGTGATAATGGTATTATCTTGGCGTGATAATGGTATTATCTTCCCAAGATAATCGGATTATCAAAAGCGTTGAGTAATTGATAATCCGGAAATACCCTCTTGCTTCCTTAATTTGTCTGCTCTTTTTGGGGAGATTGTACTTTGCTATTGTCGAATTATCGAGACGGATTGAGGTATGGAGAAGAGATTGTTTGCTTTCTCGAAGTCGAGCAGGGCTTTCTTGATATGGCTTCCGTAAGCGTACTGACCGATTTGCCCCGATGAGGTGATTATTCTGTGGCATGGCAACAGCAAAGAGAACGGATTTTTGCCCACGGCAGTACCTACGGCTCTTATAGCTTTGTTTCTGCCAATCTTTTCTGCCAAAGACTTGTAGCTTATGGGATAAGAGATACTTGAAAGCCCGACAAGCACTTGCGAAAAGAAGCCTTCGGCTTTCAAAAGCAGGTGAAAGCTGCCGTTTCTGTTCAAAATCCTTTCCGACATACCATTATATTGCAGGCAATCTTCGACAAGAGTATCTGCCTGCCACATTTGCTTTACCTTGTTCAGAAGAAGGGGCAGGTTATCTTGCTCAAAGCCGACAAAAACAAGGCTTTCGGCATTTCCTGCCAAGAGCAGGTTGCCGAAAGCCGTGTGTTCTACTGCGTAATGCAGCTGTTGTATTTTTGTATGCTTGTCTTTGAAAGACAAAGTCAAATCGAGCATGAACAATCTATGCGTCTATGTTGGCATAAGTTGCGTTTGCCTCAATGAACTCTCTTCTTGGCGGAACATCATCTCCCATCAACATAGAGAATACTCTGTCTGCCTCCGATGCGTTCTCGATTGTAACTTGTCGAAGGATACGATTTTGAGGGTCCATGGTTGTTGTCCAGAGCTGTTCTTCGCTCATCTCACCAAGACCTTTGTATCTCTGAACTTCAATCTTCGCATTCTTGGCTGCAAGCTCTGCCGTGGCAGCCGCTCTCTCTTCTTCGGTCCAGCAATACACCCCATTCTTGCTCGTTCCCTGCGAAACCTTATATAGAGGCGGTGTTGCGATATAGACGTGTCCCCCTTCAATCAACTCTCTCATGTATCTGAAAAAGAAAGTGAGGATAAGAGTTGCAATATGAGCTCCGTCCACGTCGGCATCTGTCATTATTATCACCTTGTGGTATCGCAATTTTTCCATATTGAGAGCCTTTGAGTCTTCTGCAGTGCCGATTGAAACTCCCAAAGCGGTGTATATGTTCTTTATTTCGGCAGAGTCCAATACTCTGTGTTGCATTGCTTTTTCCACATTGAGGATTTTACCTCTCAGTGGCAGGATTGCCTGATGCTCTCTGTCTCTTCCTTGCTTTGCAGTGCCGCCTGCCGAGTCTCCCTCGACCAAAAACAACTCGCAAACGCTCGGGTCGTTGCTCGAACAATCTGCCAATTTTCCCGGAAGTCCTGCAACGCCCAAAATAGTCTGCCTTTGCACAAGGTCTCTTGCCTTTCTTGCTGCATGGCGTGCAGTTGCTGCCAGAATGACTTTATCTACTATTTGCTTGGCTTCCTTAGGGTGTTCTTCAAGATAGTTGGTCAATATTTCGGAAACGGCAGCCGATACAGCAGGAGCAACTTCGCTGTTTCCGAGCTTTGTTTTTGTCTGTCCCTCAAACTGAGGCTCTTGAACCTTTACCGAAATTACGGCAGTCAAACCCTCTCTGAAATCATCGCCTGCAATATCAAACTTCAACTTGTCGAGCATTCCTTCTTTTTGGGCATAGTTTTTGAGAGTTCTTGTCATGCCTGTGCGGAAGCCTGTCAGGTGAGTACCGCCCTCATGTGTGTTTATGTTGTTCACATACGAGTGAAGGTTTTCGGTAAAGCCCGTATTGTATTGCATTGCTATCTCTATGGGAATACCTTGCTTCTCTCCCTCGACATAAATAGGCTCGGGAATAAGGTGTTCTCTCGCTCCGTCAAGGTAGGCTATGAAGTCTTTCAATCCGTTTTCGGAATAAAACTCCTCAGATGTGTATTCGCCTTGTTCGTTCGGTGTTCTTTCGTCGGTGATGCGAAGTCTTATTCCTTTATTAAGGTATGCAAGCTCTCTCAATCGAGAACACAAAGTATCATAATTGTATTCTGTTACGGTAAATATCTCATCGTCGGGAGTAAATTCGACAACCGTTCCTCTCTTGTCGGTCGTTCCGACTTGTCTTACCTCATATTGAGGGTGTCCTTTGACGTATTCTTGTTCGTAAACCTTGCCTTCTTTATATACAGTAACCTTTGTGTGCTTTGACAAAGCGTTTACGCAGCTCACACCCACACCGTGCAATCCTCCCGAGACCTTATAAGAGCCTTTGTCGAACTTTCCACCTGCGTGCAATACCGTCATGACAACTTCCAACGCCGAACGGTGTTCCTTAGGGTGCATATCGACAGGAATACCTCGCCCGTTGTCTTCCACTCTTATCGAATTGCCGGGCAAAATCTTTACATCAATATTATCACAAAAGCCTGCCAACGCTTCATCTATTGAATTGTCCACCACTTCATAGACCAAATGGTGCAATCCTCTCACGTTTACATCTCCTATGTACATTGCAGGACGCTTTCTGACGGCTTCCAAACCCTCCAAAACGCTGATGTTCGCCGCCGTATATTCGCCTTGTTTTATCTCTTCGCTCATTTTCGTTTTGATTTTTTCAAGCTACAAAGATAGGCAATTTCTTTCAAACAACATGACTTGAAAAGGCGTTTTTTCTTTTCCTCAATTCAAAATCAAATTTGTACTTTTGCAAAAAACAAATCGAGAAATGGTAGAAAATGTTTTGGTAAGTGCCGCAGGATTGTGCCTTGCAACAATCATTGGTTCGTTAGTCGGCTTTTGTTTCAAGAGTGTTTCACACAAATGGAACGACATAATACTTGGTTTTTGTGCAGGAATAATGCTTTCGGCTGCCGTTTTGGGGCTTATATTGCCTGCAAGTCAGTCGGTATCTTCGCTTGGTGTTCTGATAGTTGTTGCAGGCGTAATCACGGGAGCTGCATTCCTTACTCTCATAGACCGATTGACGCCACATCTTCACAACATTACGGGACTTGAAAGCGAAAGTCATCAAAACAATTCAAAGATAAATCATGTGCTGTTGTTCGTCTTGGCAATAGCAATACACAAACTGCCCGAGGGAATGGCGGCAGGAGTGGGATTTAACGAAGAAAACATTTCAAATGCTTGGAATGTAACACTTGCAATCGCCATTCAAAACATACCCGAGGGCATGGTAATCATCTCACCTTTGATTTTGGCAGGAGTAAGCAAGATAAGAACGTTTCTAATCGCAATCTCAATAGGATTTTTGGAGATATTGGGAGTGTTTGTCGGCTATTTTGCAGGAGGAGTGTCCCAAATGTTGCTGCCATTCATGCTCAGCTTTGCAGGAGGAGCGATGTTGTATGTGGTAAGCGACGAAATGATTCCCGAAACTCACGCTCACGGCTACCAAAAGCAGGCAACTTTTGCACTGCTTGCAGGCTTTATGACCATACTTGCCTTTGACAAGATTTTTACTTTTTGAGCCGATAAACCAAAATCCGACACAAACCCAATCGAATTCGGACAACAACCCGATACTTCGAGGCACAAAAAAAGCCTTTCCCTGCTTTGGAAACCAAAACAAGGAAAGGAATGCAATGAAAAATACTATTTTCTATCTTTCAAAAGGTCTCTGATTTCTGCCAAAAGCTCTTCTTCTCTGCTCGGAGCAGGAGCCGGTGCGGCAGGAGCTTCTTCTTTCTTTCTCTTGAGCTTTGCGAGCAAACGCACAAAGCAGAATATTGCAAAGGCAACAATCAAAAAGTCAAACACAACTTGCAAAAAGTTTCCATAATTGAGAGTTACGGCAGGTGCAACCTCAACTCCTGCCTCAATCACGGCTTCTTTGAGCGTCAGTTTGAGGTCGGTGAAATTCACTCCGCCAATCAACACCCCCAAAGGAGGCATAATCACATCATTGACAAGCGATGTGATAATTTTTCCGAACGCACCGCCGATAATGATACCGACAGCCATGTCAATCATGTTGCCTTTTATTGCAAAGGCTTTGAAATCTTCCAATACTTTCTTTACTCCCATAGCTTTACAACTTTATTATAATTTTCTGCAAAGGTAATACAAAATACCAACTCAAACACCAACCTTTACCACAATAAATAATATCAACCCAAATTGCCATTATGATTTTGTCTAAATCAATAATCTGAAAACCAATCTGTTGAAAGCCACAAAATAAAACGGCGTTTTGCTAAAATAAAACGCCGTTTTATTTTTCCAAAACGGCGTTTCATTCGGATAAAACGGCGTTTTGAAAAGCCCGAAACAAAGTCCCCGAAAACTCTTTTGTCGAAAGAGCAGGCAGACACGAGAATTTTTCATACCTTTGCAGGGTTTAAGATTTTTAATTGATATGGAAGCTATAACAAGTACTCACTTTAATTTTGAGAATCAGAAAAGTCTCTATGTCGGAAAGGTAAGAGATGTGTATAACATTGCCGACAAACATTTGGTAATGGTGGTAAGCGATAGAATTTCGGCTTTCGATGTTGTCCTTCCCAAGGGAATTCCTTACAAAGGACAGATTTTGAATACCATTGCGGCAAAGTTTCTTGATGCAACGGCTGATATTGTTCCTAATTGGAAGATTTGTACTCCCGACCCTATGGTTACATTGGGTAAGAGGTGCAATCCTTTGAAGTTGGAGGTGATTGTCAGAGGCTATTTGGCAGGAAGCGCCTGGCGAGAGTACAAAAGCGGCGTCAGAGAGCTGTGCGGAGTAAAGCTACCCGAGGGAATGAAAGAAAATGACAAGTTTCCGCAACCCATAATTACCCCAACCACCAAGGCAGACGAGGGACATGACGAGAATATATCCAAAGCAGAGGCAATCGCTCAGGGTATTGTGTCAAAGGAAGACTTTGAATTGTTGGAAAAATACTCCCTTGCACTCTTTGAAAGAGGCACAGAGATTGCCGCAAAACGAGGTCTTATCCTTGTGGATACAAAGTATGAGTTCGGAAAACTTGGAGATGAGATAATATTGATTGATGAAATTCACACGCCTGACTCTTCCCGTTACTTCTATGCCGAAGGTTACGAACAAAGGCAGGCAAAGGGCGAAAAGCAAAGGCAACTCTCGAAAGAGTTTGTGAGAGAATGGTTAATGGAAAACGGATTTCAAGGCAAGGAAGGGCAGAAAGTGCCTGAAATGACGGACGAAATAGTGAACAATATCTCGGAAAGATATATGGAATTGTACGAACAAATCACCGGAGAGAAGTTCATAAAGAGAGAATGTCCCGATGTGTTGAAGTCAATGGAAGAAAACATTTCCAAAGCCTTGAAAGAACTAAGATAAGTCATGAAGACAAAAGGTTTGTTTTTTTCTTTGGTTGCAGGAACGGCACTTTTGCTGTCGTCTTGTGGCAAAGATGAGGTTTTCAAGCAGTATAAGGAGCTGCCAAATCAAACATGGGAAAGAATTGAAGAGGGTAAGAAGCTGACATTTGACAATATCGAGATAACAAAAGAAAACGAGAGTTATGATATTGTGGTGATGTTGCGACACACTCCTTACATTAACGAAGACCAAATAAAGTTCAAGATGCTCATAACTTCGCCTTCGGGTACTACAAGGGAGAGTGTTCACCAAATAAAGCTCAAAGACCGCGAGAATAAGGGTTGGAGAGGTGAAGCCCTTGGCGATTTGATTGACATAGAAGAGGTTTGCAAACAATATGTTACCTTTTCGGAAAAAGGACTTTACACAATAGAGTTGGTAAACATGGGTACAAAATATGAGACCTTCGGTTTGTTGGAAGTAGGTCTCAAAGTTGTAAAGTCAGATCTTAACATCAAAACAAAATAAGTCGGAATGACCGATGATTTTTCGGCAAATCCTTTTCGTTCTCGCATAGAAACGATACTCAAAACGCTTCCCTCTTCGCCCGGAGTGTACCAATACTTTGACAAAGAGGGAAACGTTATCTATGTCGGCAAGGCTAAAAATCTCAAAAACAGAGTTCTGTCTTACTTTCGCAGCGAAAATAACCACAGTGCGAAGACTCGTATTCTTGTAAGGAAGATTGCCGATATCAAACTCATTGTTGTGAGCAGCGAAACGGAGGCTCTGCTTCTTGAATGCAACCTTATCAAAAAGTTTAAGCCCAGATACAACATCCTTTTGAAAGATGACAAGAGCTACCCTTGGATTTGTGTGTCCAATGAGGACTTTCCGAGAGTTTTTACCACACGTCAGCGAAAACATGACGGCTCTTTGTACTTCGGACCTTACCCGAGCGGAAGACAGCTCAAAGAAATCACCGACCTTATTCGCAAATTGTTTCGCTATCGTACCTGTTCGCAACCAATGAGTGTGCAGAGTGTCGAATTAGGAAAGCACAAGGCTTGTCTGAATTACCAAATCAAGCTGTGCAATGCTCCTTGCGAGGCTTGCGTCTCTAAGGAAGAGTATGCCGAAACGATAAACGAAATAAAGAAAATCCTAAGAGGCGATTTTAATCACATAAAACGAGAGCTGAAAAACCAAATGTCGGACTATGCTTCTCAACTTTTGTTTGAGAAAGCCGAGCAGGTGAAACAGCGACTTGTGCTTTTGGAAAACTACACTGCCAAAACGGTCATCATTTCTGATAGTATGCTTGACGTGGAAGTGTATGATTATGTTCCGTTTGAGGGAAATATTGTGGTTAATGCGATGAAAATCGTCGGTGGTTGTTTGATTGGTTCGGTTTCAATGCAGGTTAATTGCAAACTTGGTGAGAGTTCGGAAGAGCTATTCACCCAAGCCATAATCCAAACTCGCGAAAACCTGTCTTGGAACGCAAAAGAAATTGTTGTTCCTCAACTCTTGGATTTGCCACAAGAGTATGTAAAACAAAGCCTTGCCCAAACTGCCAATCGAAAGCACCTTTTGGAGCTGTGTCATCGCAATGCCATGTTTGCAAAGAGCGACAAGATAAAGCAGGAAAGCCTCATTGACCCCGAGCGTTGGAGCAATCGGCTTGTGGAACAGATGCAAAAAGACCTGCAACTTCCCAAACCTCCCTACCACATGGAGTGTTTCGACAACTCAAACATACAAGGAGAATATCCTGTTGCAAGTTGCGTTGTGTTCAGAAACTGCAAACCCTCAAACAGAGAGTACAAACATTTCAACATAAAGACGGTTGAGGGTCCCGATGACTTTGCTTCGATGAGGGAAATAGTCTATCGTCGATATGGAAGGCTCAAAGCCGAGGGCAAACCGCTGCCCGACCTTGTCATTGTCGATGGAGGAAAAGGACAACTCTCGGCCGCGGTAGAAAGTTTGACCGCTTTGGGGCTTATGGGCGAAGTTCCGATTATAGGAATTGCCAAACGATTGGAAGAGATTTTCTTTCCGGGAGAGCAATATCCCCTTTGTGTCGATAAGCGTTCAAATTCTCTCAAAGTCATTCAGCACATAAGAGACGAGGCTCACCGATTTGGAATTACCTTTCACCGCAACAAACGCAGCAAAGGCACATTCCGCACAGAATTATGCGATATCGAGGGCATAGGAGAGGCAACGGCACAAACTCTTCTGCTGAGATTTAAGAGCGTGAAGCAAATTTCGGAAGCCTCATTGGAAGACCTCGTTCGCTCAATCGGCAAAAGCAAAGCAGCAAAGGTCTATAATCATTACCACAAAGACATTTTGCAATAGTAATTTCCCCTTTTATCAAAGGTTTTTTGAGAACTTAGTTCCTGTCTTTGGGGATTTTACTACTTTGAATCGATACCGTAGCCAAATAGTGCAAAGTCTCCGAGTGTCGGGTCGGCAGGGAAAATTTTGCGGAGTTGCTCTGTGATTTGCAGGGCGGTGTTCATGTCGGCTTGATTGCGAGAAGTCAGTCCCAACTGCTTGGAAAGGCGGAACACATGAGTGTCAAGCGGTATTATCAGCTCGCTTTGAGGCAGCAAGTCCCATATTCCCAAATCTACAATGCCGTCTTTGCGTATCAACCAGCGAAACAACAGGCACAATCTCTTGCAGGCAGATTGAGTATTCTTCGGAATGCCTTTCTGAGATGGGAAAAGAGAAATAAAACTCTTCAAAAGACTTTCGGCAGATGAGTATTTCGTACTGATTGAAAGCAGCTTGTCTTCAAGACTATTGAAGTTTTGCTCTACATAAATGGCATACAGACTGTCGCAAAGTCGGTAGTAATCTTCGTAAGTGTAGAAACGATAAAGACAATCGGTATTTGAGAGATAAGGCTCGAACTTTCGTTGTGATATATACTCGAAAGGACTGCCCGAAAACTCGTCATGCAGTTTTCTCAGGGTGATTAAAATCTGTTTTCGGTTGCCGTACGCTGCCCAAGAGGAGACAAGAGCCGATATTTCGATGTCTCTTTTGTCTGAATACAAGTGAGGGAACTGCACGGGGTCGTCTGCAATGAACTCTTTGCAGTTATACTTCTCTGCAAGGCTGACAAGAAGTAGCGATAGTTGGTTCTGTTCGGCTGAAACGCTCATTCTTCTTCTTTTTGTAAGGATTGATAAATCAAATCTTGGATATTTGTGCGAATATTCATTTGTGCCAATTTATTGACAGAGGCATCGGGATATACTCTGTTGGACAAAAAGATGAATATAGTGCCGTTTTCGGGTTCTATCCACAAGTATGTGCCTGTAAAACCGCTGTGTCCGAAACTTTCGGAGGAGCAGAACTCGGAGCAGTGTTTCGATTTGGAGTGAATAAGTGGCTTGTCAAAGCCCAAGGCTCGGCGATTGTCATACTTCTTGTAGTATCTGTGATTGAATGTCTCTATGGTTTCTTCTTTCAGATAGCGTTTTTGGTTGTATGTTCCTTTGTTTAGAAGCATCTGACAGAGGGCAAAGAGGTCTTCGGTTGTCGAAAACAATCCTGCGTGTCCTGCAACCCCTCCGCACAGAGCCGAAGTCTCGTCATGTACATAGCCTTTGAGCCTGCTCTTTCTAAAATCCACTGCCTCGATTGTGGGAACTATATTATCAGGATTTTGATTGCGAGATAGCGGATTGAAGCAAGTATGATTTAATCCCATGGGTTGATAAAACGTCTCTTCCAAATAGTTGTCCAAACTCTTGCCGCTCACAGCCTCAACCAAGTCTGCAAGCATTATAAAGCCCAAGTCGCTATACACATATTGGTGTTTCTCTCCAAGGGGAGAGGCTGCAATTTGCTTTCTTATGGTCTTGGAGTATTCTTTTTTGATAAACAGATTGTCGCACACTTGAACATAGCTTCCCTTTTCGTCATTTTGTTTTGTAAAAAGGTCGCTTTGCTTCTTTGCATCTTCAAGAGCATATTTCCATATCGGCAGAAAGGCTTTCAGCCTTGCAGTGTGGGAGAGAGCTTCCCTTATTGTGATTTTTGATTTGTTCGTTTTTTTCAGATAAGGAAGGTAATCCGAGAGTTTGTCATCAAGAGAGAACTTTTCTTCTTCGTACAATTTCATGACGGCAAGGGTGGTTGCCATTACTTTTGTAAGAGATGCAAGGTCAAAAAGGCTGCTGTCGGTTATCGGAACGGTGTTTTCGTAAGTTTGAAAGCCCACAGAGCGTTCAAAAACAATCTCTCCGTCTTTGGCAATCAAGACCGCTGCTCCCGGGTAGGCTTTTTCTTCCAATCCTTTGAGGATTATGCTGTCAATCTTCTCGAAACAATCCTGCCTCATTCCCATATCAATCACTTTTTGGTAAGGATTGACATAAGTTTGAGCCTCTTTTCCCGAGCCGACAGGGTATTTCTCGCTGCCGCTCACGGGAAGAGAACCATTGAACTCTCCGTTTCCGAACAGAGCATTGGCAACTGCAATTTGCAATTCGGCAGTGTTTTGGTATCCTATGACCAATCCGTCATAATTGTCTATCGTATCGAGACTTTCAAGGCAGTAAGGATTTGCAAAAAGTACCAATATGTTGTTCTTGTCAAGCGATTGTATCTTTTGAATTGTCTGTAATTTGGCTCTGCTAAGCCCATAATTGTTTTTCTTCGTTTGGTTTACTCCGCCCCAAAGGAGAGTGATGATAATGTCTGCATTGTTTGCCTGATTGAGAATGCTGTCTGTTGTACTGTTGTCTGCTTTCTCTCCGATGCAATAGCTGTTTATCTCTTGGAAAGTCCTGCATACCGAATCGAAATGGCTGAAATTTTTGTCATCGAGGGCAATCACCGCAATCTTGTTGCCTTGCGAGGGCTTCAAAGGCATGATGACATTGTTCGATTTCAAAAGTGTAATTGCCTGATTGGCAATCTGTTGATTTAGTTCTTTAATCTCTTGATTTATCTCGGCGATTTGCTCGGATAAAACGCCGTTTTGTTTGACTGAAACGGCGTTTTGTTTCGCCAAAGTGCCGTTTTGATTTTTTATTGTTTTGGAAGGTTTTATCACACTCATGTCATACTTCCAACGAAGCACCTTTTTGCATTTTTCTCTTATGAGTTTTTCGCTCAAAACTCCCTCTTCCACTGCCTTGCAAATAGCATTCATTGCAGCAGTTGCGTTTGCCGGCATGAGCAAAATATCGACTCCGGCTTTTAAGGCAAGCACTTGTGCCTGTCCGTCGGGATAGTCGTTTGTCAAACCCTTCATATTCATTGCGTCAGTGAAGACAAGACCTTTGAAATTCAGCTCGTCAATCAGATAATCGTTGATTATGTGGGGATT
This sequence comes from Bacteroidales bacterium, assembly GCA_016296345.1. Lineage (GTDB taxonomy): Bacteria > Bacteroidota > Bacteroidia > Bacteroidales > P3 > Onthomorpha. The sequence goes on along the minus strand of JAEDJL010000035.1, from coordinate 8,721 downwards.
TATCGAGGCAGGAAGAGAGCTTTCGGGGCTTAGAGCAGGCACGTTGAGGTGTCCTACCATTGCACCCTGCACTCCTTTTTCGATGTTGTAGCGAAATGGATAAATGTCCACCGAATCTATGAAAGCCTTGTCGTGATTTATTGTCGGCATAGAGCTGTGCGAATCGATGTCTGTGTCTCCGTGTCCGGGGAAATGCTTAACTACCGCCATTATTCCGTTGTCCTGCATTCCTTTTGCGTACTGATATGCAAGCAAAGCGACCTTTTCTTTGTCCTGACCGAAAGAACGAGTGTTGATTACGGGGTTTGCAGGATTTAGATTGATGTCCACATCGGGTGCAAAGTTGATATGAATACCCAAAAGCTTACATTGCTTTGCTATTGCAGCACCTTTTTCGTACACAAGCTCATAGCTGTCTTGGTTTACAGCCCCTATGGTCATCGCTCTTGCAAAAGGAGTGATGTCCGAAAGCCTCATTGCCAATCCCCATTCGCCGTCAATCGAAACTAAAAGAGGCAGTTTGCAAAGAGAATTGTACTTTTCTATCAACAAAGGTATGTTTTCGCTCTTGCCTTTGAAGAAACAAACTCCTCCGACCTTGTTTGAGTCTATGTCTTTCATTATTCTATCGACGTAAGAGGGGGTAATGTCGCTGTCGCTTCCTATCATTATCAGCTGACCGACCATTTCCCTCAAACTCATTTGCTCCATTGTTTGCTTGACAAAGTGTTCTCTGCCTTTCTTTTTCGGTATAAGACCTTCGGCAAGGCATATTGTTGGCAGAATACACAAAATCAGCAGCGTAAAAGTAAGTTTTCTCTTCATATCTCTGTTTTTTATTCGTGCAAAGATAGATAATTTGGTTTTATTTCGTATCTTTGCTCAATTTAATTTTGAATAAAAGTCAGCTATGATAGTCATTGACAGATTGAAAAGCCCCAAACAGGGCGTCTCTTCGATGTTTATATTGAACACCGAGGGCAAAAAGAGAGTTGATTCAAAGTTGTTGAATGACCAAGAGTTGGAATATATCAACCGAGAGTACTCTGAAAACAACAGAACCTTTTTTGCCTTCGACAAACTCTCACATTGGGAGATTGTGGCTGTGGTCGAAAATAAAGATGCGGAGTATAAAACAATCGAAAGCCTCAGACGCTTGGGCGGAAAGGTATTGGACTTTTGCGACAAAGAGTACATAAAACAACTGCAACTCATAACATCTTTGCCAAAAAGCCATGTCATGGGATTTATTGAGGGAATGTTGCTTTCGAGTTATACTTTTGATGCTTACAAAACCGACCCTCAGAAGTGCATTCACCCTTTTGACCGCCTCAGTGTGGTTTCTCATGAGATTGAAAGCAGCGACATCGAGAGCCTTTTGATAGTTGCAAGAGCTGTCGAGAAGTGTAAAGACCTTGTAAACGAACCTTATTGCAGCCTCAATGCCGAAGGATTGGCATCAGCCTTTGTAAATATGTCCCACGAGGCAGGAATAGAAGTGGAAGTGTGGCACAAAGACAAGATTGAAGCCGAAAAAATGGGCGGATTGCTCGCAGTAAATAAGGGAAGTGTCGATCCGCCAACTTTTACTATCATGAAATATATGCCAAAGGAAGCAGTGAATGCTCGTCCTTTGGTTTTGGTCGGAAAAGGCTTGGTTTATGATACAGGAGGCTTGAATTTGAAACCCGGAGACTACATGAACGACATGAAAGAGGACATGGCAGGAGCGGCAATGATGGCTTGTGCGATTTATGCTGTCGCTTCTTTGGGATTGCCTCTTTCGGTTGTGGGATTGTTTCCTTCGACCGACAACCGCCCTTGCGGAAATGCTTACGCAAGCGGTGATATAATAAATATGTATGACGGAACGAATGTAGAGGTTGTAAATACCGATGCAGAGGGACGAATGATTTTGGCAGATGCTCTTTCGTTTGCCAAGAGCTTTTCACCAATGTTGGTTGTCGATGCGGCAACTCTGACGGGTGCTGCTTCAAGAGCAATCGGACCTTTCGGAATTGCAGCCATCGAGCAGAGAGCAGAAAAATATATGAGCCTCATCAAACAAAGCGGAAACACAACTTACGAACGTATTGCAGAGTTTCCGTTTTGGGAAGAGTACGATGAGTTGATTAAATCGGACATTGCCGACATCAAAAACTGTGGTCCTGCGGAGGCAGGCATGATTACGGCGGGCAAATTCCTTGCACACTTTACCGATTATCCGTATGTACACTTGGATATTGCAGGTGTGGCAATGTATTCGACCAAAAAAGATTACGCAGGTAAGGGAGCAAGCGGCTATGGCGTAAGATTGATAGTTGATTTCATCAAATCGCTTGCAGAGAACAAAGATATACAATAACAACATTATGGCAGAATCAAACAACACAAGAAGAACTCCTTTCAGAGCAAGAAGAGACAGAGACGAAGAGAATGTTCGCATAGGCATTTCGCAGGGAGATGTGAACGGAATAGGATATGAAGTTTTGTTGAAGTGTTTTTCCGACAACAGAATGTTGGAACACTGCACTCCTATACTATATGGCTCTTCAAAGGTGGCATCTTATCACAAGAAATTGATAAATGCAACGGATTTTCCCTTTGTAAACATACGTTCGGCAGAGCAGGCAGAACAACACAAGTTCAATATCCTCAACATTATTCAGGAAGAAGTCAAATTGGATATAGGACAGCCGACCGAAATAGGAGGAAAGTTGGCAGCCATGAGCTTGGATTATGCTTGTCATGACATTATGCACGGCAAGTTGGACGCCATTGTAACCAACCCAATCAACAAAAAGAACATTCAAAGCGACACTTTCAACTTCCCGGGTCATACAGAATATCTCACAAAGAAGTTTGGAGCAGAGGAAAGTTTGATGATAATGACCTGTCATGACATTCACATAGGAATTATGACCAATCACCTGCCGCTTGTTCAAGTTCCAAAAGTTTTGACCAAAGAATTGATACTTCGCAAGCTGAAAGTGTTGGATAAATCTTTGAAAAGAGATTTTGGTATTCGTATGCCGAAAATTGCAGTCTTGGCTTTGAACCCCCATGCAGGCGACAGAGGTTTGATAGGAGAAGAAGACGACAGTATAGTTGCTCCTGCAATCAGAGAGGCTTTTGATAACGGCATATTGGCATTTGGTCCTTATCCTGCAGACGGCTTTTTCGGTAATGGAACAATAAGCGATTTTGACGGTGTGATGGCATTGTATCACGACCAAGGTTTGATTCCGTTCAAGCTGATGAGCTTTACAGAAGGAGTAAACTTCACTGCGGGATTGCCATACGTGAGAACTTCGCCTGCACACGGCACTGCATACGAAATTGCCGGCAAGAACGTGGCTTCTTCCCAAAGTTTCAGAAACGCAGTCTTCTTGGCAATGGACATAATCCGCAACAGGAAAGAATATGACTTGCTTTCGGCAAACACATTGCGTGCCGCAAGGAGAGATAACATTGTTGATGAAGATATAACCAAAGAGTTGCAAAAAGATGACGAGCCTGCGCTTTAATCAAGCGAAAGAACGCATAGACGAATTGCGTAAACAGTTGAACCGATACAACTATGAATATTATGTATTGGACAATCCCACAATAGGGGATATGCAATTTGATTTGTTGATGAAAGAGTTGGAGAGCTTGGAGGCTGAGTTCCCCGAGTTTGACGATGTAAATTCACCGACAAAGCGTGTGGGCGGACAACCAAACAAGAGCTTTGTTCAGAGAGAACATACTTTTCCCATGCTGTCTCTTGCAAACACCTATTCGAGAGAAGAGATTGCCGATTTTGTTGCAAGAGCCGAAAAAGCCTTGCCGCAAGAGAGCGAATTGGAATGGGTATGCGAACTCAAATATGACGGAGTTGCAATAAGCCTTCTTTATGAGAACGGACGCTTTGTGAGAGCCTTGACAAGGGGAAACGGAATTGTGGGAGACGATGTGAGCGACAACATTCGTACAATCAAGTCTGTGCCGCTCCAACTCTACGGAGATAATATTCCCGAGAGGTTTGAGATAAGAGGAGAGGTCATCTATCCTCACAAAGCATTTGAAGAATTTAACCAAAAAAGGATAGAAAACGGCGAAGAACCCTTTGCCAACTGTCGAAATGCAGCCTCGGGAAGCATAAAGCTGATGAACCCTCAGGAAGTAGCCCAAAGAAAAATCGAATGTTTCCTTTACTTTCTTATGGGAGACGATTTGTCGGAGTGGAGCAACCATTATGACCGCTTGCAGGCGGCACGTTCGTGGGGCTTTAACGTGCCTCGCTATATGGCAGTGGCAAGAAACATTGACGAAATAATGAGCTTTATAGACGAATGGGACACAGAAAGAGAGAACCTGCCGTTTGACATCGACGGAATAGTGATAAAGCTCAACAAAGTCAAACTCTGGGACACCTTAGGCACTACTGCAAAAAGTCCTCGTTGGGCAACAGCATTCAAATTTAAGGCAGAGCAAGCCGAAAGCAGGCTTCTGTCGATAGAATACCAAGTGGGCAGAACGGGAGTTATCACTCCGGTTGCCGTCTTTGAGCCTGTGTGGCTTGGAGGAACGTGGGTCAGAAGAGCAAGCGTTCACAATGCCGAGCAGATGCAGCGTCTCGACCTTTGCCAAGGCGATATTGTAATCATAGAAAAGGGAGGAGAAATTATTCCGAAGATAGTTGGGAAAAAGCAAAGGGAGAATGAAAGCGACAAGTCTGCAACACCTTGCAAAAGAATTGACTTTATATCGCATTGTCCCGTCTGTGGAGCAAAACTTGTCCGCCAAGAGGGAGAAGCAGGACACTACTGCCCGAACTACAATCACTGTCCTCCTCAAATATTCGGCAGATTTCAACACTTCATTTCCAAGAAAGCTATGAACATAGAGACCCTTGGAGATGAAAAAATCAAGGCTATGCTCGACCAAGGTCTGTTAAAGGACTTTTCTTCTTTGTATGATTTGACCGCAAGCGACCTTGAGGGGCTTACTTCGGGCGAGGAGGGAAGCAAAACGACAATCAGAGCCAAGGGAGCAAACAACATAATAAACGCAATCGAGAAATCCAAACAAGCAGGTTTCGAGAGAGTTCTTTATGCCTTGGGAATAAGATATGTAGGCGAAGTAACGGCAAAAAAACTTGCCCGATACTACAAAAATATTGATGCCTTGAAAGCTGCAAGTTTCAATCAGCTTGTCGAAATTGACGAAATAGGCGAAAGCATAGCCGAAAGCCTCGTCAATTATTTTGCAAACAGCGAAAATACAGCCCTTATCGACCGTTTGAGAGCAAGAGGTCTCAAATTTGAAATGCAAGAAGAGGAGCTGTCTTCAACCTTGGAAGGATTGAGCTTTGTAATCAGTGGAACATTCACCTTGTTTTCTCGAGACGAATTGAAAAAACAAATCGAAAAACACTCGGGAAGAGTGATTTCAAGCATATCTTCAAAGGTCGATTATGTGATTTGTGGCGACAATATGGGACCACAAAAGAAGAAAAAGGCAGAAGAATTGGGCATAAAGATGATTGATCAATACGAATTTGCGAGAATGATTGACCCCGAAAAAGCATCTGACAAATGAAAAGCATAGCATTTCACACCTTGGGCTGCAAGTTGAATTTTGCAGAAAGCTCCTACCTTGCCGGCTGTTTTGTTTCGAGAGGCTACAAGCAGGTGGAGTTCAGGCAAAAGGCAGATGTGTATGTCATCAACACTTGCACGGTAACTCAGGTTGCCGAAAAGAAGTGCCGCAACGCAATCCGACAAGCTCACAAGCTCAATCCCGAAGCTGTGATTGCAGTAATTGGCTGTATGTCTCAACTAAACGACAAAGAGATTGAGCGTATTGAGGGTGTTGATTTGATATTGGGCAATGACGACAAGCCAAAATTGGTCGATTTGATTGAGAACTATCAAAAGAAATCGGCGGTCGAAAATCATGTTTGCGACATCAGCCGGCTCAAAACCTTTTATCCTTCCTACTCTTCTTCGGACAGAACGCGTTCCTTTTTGAAAATTCAAGACGGTTGCGACTATTTTTGCACCTATTGTGCCATTCCCTACTCTCGAGGCAGAAGTCGAAGCGGCACTATTGCCGAGGTGGTCTCTTGTGCCGAGGTTTTGGCTTCCGAGGGCAAGAAAGAAATCGTACTTACAGGCGTAAACATAGGCGATTTTGGCAAACAAAGCGGCGAAACCTTTCTTCAACTCATCGAAGCCTTGGACAAGGTCAAAGGAATAGAGCGTTACCGCATTTCAAGCATAGAACCAAACCTCATAACCGATGAGGTGATTGATTTTTGTGCATCATCAAGGAGCTTTTTGCCACACTTCCATATACCACTTCAAGCAGGAAGTAACAAAATACTGCACCTGATGAAACGAAAGTACGACAGAGAGTTGTTTGCTCAAAGAGTTGAGAGAATACTTTGCAAGATGCCCGATGCCTTTGTTGCAGCCGATGTGATTGCAGGCTTTCCGGGCGAGAGCAGAGAGGACTTTGAAGACGCCAAGAGCTTCATTCAGTCCCTTCCTTTGGCGGCTCTTCATGTGTTTACCTACTCCGAGCGTCCCAACACCCCTGCTTGCAGTATGCCAAACAGCGTGCCGGTCGAAGAAAGACACCACAGAAGCAACGAGCTGCAAGAAATATCAGACCAAAAGAAAGAGCTGTTTTATCACAAGAACAAAGGAAGCATTCGCAGTGTGCTTTGGGAAGCAGACAACGAAGAAGGAATGATGTTTGGTTTCAGTGAAAATTATCTGAGAGTAGGACGAGCGTTTGACGCAAGCCTTATCAACACAATAACACGAGAAAAATTAGAAACAATAGATAACAAATACAAATCTTATATCTTATGAGAATAAGTCAAAGTCAAAGAAAATGGAAAATGATGCTGCCGTTTGTTGCAGTGATTGCACTTTTCGGCTCTTGTAAGCCTTTGGAACAAGACCTTTTTAAGCCCGATTATCAAAATGTGAGCCTTCTGCCCAAGCTCACAGCGTGGATAGACCAGCCGTCTTTTGAGAACGCATACGGAGCAAACTCCTATTCGGTAAAAGCCTCCGACGATTTGAAAAATCCATACGGACTGACCGAAACTCCATACGGCAAAGGCGTATATGAAATCACCGAAAAGACCAAGTTATATACCGCAGAAAAGCGAATACAAGACGCAGCCGATGTTTTTGTTACCGAAGTTACCGAAAATATTTGCGACATGACAACCAAGAAAAGAGGAAACATAGTCCTAAGAGCAGGAGACATATACAACAAAAACAACTATAAGTGGTCTTGGTTGAGCGGTTTTACTTTCGGAGTGCTGAACGTGTTCGGTATGCCGCTGTGTTCAAACGTTACAGAGTTGGAAGTGATTGTCGAGATTTATGATAGTCGCAACAATTTGGTGGCAAAGTTTAACGAACGAGGCTCTTCCAAGCAGTATATGGCTTTTTACCACGGCTATTATGAGTTTCAGCGTCGTGCAGCCACGCTTGCCTTGCAAGACGGCTTGATGAAAATCAAAGAATTGATAGAAAAAGACGCTCCGCTCATCAAAGCAAAACTAAAATAGCACAAACACAATGGCAACAATCAGAAAAGCACAAAGGCAAGATGTGCCTGTCGTTTTGCAACTCATCAAAGAACTTGCAGAATATGAGAAAGAACCCGATGCAGTCGAAGCAACGGAAGAGATTTTGGAACAATCGATTTTCGACAAGCAGCAGGCAAATGTCGTTCTCTTGGAAGAGGGAGGACAAACCATAGGTTTTGCACTCTATTTCTTCAACTTCTCAACTTGGAGAGGCAAAGCCGGATTATATTTGGAAGACTTGTTTGTTCGTCCCGAGTTCAGAGGCAGAGGATACGGCAAACTCTTGCTTTCGTACCTTGCAAACCAAGCACAAAACAACGATTGCCCGCGATTTGAGTGGATTGTGTTGGATTGGAATACCCCTTCAATCAACTTTTACAAAGCCATGGGAGCAAAACCCTTGGACACATGGACGGTATTTCGCTTGGAAAACAAGGCACTCAAAGACCTGTCCGAACAATTTGAACAATTAAACCAATAAATACACGCCACAGATGTGTCAATAGGAAGAAAAGTGATTTTGACAGCTTTGATTTTGCTTTCTTGCACAAAGTTTTTTGGGCAGGACGTCCACTTTTCGACCATTGCAACTAACGATATGTTTCTCAATCCTGCAAAAACAGCCTTCTCGCCCTACGATTTTAAGATTGGAGCTGCCTATCGCAATCAGTGGCAGACCATTTCGGTAAGCGGATACAATACGTCGCTTCTTTCTGCCGAAGCACGCTTGTTTTCTTCTCGCAAATACCGACACTCTTTCGGCATAGGAGTTATGTTTATGCAAGATGTGGCAGGCAGTCTCGACTTTGGAGAAAAACAATTCTCGCTTTCGCTTTCGTACAACAAACAGCTCACCAAAAACAACGAACAATTCCTTGCGGTGGGACTTTCTTTTGGAAGAACCTCATGGGGATATGATGCAACAAATGCCGATTTCGGAAGATTTGACAGCGACAACGAGGGCATATTGCTTTCAAAGACCACAACCTTTGACCTTTCTGCCGGACTACATTGGCAAATCAACCCTCTTGAAGAGCAAAATATCTCGGCAGGAGTGGCAGTTTTTCACATCAACAGCCCGACTTATTCGTTTTATGACAACACTTCAATAAGCCTTATGCCGC
>JAEDJL010000003.1 GCA_016296345.1 Bacteroidales bacterium | reverse complement strand
CGCAGGTGCAGTATCGATGGCCCAAGAGCCTGTAAAGAAATCGCAAGAGCCTCAAAAGACAGAAAAAACTTGTTGCAGCAAAGACAAGAAAGCTGAACACAAGTGCAGCGGAGATTGCAAAAATCACCAAAAAGCAACAACCCAAAAGGCTGACAAGGCTTGTTGCAGCAAGGATAAAAAGACTGAGGCTCACAAGTGCAGCGGAAATTGCAAGAACCACCAAAAAGATGCAACCAAAAAGTGCAGCGGGGATTGCAAAAATCACCAAAAAGAGCTAAAAAAGTAAGTTGCAATCTTGAATTAAGCAGCAACGACAAAGCAGATATTCGTCTTGTCGTTGCTGTTTTTTCAACTTGATGGAGCAAGAGCTTGAAATAGCACGCAGGATAGCCTCAAACGACAAGGCGGCTTTCAGAGAATTGTTCGACAAGTACCAATCGGAGGTCTTGAAACTTTGCTATGCAATGATAAGAGACAAAGATGATGCCGAAGATATAACGCAAGAGGTTTTTGTCGAGGTGTTTTGTTCCATTGGTTCATACAAAGGTAAATCCAAACTCTCTACATGGATTTACAGAATAGCGGTAAACAAGTCGATTAACTTCATAAGGAAACAAAAGATACGCCGATTGTTTGCAGGCAAAGAGAAACGAACGCTCTCAAACGCAACAAGCGTCGGTTCGGATTGGACTTTGAGAGACCAACAGTACAAAGAATATCTCGACAAAGCTCTTTCCAATCTGCCCGAAAAGCAACGTACAGCTTTTGTTCTCTACATGTATGAGGAGTTACCTCAAAAAGAAATTGCGGCAATCATGAATTGTTCGATTTCTGTGGTCGAAGTGTCGATACACAGGGCGAGAAAATCTATCGAAAAGTACATACAATCATTTGACAAGGAACTTTTGAAATGAGAAATTTGGAAGAATTTATAGCAAAAGACAGAGTGCAGACAACAAACAGAGATATGTTTGAAACAATATGCACTTTGGCAGAAAAGAGAAAAAGAGAGAACACCCCCAAGGGGCTTTCGGTTGTTGTTGCGGTGCTGTGCTGCATTGGTGTAACGATAGGTCTGTTTAATGTCTTTACCTCTTACAACAATACAACAGCCCAAACAGCTTTGCAACAAGAGAGTGAAGAGTTTCAAACCTTTGCACAGGACAACTATTTTGACATTTTGTCCGATTATTATCCCGAAGAATTGATAAAATAGTAAGAAAACGAAAGATGAAAAAGACGTATTCGATAATAGTGTTGGCGTTGCTGTTGATTTTGACGGGAGTTAATTTGTGGATTATGCTCTCGGGAAGGAATGAATGTCCGAACCAATGCCACTCTGCGGAGCAGGAAACGTGCTATCTCAGCAAGACAATATCGCTAAATCAAGAGCAGAAGGAGCAATACAACAAGATAAAGCAACGCTATCAACAGAGAGCGGTCTTGGTTGCCGATTCTCTGCACATAAGTCAGGAGTGCTTGATGCGAGAGCTTATGAAACAAGACAGAGACAGCCTTGCAATAGCACAGATAGAGGCAAAGATTTCCTCATGTCAGTCTATGTTGTTGCACCTTTCGGTGGAACAATATTACCAAATAAGAGATATTTTATCTGCCGAGCAAATTCCGCAGCTCGACAAGCTGTTTGCTCAAATCCTTATCTGTCGTCCGACTTGCAATCACAGGGACGACGATGCCGGAACGATACCCCACTTGGAATAGAACAACAAAAAAAGAGGAGAACATGGCGTTCTCCTCTTTTTTTTGTCGAAAAACATCTTCTTAGAACGGAAGGTCGTTTTCCTCACTCATGTCATTGCCGCCTCCAAAGTTGTTGAAGTTTGGAGCAGCTTGTCCTTGTGCAGCATCGGGATAGACAGGTTGAGCAGGCTGTTGCTGCATTGGTTGTTGCACAGCGGGATTGGCAAACTGAGGAGCTTGCTGTTGAGGATATGGTTGCTGATAGGCAGGCTGTTGATAGCCTTGTTGGTAAGCAGGCTGTTGGTATGGTTGTTGATACATACCGTTTGGCACAACTGTCTCAACTCTGAAACAACTCAAATCGGTGTACCAACGTTCCTGATACTCCCTCGAACGAATAGAAAAATTCGCTTTGACCTGCGAACCAAGCGGAATATTCTTAATCATGTTTATTCTGCTTTCTCCAAAAAGAGTGAAAGCTGCATTTTGAGGATATTCTCCGTCTTGGTATTCAATAACAAATCCACCTCTTATCCACGCTCCTTTTTCCGTAGTACCCGATTGTTCGGGCATAATCTTGATTAACTTTCCTACAATTTCCATCTTTACGTCTTATGTTTTTTTGATTATTTTTCTCTTTCCTTACTTCTTCAGCCACATATCAAGCCAATCGAAGAAGTTTCTTTGCCATAGTATTCCGTTTTGAGGTTTCAACACCCAGTGAGTTTCGTCAGGGAAATACAAATAGCGGGCAGGTATTCCTCTTATCACCGCAGCATTGTATGCAGCCATGCCTTGGGAAGCCACAATTCTGAAATCAAACTCCGAATGTATCACCATAAGAGGAGTATCCCACTTATCGACAAACAAGTGTGGTGAGTTGGCATAAGACTTTTGAGCAGTCTTGTTGTCTTTTTCCCAATAAGCTCCGCCCAAGTCCCAGTTTACGAACCACATCTCTTCGGTTTCCAAGTATTGTTGTTCCAAGTTGAACATTCCGTTGTGAGCAATGAAACATTTAAAACGCTTGTCGTGATGTCCTGCAAGCCAATAGACCGAAAAACCTCCGAAACTTGCACCCACAGCTCCAAGTCTGTCCTTATTGACATAGCTTTCCTTGCACATCTGATCAATAGCCGTCAAGTAGTCTCTCATACATTGTCCGCCGTAATCGCCGCTTATCTGTTCGTTCCATTGCTGTCCGAAGCCCGGAAGTCCGCGACGGTTTGGAGCAACGACTATATAACCATGCGAAGCCATGATTTGGAAGTTCCATCTGTATGACCAGAATTGTGAAACGGTCGATTGTGGACCTCCCTCGCAGTAAAGCAATGTAGGATATGACTTTGTGGAATCGAAATCAGGCGGATAGATTACCCAAGTCTGCAAATCCTTGCCGTCGGTAGCCTTAAACCAACGCTCTTCGACCTTGCCCCACTTGATTTTTGCCATAAGCTCGTCGTTGCAAGTCGATATTTTCTTCTGCTCTTGCGTTTTCTCATCGACAGACCAAATCTCAATAGGGTGAGACATACTCATATTTTGAGCAATCAGCTTTCCTCCCTCGGCAAAGTCCACCGAAGTATAGTCATGCACCCCCGAGGTGATTTGCTTAATCGCTTTGTCTTCCAAACTTATCTTATAGATATTATCGACTGCATGAAAGTCGGAAACAAAGTAAATCCATTTGTCATCGTTTGAGAACTTCAATCCTCCCACGTTTTGGTCAAAGTCGGGCGTCATGTACTCTGTCTTTCCGCTCTCGAAGTTATGAACCATCAGTCTTATCTTGTCAGCCTCATAACCGTCTCTTTCCATGCTTTCCCATGCAATCATCTTTCCGTCATGTGAGAAAACAGGGTTTTGGTCATAGCCCATCATGCCCTCCGAAAGGTTGGTTGTCGTTTTGCTCTCAATATTATACAAATAGATGTCCGAATTTGTCGAGAAGGCATACTCTTTGCCAACTTTCTTGCGACAAGTATAGGCAATGGATTTGCTGTCGGGACTCCAAGCAATTTGTTCCATTCCTCCCCAAGGACGCATCGGAGACTCAAACTCTGTTTCTGCCAAAATGTTCACTCCTTCCGACACCTTTTTGCCGTCAAAGTCTGCAACAAAAGGTTGAGGTACTGCATCAACCCAGTTGTCCCAGTGCCTGTAAGCAAGGTCGTCGTTTATCCTTCCGGTTGTTTTGTCCAATCCTTCTTTGAGTTTTGCATACTTGTCTTTCTTTGGCACAGCTCTGACGTACACAATCTTCTTGCCGTCGGGAGAGTAAGAAAAGCCCTCCAAGTCTCCTTCTTTGAAGTCGGAGATTTGAGTGCGGTCGCTGCCGTCCGGGTTCATTTCATAGATGTTTACACCATTTTCGTCGGCATAAATGAAACCTATCTTGTCGCCTTTCGGGTTCCAAATCACGTTCCACTCGCTCGAAGCGGTGGTTGTGAGCCTCTGCACATCGCTTCCGTCTGTGTTCATCGAGTAAATTTCAGCATTACCCTTGTTTTCGCTTATGCTGTAATAGGTAAGAGTGTAGAGAACCCTCTTGCCGTCGGGCGATACCGACACCTCGCCAATTCTGCCAAAGCTCCAAAGAGCCTCGGGCGACAACTTGCCGTCTTTAATCTCAATATCGGGTTTGCCGATTACGTTCTTGTCCTGCTCGGGACGCTTCTTGCAGGCTGAAAATGCCAACAGGGCAACCGCAGCCAAAATAATTATTCTGTTTTTCATCATTGTGATTTATTATTTACTTGTTGTTTAACGATTAAATTGATTGTCTATATTTGGTAAAAGAAATATTTCTTGATTTCTTTGGCAAGAAAACCTCTGTCGAGTTGGTCGGAGGCTTCGCAAATCTCCCTTACGCTTCCGTCTTTGTACAAAATGTTGATGCCGGTGTCGAGAAAGTTGTATGCCTTGTTGTGCAGCTGGTCTGTTGAGGTGAAGTAGCGTTGTTCTTCGGGGCTTTCGTAGCGACAGAGAAGCCTCATCTGCTCTTGGGAGAAAGGTTCGTTTTGAATGATAATCTTTCCTATACGACGATTGACCAACGACTGAGAGAGAAAACTCAAAATCTTGTCGGGGTGCAAGGTCCAAGTCTTTATGCTGCTCCAAATGTCCGAATCGTCCAACAAAACAAAGTGTTCGACAGCCTGAGCGTCGTCCTTTGTCCTTACACCGTTTGACAGAAAGTAAGCAAGATGAGAACTGACAGGGTAACGCTCGGAGTATAACCTGCCTTCGGTCTGTAAATCCCTTGCCCGCATCAAAATATTCTTCATCAGATTGTCGGCAGCCACCACAGTCTTGTGCATATACACCTGCCAATACATCAGACGTCTGGAAATGATAAACTTCTCTATCGAATAGACACCCTTTTCATCAACCATCAGCTCACCGCCCGACACATTGAACATCTTCAAGATGCGTTCTGTGCCTATGACGCCCTCACTTACGCCCGTAAAGAAGCTGTCTCGCGTCAGATAGTCGAGCCTGTCGGTATCGACCTGAGAGGAAACCAACTGATGAAGAAACTGTTTGGGATAAGTCCCTGCGAAGATTTGGCGAGCCGTTTCGCTCACACCAAGCTCACTCATGAAAAGAGAAGACAAATCCTCATGGGAACAATCGAAAAAGAAATGCTCCAAGCAGTGAGAAAAAGGCGAGTGTCCCACATCGTGCAACAAAATCGCAATCAAAGCACCATTGTATTCGCTTTCGGTAATCTCCACACCCTTCTGCCTCAAAACGTCCAACGCCTGCACCATAAGGTGCATTGCCCCCAACGAATGCGAAAACCTGCTGTGTTCAGCCCCCGGATAGACAAGGTTGCTCAGCCCCAACTGCTTGATACGACGAAGCCTCTGCACAAAAGAACTCTGTACAATGTCGAACAACTCCTCGTTTGGAATGTTGATAAAACCATAAACGGGGTCGTTGATAATCTTTTTCTTGTTTCGGACGTCCATTTCAGCCTGCAAAGTTACTACTTCGCCGCAACAAAAACAAAAACACGACGAAAAAAACGCAAATTAAGCCCCAAACAACTCGGCGTTTCACAAAAATAAAACGCCCTTTCAGCCGAACAAAACGCCGATTTATTTTTGCAAAATGCCGAGTTATTTCAAGACAAATCGAATTAAGCCCCGATGCAACAAACAACGAACAAGCCGGAGAAGCCCAAATGCTTTGAACGAACTACCAATCGGCAAAGAAAAAAACGGCAAAGCTGACTTGCAGCCCTGCCGTTTGTTGAATGCTTTCCTTAGTATCTTTGCTCAAAAACTATTCCTTGATAAGCATTCTGGTTATTGTTTTCTCTTCGATGCTCATTCGCAAATGATATACACCTGCAGGCAATGCACCGATGTTGATTTCGCTTGTGTTTTCACAAGTCTGCACAACCTTTCCCGCAAGGTCGATAACCTCAACTCTCTCCATAACTCTGCTCAAAGAAACCTTGCCGCTTGCAGGGTTAGGATAAACATTGCATTCCATTGTGCTTTCAACCTCCTGCAACGAAACGGAGCAATCTTCTTCGATGCGATTAGGGAAATAATCGCTCCACACAGAAGAAGTATAAGCCTCCAAGCAGCCGCAAGGCACTGCCACATTGCAGCTATTCGGGGTAGGAAAAACCTCACTGCCAATCGAAGAAGGAACAATCGCCTTGGAAACGATTGAAGACAAGCTGCTGCAACTATAAAACGCATAGTTGTCAATATAAGTAACACCATTAGGGATAGTAATAGAAGTCAAGTTACAGCACCCATAAAACGCACCGTTACCAATAGAAGTAACGCTTTCAGGAATGCTGACAGAAGCCAAGTTGTAGCACCCATAAAACGTACCGCTACCAATAGAAGTAATGCCATCAGGAATAGTAACAGAAGTTAAGCAGCAAGCATAAAACGCAAAACCGCCAATATAAGTAACGCTATTAGGGATAGTAACAGAAGTCAAGCTGCTGCAAGAGCCAAACGCATACTCACCAATAGAAGTAACGCTGTTAGGAATAGTAACAGAAGTCAAAGTACGGCACTCATAAAACGCATGACTGTCAATCGAAGTAACGCTATAAGTTATGCCGTCGTGGCTAACAGAACTTGGAATAATAACATCGTTACTTACATAATCGTGCAACGAATACGTTGTTACCTCGACGGTATTATTCGACGTAATATTGTAGTAAAGTGTTTTTCCTTGATAGGTATAGGAAAAATCGTATGCCATTGCATTAAGCGAGAACATACATATTGCCACCATTGTTATCAATCGGCATAGTGGCTTGCCGAATTGTTGAATTTTCATCTTTTTGTTTTTTTTAATCTCCGCCTAAGTCCCAAAAGGCGATATGTTAAACTGATTTCTTGACGTGCCGACATAAAAAAGTCGTGGGACTTGATGCTTATTGTAGTGTGAGGTCTTGGAACTACCTAATTCTCCAAATAAGTAAAGCCCACGATAGCAACCGTGAGCGTTCACTGCTTACTTTTAGGAGAATTTTATGAAATGTTCCAAGTTTCACATCTGCAAGTATAAGCAAAAACGCTTTTATATGTCTGATAAAAATGTACTAATTCTGATGTTTTCTCTTTCTGTTCCTTTGTCGCCTTTCTTTTTGTTGGTTTTCAACCTGCAAAGATATAAAATTTCGCTTTAATCGTGCAAATTATTCAATAGTTTACGCAAAACCGCCGCCGCATTGACAAGCAGCAAAGTAAGGCTTTTACCCCTGTAGGGCGACTATTCTAAGGTATTATTAACTCGGGGCGACGCTTACGCTCTGCCCCGAGCTAAGTGCTTTTGGACTTTCAGCCCGAGAGTTGGGAGAAATGGAACAATGTCAATACCACCCGAAAATATGGTATGAGAGATAATGCCAATACGTTTCCCAAAAGAAAAAGAAATGGAGAATTAGCAACGCCCTGCAGGGGCAGCCTGCGAACAGCCCTACGCAAAGCGAAGCAACGCGTAGGGTAAACCGACACAAAGACATTTCGCCCTGCAGAGGCAAGAGTGTCCAATTTTGTAGCAGAGTTGTATTTTAGTCTGAAAAGTTAAATAACAACTTTATTCTATGTTTTTCGACGATAAAAATCAAGGATTTTAAGCGAAGATTTTGAGTAAAAATTTCACCTGTTTTGAGAGCAAAATGAGGGTTTTTCGGAGCAAGGTTTAGTCTTGCTGCAACAACATAAGGGTTTTTGCTCACTAACATGAAGTCTTTTTGAAAAAAGACGAAGACTTACGACTCAAAAGACGAAGACTTAGTGAGCAAAAGACTTCGTCTTTTTTCAAAAAAAGCCTCACTTATTTCACCCAAATCAACACATATTTTGCAAACACTTGAAATACAGATAATTGCTTAACGCTCAAATACTCGAAAAAATCGACCCGAACATCGACCGACCCCGAAAAATCGCCGGCATTTCGGCTTAAAAGGTCGCCAAATGTTAAATAATTTGCTTGCGGAAATCTAATCAGTGTTGCGGAATACAAAATTATAAAAAGATTACTCTTCGGTGAATTTGGCGATATATTCTTCGCTTTCTTCTTCCCACGATACAATGTGAGTAATAACAAAGTTGTTTGTTTTATTTCTAAATGATTACCCAATGCCCTGCACTGGTATTACCTTCTCGAAGCAATACTCCCATTTTCTGTAACGCTGATAGTTCACGTTCTAACGTTCTCTTTGCTATTGACAATGCTGATGCCATCTGTTCAACAGTTACTTTGGGATTGTCTTTTATCGTATTGCATATTCTCCTTTGTCTTTCTGATAGTTGTACTACCGCCAAACTGCCGCCACTACCGCCAAAATTACCGCCATTATTAGTTGCACTTGACATTTGCATAAATCGTGTTCGTTCTATCGTAACCTGCACACCACCACAGAAGTTTTGTACTTTTGGCATAGGCATACCTGCCATTTCAAATCCGTCACGTATCTTTTTGTAACCACGTCCCCATGTATCAATAAAACCTGCCTTAAACATTGTGTCAGCAATATTTCTATTGCGAGGTTTGGAAGAATGCTTATTGTATAGTACATTTTCATCATACCCCTCAGGTAGTGTACCTTCGTTCCAAATCTCTATTAAGTCGTTATAGACATGTATTTGTATATCCGGTCCTGTATAGTCTTTATGAGCAATGGCATTGTATAGTATTTCTCGTAAAGCCTCCTTGGGGATTTCCAATGTCTCATAACGTTGCATACCCTCAAAACGTACCGGCGACACAAGATATTTGGCTTGGAGAGCTTCCATAACACGATCTGCCATTTGTATGATATTACCTTCTATGACATCTTGGAACATCAGGTCGGCTTCATCTTTTCCAAAGCGACCAATCTTAAACCTGACGCTTGGGAAAAATTTAAGCGGATTCTTGCCAAAAAGTAAGATAGCTGCATTTTTGAGAAAGCCATTATCATCAACAAGTCTTAGGTTTGTCAGCACCTCTTCTGTTGATGAATTAAGCTCGCTTTCCGGAATACGTTGAGCTTCTATTCCTTTACGCAGGAAGTACTCTACAGCTTTTCGGTCTATATCCTCCATCGTAGCACGGTCATTTGTGATGTCGTCCCATGAACGTCCCATCTTCTTCAAGATGAATTGCTGTAAAGCAGAACCATTCAATTCCTGCATGGTACTGCCGGAACGATAATAATACTTACCCTTGTAACTGATAGGAACATTACTTGGAGATATTGTTACCTCTATATATTCTAATCCATCTTGCTCATAGAGGTTTACATCAACCACTAATCCCATACTATTGACTATTTTGTTGGGGATGTCTTCCATTAGTTTCTTGGTGTTCTTTAGCCCATATACTTCAAGGTTGTCATCTACCCCAAAATACATGACAGCACCTTGGGCATTCGCAAATCCACAAATCCATTTTAGATATTCATCTTGCCAGCTACGTTTGTGTTCAACATTCTGACATTCTTTTGTTGTAATCTTACTCATAATGTTTGTACTATAACGTCATTGGGTGGTGTTCCAAAACATCTGTCTGCAGCCTGCTTAGAAACGTTCATAACTTCCATTTGTCATTGCAAAATTAACGATTATTTTCTATGATTTTTCCATTTTGTCAATAATTTCTTGAATTATTTCTTTTTACTTCTATCCAAATATACTCATGAATTAGAGAACAAAGGTGATATTCGGCTGCACCCTGTCAAAGGCTTTGTATCTCGTTGCGATGCTGACGCTCTGCCCCGAGCTGATTGCTTTTCGGACTTTCAGCCCGAGGGTATAATGAAGAAAAGAACGACATCAATACGTTGGAAAAGCATAAGAGCTGAACAACGACCAACGCCCCAACGCCCTGCAGGGGCAGCCTGCGAACAGCCCTACGCAAAGCGAAGCAACGCGTAGGGGATAAGCCCACCAACGGAACTTTCGCCCTGCAGGGGCAAAAGCGTAAAAAGATAGTGTTTCAAACAAAAAAGAGCTGCAAGGCATCACGCCTTACAACTCCCCAAAAGAAAATGTTTAATCAGTTTTTGTCGTTATTCGACAATGAGTTTCTTTGTGGTGTTTCCAATCATGAGAGTATAAACTCCGCTTGGCAGGTCTCGAAGGTCAAGCCTTATGCTCTCCGTTCCTACAGCAAGGTCAAACTCTCTTAGTTTGCGACCTCTTATGTCAAACAAAGCTACTTTGGTTTGCTCCTTCAAGCCTTGCACTTTCAAAACGGTATAGTCCTCTGCAGGGTTAGGATACAAAGCGACTTCAATCGAGTTTGCAACCACATCGCCAAGCGATGAGTTCACGGTCAAGTTCAACACTATCACACTGTCGCAACCATTTACGCTTTGCAAGTTCTGAGTGTAAACACCTGCCTCGCTCACGTCAAATCCGTTTTCCTGATATACATCACCTTGATTGATTGTCGCATCAATAGTGATATTATAAACAGGGTTTACGGTCAAGGTCAAAGTTACCGTGCTATCACAACCATTTGCGGTTTGCAAGTTCTGAGTGTAAACTCCTGCCTCGCTTACATTGAAGCCGTTCTCGGTGTAGGTGCTTCCCTCGCAAATTGCAGCAGTAATGCTGTTTGAGAAGTCGATGCTTTCAAATATAGCAGTAAGGCAAGTATCTTTTGTAAGGGTAAATGTTCTCGGATTGTTGGTATTTCCGTCATTCCAACTTACAAAACTATAACAACTATTCGGTACTGCTGTGATTTCAACAACACTCAAACTATCATAACTACCCAAACCGCTAACATAACCTCGCTCAGGATTTGTTTCAGTATAAACATGCAAAGCAAATATGTCGTTATCTCTCAACATTGGCTTGTTTTCCATGTTTCCTGCAGAGTCAATAGCGATAGAAACGAAACCTGTATTCAATCCATCATAAACCCTGACTGAAACCATGCTGTCAATAGGAATGTTTTCTGCAATACTTTCCCATTCGGCAGTAGTACCATATTGAGCAAACACATTATACTTCCACACTCCCGAAATATTATCGCTTGCAGTTACAGTTAGTGTTGCCATAGTATCAGTAATTGCAATATTGCTTACACTACTTTGTGGAGGAGTAACATCAACAACATTTTGCCAAAGAGAAGTATTTATACCCTCGTTATTGTCAAAAATAATAGTAGCATAATTTGGAATCAAAGTACTATCCGCAAGATTAGTCTTCCTATTGATAGTAAACATCACTTCACCTATTCCCTCACCATAGTAATTAACCGGCAAGAAACCTCTGCTTGGAATGTTTATTTCCTCCAAGGTAATAGGATCGAGAGTAGAGAATGCCCAAGAAGCAACGCCATTTACAGAATCAAAACTCAAACTAATTTGAGCCAAACAATTAATGTCAGGACGCATATCCATTGTTCTTGTAAATTCTTTCTCTCCATTCAAAGTTATTTCCTTGCTACCAATTATTACTTTTCTGGATTTGAAAGAAGACAAATCAAACAAATCGCTATCCAAACTATCAGTCAAGTAAACATTACTTGCATTTGAAGAAGCAAAAACAGTGTCGTTTTCAAACTGAATAGTATAGAATAATTCTTCAACCTCACTACCCACAGCCAAACTGCCCGATTCAGCAATGTAACCGTAGATTTCATTAGGGTCAAAAGAATAAACAGGGTTAGACTTTCCACCTTTACGTGGTTGTGGTAAACAATCAGAATTCTTTCTTCCAAAAGATTCTGTACAAGAAAATGAAGTGGTTGCAATATTTGCTCCACTTAATAAACAGGTTATTTGTTCTAAGGCTCTTGTTCCACCACCTGCAATAAAATTAATACCCAAAGCATTCTTCATAGCAGAAAAGCAACCTACTCCCATACTCGCAAGAGATAAAGGAGCTTTTACTGTATTAAGTCCTTCCGTTATCAAATCATTTACTTGATTTGGACATAATCTTGCCCCAATATTTGAATACGCAAAATTGAACATAGAAAAAATACAATTTGCAACAGAAGTTATTGTTGCAACAGGTGTGCCAGGAGCAAATACTCCACTGAGTGTACTTGCTAAATCAAAACCAGTACTTACAGCATCTATAATACAATCAACTTTATCTTTTACACAACAAAATTGGTCTCTCCATGAAAGATTAGGATTACTTGGGTCAGGTTCTGGCTCATTTGGATTTGGAATATAAATAGGAGGAATAGTATCAGGGATAGTAATCCACACTTCTACTTCTTCATTTGATTCTATTTCCAATTCAAGAGTTCTTGTTTCGTAAGGAGCAAGAGTAATATAATGATAATTACTTCTTACTGTTACTTCTTCTCCGGTTTCTTCATCGTTAGTTTCAGAAAGGAAGAAATGTGCTAAATCTCCATGTTCTTCATCCCAATTATTTGCCCAATTTCTTATTTCATTTCCTTCGTTTTCAGGCAAATCTCCATAATAAACATCCTCATCAATTTTTGGTAAATCCAATCCACCATAACGAATAAAGGAAACATTTCCACTCATCATTATAGTATCTATACGACCTGGCGTCCCTATATAAGTATAGAAAGGAACATTACTTGCTGTCATATTTCCTGTATTAGTTATAGTGACAGTGTATTTTACTTTTGAACCTCTCAAAAAGCTTTCCGGGAAACTTACATTTGAAGTCAAGATAATATCTCTTGCAGTTTCGATTGTTAAAGCACTGTCTATTGTCAGTACATAGTCGTTAAACACAAATACAGCACGATAAACTCCTGTGTCTGCTCCGCTGAAATTAAACAAAACACTCGTATGATTATTTGTTTCGTGTCCTATTTGAACGTGAGTGATAGTATCGTTCAACGCATTTATGTACATCACAGTGTTAAGGCTATCAAAACCATTTCCAACATAGTTTATATTTGTGTAACCACCGTTTCCGACTCTATCAACGTCATAATCCACAACATCAAACTTGCCTAAACGGAAATAAGACACGTTTAAATTAGGATTATTTGTCGAACCATTAGACACAGCCAAGTGATACCAACCGCTTTCCATAGAAGTAAGACTATTCCAATCCAAAACATCAATACCGGAAGACGACATAACCCTCTCGCCCGCAGGATTAAACAACTGCAAAGCACAACCTTTGTCTGCCTTAAACGCAATAGAATCCCCAATCTCTGAATGTAACATAAACCAATGAATATCTTCGCCCGAAGGAGTAGCGATTAGTTCGGTAGTGTTCCGCTCAATAGTATCAGCAATCACAAAACGCGAAACCATCATATCCACATACGTCTTCACAGTGTCGGAAAAGAAATCCAAATTGTTCCAAAAACGGAAGTGAATCTTGTTTTGAGCATACACAATAGGGCTTCCCTCGTTCGGTTCGAAGTACATCGACATCGGATTGAACGCCACCGTATCCATAGGCATAAGAGAAACAAGTTCATAGTCCGCAGAAGGAGGATTAACCGTTACCGCAGTGCGAGAAGAAAAGTCATCATTCAACCAATACTCATACTTGCAAACACCCAAACCACCCAAAGGCTCCTTAAAGAAGATATGCCTTGACAAAGCCGAAGGAGTAGAGTTGTTCACCTGAATATTGACATAATGAATACCCGCAGGCAAAGAATCGGTTTCAAGAATAAGATTTCCATTGCTTAAAGTACCTGTTCTTCTATCGGCAAAATCCTCATCGAACCAATAACTATAAGACAACGCCCCACCGTTTGCACCTTCCGCAAGCACATCTTCCAACTTATAGAACATATAAGAAGAAACAAAAGAGTGAACACCGTTTACTTCCACAATCACATCAATAGTGTGCAACCCGCTTTCAAGCCCAGCAGTCTCCAAAAGCACATTCCCATCAGCAACATTGCCACTTTGAGCCGAAGCAAAATCACCATCAAACCAATACTTATAAGTTGCCAAAGCAATACCGTCTTGCGAAAACAACTCATTGAGTTTCAAAAACGAATAATTATTAACGTAAGAAGTAACTCCGCCACACTCAATAATCACATTCACCGTATGAATGCCCGCTTCAAGCCCGGCAGTCTCCAAAAGCACATTCCCATCAGCAACATTGCCACTCTGAGCCGAAGCAATATCTCCGTCAAACCAATATTTAAAAGTAGCCGAAGTAATATCGTCTTGCGAAAACAACTCATCGAGTTTCAAAAACGAATAACTATTGATGTAAGAAGCAACTCCCCCACGCTCAACAATCACATTCACCGTATGAATGCCTGTTTCGAGCCAAGCAGTCTCCAACAGCACAACACCATTTCCCACACTTCCACTTTGTAAAGAATCGAAATTATTATCAAACCAACACTTATAAGTCAAATCTCCCGCTCCGGAGGAAGAAAGCGTGTCGTTGATTTTCAAAAAAGAGAAACAATTAACGTAAGAAGGGCTTCCCGCTTGCTCAACCAACACATTAAGTCTATGCAAACCTGTTTCCAAATCGGCAAGGTCGAGCAAAATTGTTCCATTGCTTAGAGAACCCGAAACAAAATCGGTGCTGTCTCTATCTACCCAATACTTATAGGTAGCATTCGCCACTTCTCCATCTTGCAAAGCTGTGCTAAGCTTCAAAAAAGTGAAAGAAGCGGGCGAAGACCAACCGCCTGTGTCTTGCACCTGCAAGTCTAAGGAGTGAAGTCCTTCGTTTAAGTCTGCAAAATCCAACTCTGCCTGCAAGCCATTGCCCTCAAATGCTATGCTTTGCCTATCGGAGTAGTCTCTGTCTAACCAATATTGCAAAAGAAAGCTGTTTTGAGCCTGCAAACCCACAGACAAAAGCAGACAAAGTAAAATTAAAAAGCAACGTCTCATTGCTGTAAGATTTATTCACTTATTACCTCAATGTCCACACTCAACTTTCCGTCCGCAGTAGTACGATTAGCAACATTAAACCTCTTAATAATACTATAAGACGGTCTCCAATCAAAAGGCATAAAGCCCCCAAAAATTCCAACCTCACTTCCGTCCAAACTTTGAATGCTATCAGAAACAGAAGACTTCAAAACGTATGTCTCTAAATCAGTAGGAAGACTATTTCCATTCCAATTTTCAAACACATCACTAAGACTCATCGCAACATTCCCAGAAGAAGTAGGACTATTAGTACCAGTAAAACCAATAAGAACGCTATAATTTACAGCACCATTAAGGATAGTATCATTACCACCGCTTTTTCTTACCACACAATTGTTAAATTGATAAGAAGAATAACTATAAGAATCATTTCCTGATATTATACAATGATTACAAATTACGAAATTAGGAATATAATAATTAGTACCATTATTATTTATAACACAGTTAGTATATGTATTATTTTGAGATGAAGTACCGTCTGCAGTACCTTTTATTATACAATTAGTTGCTTGCACACCACCATTTTGAGAAAAATACTTCATATAACACCTTGTAAGTTTTATGTCGTAGGATTGGTGTGAATTAAAATAATTAAAATAAATTCCTTCTGCTGAGAATTGTAATGAATCTCCCAATTGAGCAACTTGAAAATTTTCCATAAAATAAGTTCCTGTGCTTCTTCGTGCAGTATCTGCAACGGCTCCGTTTCCTCTGACGGTGATTCCTTTTCGTACACTGCCTGGTGCGGTGAATATTCCGTCTGATAGGGTGATGATGTCGCCGTGTGTTGCGGCTGTGTAGGCTTGTACGAATGCAGATTGCCCATAAAAGACGCTTGTAGAGTCGTTATGTCTCAATACTGCTAACTGTTCTTGTGCCATAAGCACGTTTGCACATAGTATGGTGCAAATCAATAAAAATGTCCTTTTCATTTCGATAAATTTTTAATTGTTTCTAAAATCTGTTTTTTTTACTCCGCCCAAGTCCCCAAGGCGATTTTTTTCTTTGATTTGTTTGTTTACTTTGCTTTGCTTTGCTTTGCTTTGCTTTTTCTTGACGTACGGACATAAAAAAGTCGTGGGACTTGATTTCTTATTGTAATGTGAGGTCTTGGAACTACCTAATCAACTGAACAAGAAAAGCCCACGATAATAATCGCGAGCGTTCTTGGCTTAACTACCAGTTGATTTTATGAAATGTTCCAAGTTTCACATCTACGAGTATAAGCAAAAACGCTTTTATATGTCTAATAAAATGTACTAATTCTAATGTCTTTTACTTTCTGTTTCTTTTGTCTCCTTTCTTTTTGTTGGTTTTCAGCTTGCAAAGATATAAAATTTCGCTTTAATCGTGCAATTTTTTTTTGGTGATTTACGCAAAACTGCCTCTTATATGTGGTAGTATAAGAACGCTTTTGACCCTACATGGCGATTATTGTAAGGTATTATTAACTCGGGGCGACGCTTTCGCTCTGCCCCGAGCTGTGTGCTTTTCGGACTTTCAGCCCGAAGATGTATAGAAATAAAACAATGCCAATACCGCCCGAAAATATGGTATGAGAGATAATGCCAATACGTTTCCCGAAGAAAATGGAGGATTAGCAACGCCCTGCAGGGGCAAAAGCGTAAAAAGATACAAAGCGTAATTGCAAATCACGTCATTATATCGTCATGAAAGGGTAGAGGAATGTAACTTGGGTGGTTATTTGTCGGGAGATTTGCTCTTTTGCAGCTCTTTGACGTATTTTGAAGGCAACATCTTGAAGCGTTTTTTGAATACTCTCAAAAATGTGGAGTAGGAGTTGAAGCCGCAAGAGCCGATAATCTCTTCCCAATCGACTTGTTTCAAGTTGTCGGTTGCGTTCAGTTTTTCGAGAACTGACGAAAGACGAAACTCATTCACATAGTCGTAAAACGTGGAATGCTTGATGTTCTTGATATAGCTCGACAGGTATTGTCTGTTTGTGCCGAGCAGTGAGGCAAGTGAGTTGAGTGAGAGGTCTTTGTTCAGGTAGTATTGTTTGCTTAGGATAATCTCGTCGATGTTTTGTTTGATTGCCTTTGCGTAATATGCTTTTTCTTGCGAAGGGTTGTCGTTTGCTTTATTTGTGTCTTTGCTTTCGCTGTTTATGGTGTAGATTTGTTGGTTCATTGCACTCTTTGTGATATACAGGGCGACAATTCCGGCAATCAGACACCAGAGAATATCGATTATCAGGTTGTTTGAGTTGTGTTCGGTCGAGAACCACGATTTTTGAACTATGCTTTCGGCAATCCATACGCTTGCCATGACAAGCAGAACCCTCAATACCACACAAACCCATTGCAGGTCGAAGTATTGAAGGTCGGAGATGTTTTGTTTCAGCGTTGATGTGTATCGCTTCACTCTTATTTCCAAGATGATATAGAACACGATTACTAAGAGGCAGGTGAGAGACAAGTCGAAGAAATAAATGTAGTCGCTGCCTGTTATGGCATATATTATGATTGAAAGCACAAATGTGCCGGGTATGGTGAGAAGGTGTTTGAGCTTGTAGAGTTTTGGAGAGATCAAATCGATGATAAAAACTATCCACAGACTGCTTACGCAGAAGTCGTAGGTGAGAAATAATGTGTTTATAAAGTCTGCATTTTCTGATTTGCCGAACAACATTACAAAATAGTTGTTGAAAAATGCCAAAGCGTGGCAACACAATACCACGGAGAGTATCTTTTGAAACCGATACTTGTATCCTTTTCTTTTGAGCATGAAATGGCATAGCAACATCAAACATGCCGTAGTTCCGGAAAGGAAACAAAGTGTCAAAACGTAAAAATCTGTTTGTATCATTTTGCAAATTTACAAAAAGTTCGGAATATAGCTTGCTAACTTATAAACACTTATAATGTTTTTGAAGATTTGACATTTTGTTTTGAAGCATTGCAACATCTTGTTTGCCAAAAGGTGATACCTTTGCAATCGAAGGTAGATATAGAAAGAGCCGGGAGTTCTTTCGGTCTGTAGATTGATTTGCACACTACGATGTTGCTATAAAACTAAATTAAACCTTTTGCTCTCGTCTTTTCTCCATGGACGAGAGCTTTTTTTGTTGTTCAGGGTCTTGCTGTGGTGATTTATTTTCTCCAAAACGAAGGAGAGAAGAGTACGAGTACGGTTGCAATTTCCAATCTTCCCAAATACATTGACACAAACAAAATCCATTTTGATGCAACAGGTGCATTGGCAAACGAACCGAAGCCTCCGTATTCGCCGAGGGTTGGTCCTATGTTGGAAACGCAGGTTATGGCGGAGCTGAACGCCTCTTCCATGCCAAAACCGCTCAAAACGAGTGCAAACATGGTTACAATGAGGGTGATAATGAACATAAGGAAGATGACCATTACGTTGTTCATCACATTGTCCTGCACAATCTTGCCGTCCATTTTCAGTGGCAGATATGCAGAAGAGTGAACACCACGCTTGATTATCCTTCTTGCATTTTTGAACAGCAATATCATTCTCACCAATTTAAGTCCTCCCGACGTAGAGCCGCTCATAGAGCCACAGAACATAAGAAAGACCAAAATAAGTACCGCAGGCAGCGGCCAGAGTGAGTAATCGTCCAACACAAATCCTGTCGAGGATATGAAACTTACCGTATGGAACAAAGCACTTCTGAAAGCATATTCCACGCTCGGGCTTTGTGGCAAAATCCATGCAAATATTATCAAGGCAGCAATGAGTATCGTCAGCAGATATACCTTAAATTCTTCGCTCTTTCTCAGGTGAGAGAACTGTCCTTTGATACAATAGTATATCAAGATGAAGTTCGTTCCGGCAGGAATCATGAAAAGTATCATCATATACTGCAAAAGTGGCGAGAATGCGGCGGCAGAGGAGTTTTTTGTGGAATATCCGCCCGAGGCAAGGGTAGAAAAAGCATGGTTAATGGCGTCAAAAAAGTCCATTCCGCACAAAATATATACTATGCAGCAGATTGCGGTCAGCACAAAATAGACTCCGCAGATTATTTTGCCTGTTGTTCCTATGTGAGGCGAGATTTTTGTTTTGCTCGGTCCTGCACTCTCGGCAGAAAACAGTGCCATAGCTCCGCCTCCAATCGAAGGAATGAACGAAATGACTATTACCACAATTCCCACTCCTCCAATCCAGTGGGTGAGACTTCTCCACAGCAGTATGCCTTTCGGAAGGGCTTCTATGTCGTCAAGGTTGCTCGCTCCGGTTGTGGTAAATCCCGACATGGTTTCAAGAGCTGCGGTGGTAAAGTCCTTTGAGTATCCGCCAATCAGGTAGGGCAGTGTGCCGAAAAGGGTCATTATCAACCAGATTGAGGCAACTATCAAAATGCCGAGGCGTCGGTCGATGTCAATCTTCTGCGGGCGTATTGCAAAGCGAAGCAATGCTCCTGTCGAAAGGGTTATCAGTACCGACAAAAAGATGCTTTGAGCATCGCCCTGCCCATACCAAAGTGCTGCAATGAGAGAAACAAACATAAATCCCGCTTCTATCATCAACAGAAGCCCGATTACCTTCAATCCTGTCAGTATTTGATTTTTTTCAATGCTCCTCATTGTCGTGTGTTTCGAGTTGTTTAAGTTGCCGAATTTGATATGTAGCGTCCAGCTTGTCTTTTTTTTCGGCTTGATTGCGGAGTTTAGCTCTGCAAAGGTGATTGCGGAGGGTAGAGTTCTGTTATTTGGTCTATCGAGAGAGCTTCATCTATGGAGTGTTCGCCGATTTTGGTTCTGCAAAGCGACGAGAGATATGCTCCCGATTGCAGTCTTTCGCCAAAGTCTCTTGCTATAGAGCGAATGTATGTTCCTTTTGAACATTTGATACGAAATGCCACTTCGGGCATCTGCACATCGGTTATTTCAAACTCGGATATGCTTATCTTGCGTTGCTTTATCTCTATTTCCTTTCCGTCTCTTGCTTTGCTGTATGCTCTTACTCCACCCACTTTTATTGCCGAAAAGATTGGCGGAGTTTGCATCTGCTCGCCGAGAAAGCTCTCTGCTGCTTGCAAAATGCTTTCTTTGGTGATGTGTTCGGTGGGATAGGTTGCGTCAATCGGCTTTTCTTTGTCGTAACTTGCCGTCGTGCCTCCGAGAGTGAACACTCCGGTGTATTCTTTCTCCTTGGCTTGAAACTCCTCTATGCGTTTGGTATATCTGCCTACGCACAAAATCAGCAGCCCTGTTGCCAAAGGGTCAAGCGTTCCTGCGTGTCCTATTTTTATCTTCTTGGTATTGAAGTGCTTCTTGAGGATAAACTGTACCTTTTTGGTGGCTTGAAACGAACTCCACTCGTATGGTTTGTTCAACAGCAGGTATCCTCCTTGTTCAAGGTCTATTCTCACTACGCAACCTCCAATGGAATTCCGCAAAACATCAGTATGATTATCAGCAAGCCTACAACAATTCTGTAATATCCGAATGCCTTAAAACCATACTTTGTAAGAAAGTTGATAAAAAACTTAATTGCCAAAATGGCAACAACAAACGCAACAAGATTTCCTATCAAAAGCGTTGTCAAATTGTCGCTCAAAAGTTGCATTCCGCTTTCGGAAGTAAAGGCTTTGAGCAGTTTGTAGCCCGAAGCGGCTGCCATGGTTGGCACTGCAAGGAAGAACGAGAACTCGGCGGCTGTTTTGCGTGAGAGCTTTTGGGTCATACCTCCGACGATTGTTGCCATCGAGCGGCTTACTCCCGGAATCATTGCAACACATTGAGCCAAACCTATCATAAAGCTCTTTTTGTAGGTGATAGTCTGGTCTTTTGCAGGATTGTTGAACCACTTATCGACAAACAACATGAACACTCCTCCGATTACAAGCATGATGGATACCACCCATACGTTCTCCAAGAAGCTGTCAATCAAGTCTCCTGCCAAAAAACCGATGATTGCGGCAGGCAGAAAAGCCACCAAGAGTTTCCAATAGAATTCCCAAGTCTGGAAGAAACGCTTCCAATACATCACAAGGACGGAAAGAATTGCTCCAAACTGAATGCAGACCGTGAAGAGCTTGACAAACTCATCGCTTTTGACGCCCAAAATTCCCTGAGTGATAATCATGTGTCCTGTTGAGGAGACCGGCAGAAATTCTGTCAGTCCTTCGACTATCGAAATGATGATTGCTTGTATTGTATCCATTGTGTTACTTTGCTTTTTTCATGATTGCATAAACTTCTACAACTAATCCTCCTACTATAAAGACAGGAGCCCACAACATTCGGCGGCTGTTGAACAAAGCTTCGCTGAATTGGTCGGGGTTGTTGCTGCCTCCGCCGCTCAACAATATGTATCCTATTGCCAAGATGACCAAGCCTATGCCCATTATGATGTAATTCCATTTTCCGAAGACGAAATCTCTTTTTGTGTCTTCCTGAGGTTTGTTTGTTTTTTCCATTTCGATTATTTTTCTACTTGTATAATTTGCTGCTGTTAAGGTTCATGCTCTTGCGAACGGCATTGTAGGTAAAGCAGAAGGAGAGAAGTACTCCCAAAACCACGATTGCAATTCCCACAAGTGCGTATATCTTTATATGTTCTGCCAATACCAAGCCTTTGATGCCCGAATAGACCCAATAGAGTACCCCTGTGAGCAATCCGTCGGCAACAAGAGAACCGATAAGTCCCAAAACCACTCCTCTGACAACAAACGGTCGGCGAATAAATCCCGCTTTTGCTCCGACAAGTTCCATTGAGCGTATTTGCAAACGCTTGCTATTTATCGTAAGTCGAATTGTGTGGTTGATAAGAGTAACTGCTATGAAGAGCAAACACAAAAAGAGGACGAAGATAAAGGCACTTATGTTGTAAATTGCGTCATTGATGTCGGTTACAAGGTCATGACGATAATCTACAACATCGACAATGTCTTTTGCTTCGACGGTTACGATAAATTGTTTAATTTCCGAAATTTTCAGAGCTTGGGCTTTGAGGTTTACTTCGATAGATGCCTGATAGGGATTGACAGAATCCAATACCGAAAGGTGGTCTTCTCCCATTACTTTGTTCATCATTTGTGCCGCCTGCTCCGAAGAGATGAAGCGAGTCGATTTGACCTTTGGATTTTTCTTGATTTCGTTCTCCAAATCTTTTGCCTGCTGCTCATCGGTGTCAAGGTTGAGATATACGGTAAAGGAAACCTGCTCTTTGATTTGCTGACTTGTGGTGTAGGTATGGTAAATAAACAAGGTTATGAAGCCCAACAGAAACATCACAAGCGAGATGCTCAATACCGTGGAGAAGTTTACGCTCCAAAGAATGAATGATTTGTGTTTATGTCTTGTACTCATATCAAAAAAATATCGGGCAAAGGTACAAAAAAAGCACTTTATGGCAAAATAAAACGCCGAGATAGCTGTTTTTTTTGTAGTTTTGTGGTCAAAATCGGAGGATATGCAAAAGATATATGTGGAGAAATTCGGAGGGGCTTCGGTCAATACCTCCTCGGCAGTGAAGAATGTGTTGTCCATATTGGGCAGTGAGAGCCGTAAACGCATAGTTGTAGTTTCGGCAATGGGAAAAACGACCAATGCTTTGGAGAAAGTGGTCAATCTTTGGCACAATGAACACCGTGTGGAGGAGAAGGATTTTGAGGCTTTGCTCTCTTATCATTTTGAAATAATCGATGGTTTGTTTACAAAGGAGAATGACCGTATGGCTTGCCGCTCATTGGTCGCTCTTATGGTCGAAGAGTGCAGGGCAAAGATACTTACGCTCAACCCTAACGACTACGACTTTTTGTATGACAGCATTGTGTCTTACGGAGAGAGGCTATCGACAAGTATCATTTCCTCATATATGAGTGCCGAAGGCTTTTCTCATCGTCATGTTGCAGCTCCCGATTTTATCAAGACGGACAACAATTTTCGCACTTCCGACCTCAAATGGAAGCAAACCGAAACTTTGATAAAGCAAAACCTGCTTCCGCTTTTTGATGTTTGCGATACGGTTTTGACGCAAGGCTTTATCGGTTCGACCAAAGAAGGGTATATAACAACGCTCGGCAGAGAGGGTTCGGACTTTTCGGCAGCAATTTTTGCCTATTGCTCCGATGCCGAAAGCATGACGATATGGAAAGATGTGTCGGGCGTGATGAACGCCGACCCCAAGAAGATGAAAAATACCGTTCTTCTCGAAACAGTGCCATACAAGGAAGCAATAGAACTCTCATACTATGGAGCATCGATTATTCACCCCAAGACAATCAAGCCTTTGGAGAACAAACAGATACCATTATATGTAAAGAGCTTCAACAATCCGCAAGACAAGGGAACTGTAATCTATGCTTGCAAGGCTCTTTGTCCGCTTGTGCCTAACTATATCTTCAAAGACAATCAGACTTTGCTATCGGTGTATCCCAAAGACTTCTCTTTCATTGCCGAAGAGAATATTTCCAAAATTTTTGAAGTCCTTTCCACCTTCGGAATAAAGGTGAACATGATGCAAAATTCGGCTTTGAGCTTCTCGGTTTGCTTTGACAGAAATGACAATCTGCTGCCCGAGATTATCGAAACCTTGCAACAATCGTACGTTGTCAGATATAACAACTCCCTTTGTCTGCTTACGATAAGGCACTACGAAGAAAATTCGGTTTCAAACGCCCTGAATACCGAGCAATATCGCATCTTGATAGAGCAGAAGAGCCGTATCACTCTACAATGTCTTGTCGAACGCAAAGCCGATAGTTGAAAGCAAATGTCGGAGTGAAGGGTAAATCTTTCGACCCAAGGTTTGGACTTTTGCTTTTGAAATCCAGAGGGCTTTTGTTATCCCTTCCTCTTTTTGAGGGGTGAGTTTGTCGGTGCAGTCCGAGAACATATCGTACCAATGTGTCTCTTTGATTTCGCGTCTGCCCTTCATCATATATGTATGGTAGGTAACGCCTATCTTTTCGCCCAATTTGAGAGAGCCAACTCCCGTTTCTTCTTCAACCTCTCTTGTTGCCGTAAAGTCCAAATCCTCACCCTGCTCTCTATGTCCCTTGGGCAAGTCCCAATGTCCGGCACGATAGATGAACAGATACTCATTTGCACTGTTGCGAACCAAGCCTCCTGCAGCCTGAACGAAAACCAAGCCTTCCGTTGCCTTGAAAAAAACTTCCTCCAAGGGTAAACTTTTAACAAAAATTATGATATTTTGTCGGCAATCGTCCTCAAAAAAACTGCGAAAATCGATTGAATTTATCGTCTCGGGAGTACATTCTATCACCCTTTCGTCCGAATGAAAAAAAACACCGGATTGTTCATTTAGGATACAAATCCTATTGTATTTATTGAAAATGTTGTACCTTTGCATCATGATTTTGAATAAAGAAACAGCTAAACAAGCAGCTCGATTTTTATTGCAAATTAAAGCAATAAAGTTGAATAATGAAAGCCCCTTCACTTGGGCTTCCGGAAGAAAGTCGCCAATTTATTGCGACAACAGAGTAACTTTGTCATATCCTGACATCAGAACTTTTATCCGCCAACAGTTCGTTGCAATCGTCAATGAGCTGTACGCAGACGTCGATGTGATTGCCGGTGTTGCCACAGGAGGAATTGCACAGGGTGTCTTGGTTGCACAAGACCTCGGAAAGCCTTTTGTATATGTGCGTCCCGAAGAGAAAAAGCACGGTTTGGGCAACAAGATTGAGGGCGATTTGAAAAGCGGACAGTCTATTGTGGTTATCGAAGACTTGATTTCCACGGGTAAGAGTAGTTTGCAGGTTGTTGATGCT
Source organism: Bacteroidales bacterium (assembly GCA_016296345.1). Classification (GTDB taxonomy): domain Bacteria; phylum Bacteroidota; class Bacteroidia; order Bacteroidales; family P3; genus Onthomorpha. The sequence goes on along the minus strand of JAEDJL010000003.1, from coordinate 51,647 downwards.
TTGAGAGAGGCAGGTTGCAGCGTAAAAGGAATGGCTGCAATCTTTACTTATAATCTCGAAGTGGCAAAGCAGGCGTTTGAAACAAAGGATGTGCTTCTCAACACCATAACAGACTATCATACATTGATAGATTTGGCAGCCGAAGAGAGCTTTATAAGTCAGGAAGACTTGATTTCGCTCACCAAATGGAGGGAAAATCCCGAATTGTGGTCAGAACAGAGAATGAAATAACGATTGTACATTAAAACAGATTAAAGAACACGGGCGTTATAATACGAATGTAACGCCCTTTTTAGTTGATTGACATGATTAAAACAGAGAGTAAGACGACCGAAATAAAGAGAAACGTTGAGTTTGTGTACGATTATTTGAAGAACTTCTCGAATTTTTCGATGATGGCGAACGATAAAATCGACAACTTCAAATCTACCGAAGACAAGTGCAGCTTTACGATTAAGAACATGGGCGATTTCGGCATCAAGATGCTTTCAAGAGTTCCTAATGAGCGTCTTGTGATAACAAATGATACCGATGTACCTTCGTCCATGCCGTTTAATTTTTTGCTGACCATAGACTTTGAAAAGACAGAACCATACAAATGTAATGTGAAGGCAACGATTGAGTTGGACGTTCCTCAAATGATGGCGATGATGGTCAAAAAACAGCTTGCAAAGGCGGCAGACACCTTGGTCGAAACGCTCAAGCAACGCATGGAAATGATAATGTAGCAACACATTGTTTTCTTTGAGCAAAACAACTCTTCGTTTCAGCAGAATAAAACGGCGTTTTAGCAGAATGAAACGGTGTTTCATTCTACCAAAACTGCGTTTTGTCTTAGTGTTGCGAAGATTGAATTTAAGTAATTGATTTATAGAACGATAAAATCTTGTAAGAGATGATGGATTTGGCGACTTTGAGGAAAGAGTTTCCCGTTTTGGAAGAGAAAGTGAACGGAAAACCATTGGTATATCTTGACAATGCGGCAACAACACAGAAACCTCGCTGTGTGATTGAGGCGATGAGCGATTATTATCTTCATCACAATGCCAATGTTCACCGAGGTGTTCACACTTTGAGCCAAAAGGCGACCGATATGTTCGAGAATGTGAGAGCTAAGGTGAGGGATTACCTGTGTGCAAGCAAGAGCAGCGAGATTATCTACACAAGAGGAACGACAGAAGGCTTGAACCTGCTTGCCGAAACCCTTACTCAGTCGATGAATGAGGGCGATGAGATACTGCTTACAGAGAGCGAACACCACTCAAACATTGTTCCATGGCAGATTGCCGCCCAAAAACGCCGTCTTCTCATCAAAGTAATCCCGATTGACGACAACGGAGAGTTGCAAATCGACAAGTTGGAAAGCCTTATCAACAAACGAACCAAGATACTTTCCCTTGCACAAGTCTCAAACTCCCTCGGAGTTGTTCACCCTCTTGACAAGATTATTCCCTTGGCAAGAAGCCTTGGAGAGAAAGACCTCAGAATCATTGTAGATGGAGCTCAGGGTATTGTGCATTCAAAGGTCGATGTAAAGAAAATGGATTGCGATTTCTATTGTTTCTCGGCTCACAAGCTTTATGCCCCCATGGGTATCGGCATTGTCTATGGTCGTGAGGAGATTTTAAGCACTCTTCCGCCCTATCAGGGAGGAGGGGAGATGATTGAGAGCGTCGATTTTGACAAGACTACATTCAACGTTCCGCCATACAGGTTTGAAGCCGGCACTCCGTCGGTTGCCGATGTCATAGGCTTGGGTGCGGCATTGGATTTCTTGAATGCTCTCGACCTTGACGAAGTGTTTGCTCACGAACAAGAGATATTGAACTATGCACAAGAGGGTCTCAAATCGATAAAAGGAGTGAGGGTTTATGCCGAAAAAGCTTCCAAGGCAGGCTGTCTTTCTTTTAATGTGGAGAATGTTCACCCTTTTGATGTGGGAACGCTTTTGGACCAGTTGGGAGTTGCAATCCGCACAGGACATCACTGCGCCCAGCCGGTAATGAAGCACTTTAATATTCCCGGAACGGCAAGAGCCTCCTTTGCACTCTACACCACAAAAGAAGAAATTGACATTTTGCTTTCTTCTCTTGGGAGAGTTATCCCGATGTTGAGCCGATAGAAGATTGTCCGTTATGGCAGACAGCTACCTTACAATAGAAAGTCCATGCGAGGGATTGTACAAAGAAAAAGGCAGTAAGTTCCTTGCCTTTGCCTATCCGGTCGAAAGTGTTTCTCAAGTGAAGGAAATCCTTTCCGAATTGAAGAAAAAGTATTACGATGCGACACATCATTGCTATGCTTACGTCATCGGGTTCGACAAAGAAGAGTACAGAATGTGCGACGACGGCGAACCATCTTCGACGGCAGGCAAACCGATTTACGGACAGTTGCTTTCAAACAATCTGACCAATGTTTTGGTAGTGGTGGTTCGCTACTTCGGAGGCACAAAACTCGGAGTGAGCGGACTGATTAAAGCCTACAAGGCATCAGCAGAGGTATGCCTTGCAGAGGCTTCGATTGTTGAAAAAAAAGTTCGACAACTCTACAAAATAACCTTTCAATATGAGAAAATGAATGCCGTCATGGGGCTTTTGAAACGCCATGACGCCTTGCAGAGAAACCACAATTTTGACACACAATGCTCAATCGAGATTTTGATAAACCGAGAAGACGAAGATAATTTTGTGGAAGAAATTTCCAAGCTGCAAAATGTGGAATTTGAATTTTTGGCAAGTGTATAACTACTCCTCAGCTCAATAAAATTTTTGCAAGTTACTGATTGTCAGATTGTGAGTTTGGTCAAAAAAATTGCAGGTTCGTGTTGAAAAAAGTCCTTTGAAAATTTTTTTAATTGCGAATATTTTCGTATGAGAGTTCGTTGCACTTGCGTAAAAAGTGTTTTTAAGTTGCAATTCAAGCATATAGAAAAGTAGAAATCTCGATAGCGAAGAAAATCTCCAAAAAGGGACAAAAATACTCGCCGAAGCTATAAGAATAAATTCGGAATTTTCCAAAACAAAATCGATAAATATTTTCCACAACAAAAGATGTACCTTTGCAATCGTGAAAAGGAAAGGTAGGAATGTGTTTTCTGTGTTTCTGCAAACTTCCTTTTTCGCAACTGAAACGACGAAATTAAAACACAGAACCGTAAAGTAGAACTGAAATTATGCAAAAGGATTGTAATCAAGTTTGGCAAAATTGTTTGGACTTCATAAAGGATATATTGCCCGACAAGCACATATTTGAGACATGGTTCGTTCCATTGAAGCCGTTGGCTCTTCAAGACGACACATTGACACTCAAAGTGCCGAGTATGTTCTTTTGTGAGTGGTTGGAAGCAAATTACATCAACGAATTGCGAGCTGCCATCAAGAAGGAATTGGGAGAAGGAGGCAAGCTCATCTACTCTACGGTGATTGACAGCTCGGCTGTGGGAGCAGATGTCAAACTTCCTTCAAACGACAGGAAAGCCACACAAAACAGATCGACCACAATACCTATGAATATGGACACAGACGTAAAAGGTTTCCCAAATCCGTTTGTCATTCCGGGTTTGAAGAAAATCAAAGTGAACTCTCAGCTTGACGAGAACTACTCCTTTGATAATTTTGTAGAGGGTGCTTGCAATCGTTTGGCACGTTCTGCCGGTTATGCGGTGGCTCAAAATCCCGGAAAGACAGCTTTTAACCCTCTTTTCATATATGGTAATGTGGGATTGGGAAAAACGCACCTTGTTCATGCCATTGGCTTGGAGACAAAGCAACGTTATCCCGACAAGACGGTCTTATACATCAGTGCAGAGCAGTTTTTTCAGCAGTATGTGGACAGTGTGAAGAACAAAACGACAAACGATTTTCTTCAATTCTACCAAATGATGATTGATGTGCTGATTATTGACGATATTCAGTTCTTTGCCAACAAGCAAGGGACACAAGACGTGTTTTTTCAGATATTTAACGGACTACATTCGGCAGGTAAGCAGCTCATAATCACCTCCGATAAGTCTCCTGCCGAGCTTTCTGGTTTGGAACAGCGTGTAATATCGCGTTTGAAGTGGGGATTGAGTGCCGATTTGCAAGTGCCGGACGCACCGACCCGCATAGAAATCATCAAACGCAAGCTCTTGAAAGACGGAATTGACAATGTGCCGGAAGATGTCATCGAATACCTTGCCTACAACGTCAGCACAAGCGTCAGAGAGTTGGAAGGAGTGCTAATATCTCTTCTTTTCCAAAGCTCAATCAACAAATCAGGTATCACAATAGAGCTTGCCAAAGAACTGATAGACAAGTTTGTCAAGAGTTCTTCAAGAGAGATGTCGATAGAATACATACAAAAAGTGGTATGTGATTATTTCTCCATTCCGATAAGCCTGATGCTTTCAAAAACTCGAAAAGGCAATGTGGTGGCAGCAAGACATATTTCGATGTATCTTTCTCGTAAGCACACACAAAACTCTCTTGCAACCATAGGTTCAAAATGTGGCAACAAAGATCACGCAACCGTTCTGCACGCTTGCAAGTCTGTTCAAAACAGTTACGATACCGACAAACGTTTCAGGGCAGATTTGGACGAAATAGAGAAGTTAATCAACGAGTAATCTTTGGATTGAATTACAATATTGGAGTTTTCATGATCATTTGTTTTCGTAAGGTCCGGTTGTTTTCGGACCTTTTTTATTTCTTGTGAGCCGAGAAGAGTTGCAAAACGCCCTTTTATTATGCTGAAACGGCGTTTTGGCAAAATCAAACTGCGTTCTATTCCGCTAAAATGCCGTTTTGATTTGATTAAAATCCGATTTTTATTGACAGGTTGATAAAAAATCGTTTTTTTTTTTTTTTTTGTTGTTTTTTGGCGGAATAAGCTATATCTTTGCAAGGTATTTGGCATTATGTGGACTGTAAATGCAGAAAGAAATAATTTGTAACAACAAGAAAAACATTAAGAGATGAAGAAAAAATTTTGGGTACTCGGAGTTGTTTTGCTCTCTTGTACAGTGCTTTTTGCACAAAGTGAAAAATGTAACGGCGGATTGAAGTTTAAGAAACACAATTTCGGAATTGGGGTAAGCACCTCCTTGTTTGACAGCGATAATTCATCGCTCGGTGCAATTAACATGGCATCTTCCATATTGGCAAACGGCTATGAAATGTTTGAAATGTCAGCAGCAAGAGTATCGACTTACTTTTCCATAGATTTGGATTACAGATATAGGTTTTCAAAGCACTTTGCTCTTACGGCAAAGTTGAGCTATGCTTACAGATGTCCCGAATTTTCATTCTTGTTTATTGATGATGTTCGGCATTATTATTCATCAAATGGTGAGACAGGCTTTAATTATTTGGAAGTTCCGCTGCTTTTGTCTTATTCGATTGCCGCTGCACCAAAAACAGAGTGGAGTTTCTTTTTGGGAGCAGGAGCAGCTTGTGTTCTAAGCACCGATATTATACCTGCCGGTTTTGAAATATTGGACGACAATCGCTTTGAAACAATGCAACTTAATAAGCAAAATTCGGTTTTCGAAACGTTCTATTTGGGAACATCATTCGGCTTTGAAGTGTTCAAACACAGGTTGGAATGGTCATTGTTTTACAAGTATAGCGGACAAGAGGTCTTATATGAAAGGTCTAATCCGGCTTCACTTATTCAGAGAACAAGAAAAGTTGGAGGCACGGTGGAGAGTGGTTTGATATTTTTCCTATAATGATTTGAATACAACCCCTCTTTGACTTATCGGGGCGGAGTTTGAACACATCAAACCCGCCCCGAAGTTTATTAAACGAATTAGTTTGGTTTTATGAATTTTTGATTTGATTTTGGGAAATGAAAAAATAAATAGAGGAATTGCCGAACGCAATTCCTCTATTTGCTTGTGGTCCCACTAGGGCTCGAACCTAGGACCCCCTGATTATGAGTCAGATGCTCTAACCAACTGAGCTATGGGACCAATTCGGTGTTTCGTTGTTCCGAATGCGAGTGCAAAGGTACTAACTTTTTGAAAAACACCAAAATTTTTTGCTCTTTTTTTACTGCAATATCGTTATTTTCTTGCTAATCGTCTGATTGCCACAGCTGAATTTTAAGATGTAAATTCCGCTCTTTATTCCTTCAATCGCCATGCAGGAGTTGTTTTCGCCTTTGCCGACTGTGGTTTGAGCAATCTTTCTTCCTTCCAAGTCGTACAAAACAACATCACAATCTTCTCTTGCTCCCTTTGTTTGGAAGCGGATTGTGCCTTGTGCAGGATTGCCGAGCAGAGTAACATCAAAGTCTTCTGCTTTAATAATATCTCCGATTGACACCGTGCCATAGTCATTGTGAACTCCGCATTCGTACATCAAAGCGGCGGCAAGGCGAGAGAGTTGCTCTAAATAGTCAAAGTTCAAAGTGGAAAACACATCTCTTTCGGTGTGATAGTGAGGCGTGAACTCATACTCTGAAAGGAATACACTCCTTACCCCATAGCTGTTGTAGGAATAGGAATCGGATTGCATATAGTAGTCTGTTGTGGTGTTGGGTGTGAGAGTGGTGTAGGTGTTTGCAAATTCCACTGCCATATCTGTAAGTTCGCTGCTGTTGTAATAGGTGATTATGTTGGCAGTTGCTCCGTCGGCTTCCGTGGTGCAGTATCCCACCATATCGAGATTTATCATTGCCACGATGTCTTCTTTCCACATTGGTGTGGATATGCTGTTTATTGTGTGGTTGCTGCCTTTCAGTCCTTGTTCTTCGGCAGCAAAGAAGTTAAACACAAGTGTTTTTATGGGTTGAAGGTTGTTTGCTGCTGTAATTCGGGCAATCTCCAAAAGGGCTGCCACTCCCGAGGCATTGTCATCGGCTCCGGGTGCAACGTTTATAAAGTCTTCAAATCCTTCTTTGAAAGATACTGCATCGTAGTGCGCTCCCAAGTGGACGGTTGTGTCTTTTGCCCAAGCTCCACGCTTTTTGCCTGCAACGTTATATTGCCATGTGTCATTCATTATTCCTGAGGAGTAGGGGTATTCCATTTCCAAGTGAAAGGAATCTAACTTTGCCTCAAAGCCGTAGGATTGCAGACGCTCGCAAAGGTACTCTGCCACCTGTCGGCGGTTGTTGCTGAATGCGTAACGAGTTCCGAAGTCCTGCAAGGCTTGAACATTGGCTTGCAAGCTGTCTTTATTGATTTGTGAAACAAAGGTTTGAATGTCAGAATTCTGACCTTGCACTGCTGCGTTGGCAACAAACAGGGCAGAAAACAAAAAAATAGTCCTCTTTTCATGATACTATTGTTGTTTATTGATTGATTTGTATTTTTAATATGTTCTTTGTGCTGTCCGATACCTTAAATCGCTCGTCCAACCGCCTGCCTGCAACCCATACTATTTCATCATTGCTGCACAAAAGCCACTGCTGTTGCTTCTCTACAAGGGAATACTTTTCGGCAGTGAAGAAATCGCTGAGCTTTTTGGGCTTTTTCATTCCCAAGGGGACGAATTTGTCGCCTGCTTTCCAGTGTCGCAAAACCAAAGGGAAGTGCAGAGCGTCTTTGTCTATCATTGCGATGTTCCTTTCCCTGCATATTGTGAAATGCTCTTTTGCGTTCAGGCTTTGGATTTGGGCATTAAATGGTTCTTGTATGCAGTCTTGGTCTTCGGCGATAAGGTATTGTTGTTTTGAATTGCTACTTTCTATTGGCGTTATCAAAAGTCGGGTGCGGTCTTTGACAATGCGGTGAGTTTTGCTCACAAACTGCCTGCCCGACTCTGCGTTTAATGTCGAAAGAATGTCGTTGCAGCTGCTCTCGTTGAAGCCGTATTGAGACAAAATTTCGTACAGCAAAAGTCTTTCGGGCTTTTGGCGTAATAAATCGGCGATTTGGAGAATTAAAACGCCGTTTTGTTCGCTCAAAAGCTCGTTTTGTAACTGCTTGACAGCTTGAGAGTAAACCATCTCTGTTTCTCTGAGGCGTTCGATGTCTTTTGCGATTGTTTCATCAAACGAAGGGGCAATCTCTCTTAGCAAAGGGAAGAGTTGATGTCGGATTTTGTTTCTCAAAAATTTAGTCTGGCTGTTGGTCGAATCCTCAACAAAGGCAATGTTTCTTTGCTCGGCAAACTCGGCAATGCGTTTGCGAGTGGCAAAAAGAAGCGGACGGACTATATTTCCGCTCTTTGGCAGTATGCCGTGCAGACCTGCAATCCCCGTTCCTCTCAGCAGATTGATAAAAAAGGTTTCTGCCGAATCGTCTGCATGATGAGCCGTTGCAAGACAGTCAAAACCCTTGCTTGTAATCAGCTCTTCAAACCACAAGTAGCGAAGTTCGCGTGCTGCCATTTCCAAAGAGATTTTCTTTTGCTGCATATAGCCAAATGTGTCGAAGTCTTTTACAAACAACTCCACATCATGCTCTTTTGCCCACGCCCTCACAAAGTCTTCGTCTCTCATGCTCTCGTTGCCACGCAGGTGAAAATTGCAGTGAGCTGCCGAAAAATGATAGCCGCATTCAAGCATCAGAGTAGCCAAAACGACAGAATCCACTCCGCCGCTCAGTGCCAAGAGAATTCTGTCGTCTTTTCCAAACAAGTTTTGCTTGTTTACAAATGCTTCAAGGTCTTTGTGCATTTTGTTTTTGTTGGTCGTATTCTTCTACAACTTGCGAAGAATAAAGTCGGTCATCAAAGTATAAAGATGTAGTCGGGTGTTGCCGCCATAGATGCCGTGGTCTTTGTTTGGATATGCAAAATGCTCAAATTGTTTGTTTGCCTTGATGAGGGCAGTTATCAAATCCATGGAGTTTTGGTAGTGAACATTGTCGTCAGCCGTGCCATGAATAAGAAGGTAGTTGCCTTTGAGCTTATCGACATGATTGATTGGCGAATTTAGGTCGTATCCGTCTGCATTCTCCTGAGGAGTACGCATGAAACGTTCTGTATATACATTGTCATAGTACCTCCAATTTGTAACAGGTGCAACAGCTATTGCAGTCTTGAAGTATTCCGCTCCCTTGGTTATGCAGAGTGTGGACATATATCCCCCGTAGCTCCAACCAAAGATGCCTATCCTTTCTTTGTCTATGAAAGGAAGCGAACCAAAGTACTTTGCTGCCTCGATTTGGTCTTCGGTCTCATATTTTCCAAGCTCCATATAGGTGCATTTTTTGAACTTTTCGCCTCTTGCTCCCGTGCCTCGTCCATCTACACAGGCGATAACGTAGCCTTTTTGTGCCAACATTCTGAACCACATATAGTCAGCAGAACGGCTTTGTGAGTTGAGAACTTCCTGACTGCCAGGTCCGCCATACACATACATCAAAAGAGGATACTTCTTTCCTGCTTCCATTTTTGCAGGTTTTATCATCCAATAGTTCAACTGCTCTCCGCCGGAGGTTGTAAACTTGCCAAATTCTTTGCGTTCCTTACCATATTTTGCCAAAGTGGCTTTCAGGTCTTTGTTGTCTTCGAGTGTTACGAGCGTTTTGCCGTTATTGTCGTTTATTGTGTAGATTGTGGGTGTGTCCGTGTCGGAATAGGACGATATGTAGTACTTTCCGTTAGCTGAAAAGTCGGCTGTGTATGTTCCAACCTTGCCCGAAAGTTTTCTTACTTTCTTTTTGCCATCTACAACCAAGAGTTCGCGATTGTAAGCCTCGCTTTGTGCTGCCGTATAGTAGATTTTGTTATTCTTTTCATCGACATGACATACCATATCCACATCATATTGTCCGTCGGTCAAAGGAACAATTTCTTTGGTGTAGAGATTGACTTTGTAAAGGTTCATATAACCATTTCTCTCGCTGCGAATGATGAAGTTCTTCTTGTCGTTTAGGAAAATCACATCTTCTGCCTGCTCAATGTAACACTCGTTTCGCTCGTCGTAAACCTTGTTTAACTTGTAGTTGTTGCAGTTTACGGTGAACAACTCGTAGTGATTTTGATGTCTGTTGAGCTTGTGAATAAACACCTCGTCGTTCAGCGTCCATTGAAGTCTCGGAACATAAATATCTTTGTTTGGTCCGAGGTCGATAGTGTGAGTTGTTGCCGAAGCCAAATCATAAACCATCACATCGACAACCGAATTTGCCTCTCCGGCTTTCGGATATTTGTAAGTATATTGGCGAGGGTATAAATCGCCATAGTAAGGTATTGTATATTCTCTTACTTTGCTTTCGTCAAAGCGATAGAATGCAATTTTGCTTCCGTCATTGCTCCAAAAAAATCCCTTTGTTATTGCAAATTCTTCCTCATACACCCAGTCGGTTGTTCCATATATTATTTTGTTAAACTCTCCGTCCGAAGTGATTTGGGTAGTTGTCATGTCGGCAAGGCTTACCATATATATATTGTTGTCTTTGACGTAAGCCACACGGTCTGCCTTTGGTGAAAATTCGGCAAGACGTACCGGAGTTTTGGCAACAGGGGTGAGCGTTTTGGCAGAAAAATCATACACATAGTAGTTTGCAGTGTATGAACGCCTGTAAATGAACTGCGGATTGGTAGCCAAAAGCACCTTGTTCTCGTCTTGGCTGAACGAATATTCGAATACATATTCGTTTTCGCCCGAGAACTTCAAGCCATCGAACGAAAGCATAGTTTCAATCTTCTTTCCGTCTTTGTAAGAGTACTTTTCGATACCCTCAGAGGTCAAAATGCAATAATTTTCTCCGTTTTTCATCGAGCGAATGCCCGCAATGCCTTTGGAACGAAACGTTCCATTTTTCCAAATGTCTTCAAGCGTAATTTCTTGAGCCATCAAACCGCAGCCAAAAAGCAAGGCTGCAAGAAAAACTGTCAGTCTTTTCATCTCTTTTTTCTTCAAACAAAAATTTTATTCAACGATATTATCAATCAAAATGTCCTTGTACTTCAACAAAGGGTCGATATTCTTCCTGCCTTCGGGGAAGAGGTGTTCCAAAACCCAAGAATCGATTTTGTAACTGTTGCGATACTTGTTCAGAGCAAGCAAATGAACGTAGTCAGTCATGTATTTGCCCCATTTTGTCTGCTTGTGGGAGCGGTAATATGCCTGAAGAGCGTCTTTATACTCGGGTTTGATGACATCTTTCTCGTCATAAACCGACGTATTCTCCAATCCCTTGGTAACAATGAAGCAAAGACGCTCGATTTCTCTTGTTACAAGGTCTTCTCTTATGAAATCGGGATTTTTTTCGAGGAATTCGTCTCTCCATTCTATGCGTTTGAACACTTCCGAAAGGGGAATTGCAAGGGTTGCGTGCCATATTGCAGGAATGTCATGCTCTTTTATCCACAATCCGCGGTAGTATGCATATTCGGGAGTGAGCATCTTTTTGAATTTGTCGTACAAAAAGCCCGGCTGAACTTCGATTGCATACGAGGTATCCTCATACGACATTATTCTATAGCCATATTTTCCATACTCGTTCTCAAAACGTTTCATGTCAGAGACCAATCCGCCGAGTACTTTGATGTCTTTGTGAACCAAAGCCCTGATTTCTTCTTCCGAAAAGGTCTTGTGCAGCGTTGTAGTCTTGTCTTCGCAACTCAACTCGTGATAAAAATACAAAATTTGGTAGCCCCAGTCGGCATTGTCGGCATCTCCCTTAAACATAGTCTCAAATAACCTGCACGCAGTGTCGATTACGTTTCTCTCACTGAAAGGTAATTTGCTCAACTTGTAGGAAAATTCCGTCAATTTGGCATCGTCCATTCGGCTTGTGTTCTGTGCAGAAGCCCCAAAGCCCCAAAGCAAAATCGCAAACAAAAGTCCTATACTTGCTTTTCTCATAATGTTAATGTTTTTGTCCCTTTTTGAAAACCCATAACGGGCAAACGTTCGGCAAAGATAGCCAAAAAAGCGTATATTTTTTGGAAATACCAAAAAAAAATGTACCTTTGCACGCCGAAACAAGTCAAAATGAAAGCACTAAAAGCAGCAAAAATACTCGAAATCTTGTCATACGTCGGCATAATCGGCGTAGTGATTTACTATTTCTTCGTAGGCTTCAAACGTGTTGAAGATGCAGCCTTTGCATTGCTTGCAGTCTGCATTTTGAGAATGCTTTCTTCGGGCATGAAAGCCTCGTTTTACGAAAAGGAATACACCCGGTTGAAAGACGAAAACGACTTTTTGGAACGCAGAGTGGAGAATTTGCAAAACCAAAAGCAAGAAACAAATCAGTAAGAATTAAATAACACAAATACTTAACACCTATCTGCACGGCAGATAGACAAACAAAAAATTAAATATGGCAACAACAGCAGACATTAAGAACGGTTTGTGCATCGAATTGAACAACGATTTATTTTCTGTAGTGGAGTTTCTGCACGTCAAACCGGGAAAAGGAAGTGCATTTGTGAGAACTAAATTGAAGAGCTTCAAGACAGGCAGAACTTTGGAGCATACTTTTCCTGCCGGTTGCAAGATTGACACTTGCAGAGTCGAGAGAAGACCTTACACATATCTTTACAAAGATGACACAGGTTACAATTTCATGCACGCAGAAACCTATGAGCAGATAAACATTGAGGAAAGCATGATAAACGCTCCTCAATTCCTCAAAGAAGGACAGTATGTTGAGATAATAGTTCACGCAGACACCGAAACACCTCTTTCTTGTGAGTTGCCGCCTTTTGTAGAAATGGAAGTAACTTACACAGAACCCGGAGTGAAAGGCAACACTGCCACAAACGCAATGAAAGATGCAACTGTCGAAACGGGAGCAAAAGTTCGTATTCCTTTGTTTATCGAAACGGGAGAGAGAATTAAAATCGACACAAGGACGGCTGAATATGCCGAGAGAGTAAAATAATTTCTTTAATTATTGATGTTAGGCTGCCCTTTGGGCAGACACCGTTGACCGAAGGAGGCTTTGTCCGTATGGACAGCCTCTTTCTTTTTTGGAATTTTATCGTTTTGAATTACAGTCTCTTGCAATGCTTGAAATAAAACGCCGTTTCAACAAAATAAAACGGCGTTTTGTCAGAATAAAACGGCGATTTATTTCTGCAAATCGCCGTTTTATTTTCGCAACACAGGACAAGGGCAAAAGAAAATGGCTATCTTTGCAAAACAGAAACAAAAAACTGATAATTCAATACCAAGTTATATGAAAATTGTTGCAGTAGAGCCTATGGGAATAAGCCCCGAAAGGGCAGCGGAATTGGCTCGAAAATATGAGAAAAAGGGTTGTGAGTTGGTCGTTTTCCCCGACCGAAAGGAAGATGAGGCGACCCTTGTCGAAAGAATGAAGGGTGCGGAAGTCGTAATGGTGTCCAATATCCCTCTTGGTCGCAATGTGTTGGAACAATGTCCCGAATTGAAGTTCTTGAACGTCGCTTTCACGGGCTTGGACCACATAGACCAAGACTATTGCAGCCAAAGAGGAATACAAATCCGCAATGCCTCGGGCTATGCTACGCAGGCAGTGGCAGAATTGGCTGTGGGAATGATGCTCGATGTTTATCGCAAGATGACGCCTTTTGATGCTGCAACTCGTTCTCTTCAAGGCAGGAACAATATCTTGGGAAGAGAGCTTTGCGGCAAGACGGTCGGCATTGTCGGAACGGGAGCAATAGGACTCAGGACGGCACAACTGCTCAAAGTCTTCGGCTGTCAGATTATTGCCTACTCGCGTTCGCAGCGGCAGGAGGCTATTGACATGAATATAGAGTACACTTCGTTGGAGGAATTGATGAAACGCAGCGACATTATCTCGCTTCACACTCCTCTGACCAAGCAAACAAAGGGTCTTATCAGCTCCGAGATGCTAGCTTTGTGCAAACCCTCTGCCATAGTGGTCAATACTTCTCGCGGAGGGGTGATTGACAACAAAGCCTTGGCAGACTGCTTGAACCAAGGACGGATTGCGGCAGCTGCAATCGACGTTTACGACAGCGAACCGCCTTTGAAAGCGGACAATCCCCTTCTTGGAGCAAAGAATACCTTGCTTTTGCCACACGTTGCCTTTGCAACAAGGGAGAGTTTCGACATAAGGATAGACATAATCCTGCAAAACTTGGACCAATACATCGAAAGCAAATAGTCCAAAGGGCTTTACAGAATACCAAATCTGCACTCTGCAACAAAGAAAGCAGGGTGCAGATTTTCTTTCTACTCGAACATCTTGTCCAAGTCGTCTGTTGTCAGTCTGATTATTATCTTTTTTCCCTCGGGAGTGAGGTTACACTCTCTGCAACTGAACAGCTGGGAAATCAATGTCTGCATTTGTTGGTTGGAAAGCACCTGTCCGTAAGGTATTTTGTTCTTTTGTGCAATCATCATGGCTCTTTTCTCGTTTTGAGAGCCTGAGGCAAAGCAGTTTTGCTTGTCTTCGACAAGGTTTTGAGCCGTCTCGAAACACTCTTCCGCACTGTTTGAAGGCGATTTTGCCACAAGGAAAAATCCTCCGTCCGTCTTGTCATACTCCATCTTCATTCCATAGCTCTCCAAGGCAGGAAGCAGTTCCACAAGTTGGAAACTTATGTGAGGTGCAAAGAAGTGTTTTATGGGTGTTGCAAGGTTTTGGCACAGGGTTTTGGGAGTTTCGCCTCCGAGGACGCTTTCGTAAATCACCCTTTGCGACGCTCTGCTCTGGTCAATCAGTAGCACAGACTCCTTGCTTCGGACAACAATATATCGCTCTGCCACCTGCATGAGGTTGAGTTCTCTGTTTTCTCTTTCCGCAGGGCGGTTTGTGGGAGTGGGGACAAGCTCGGGAATGTCTTTCTCAAAGAGAGAGGGTTGCACAACAGGCTTTTCCTGCAACATAGTGAGCGGTCGGGAGTCCGAAGTGTCAAAAGGATTGAACGAAGGGTCAAAGCGAATTTGCGGAGCCTTGGGAAGAGGAGTTGAAGCGGACACCTGCGGAAATTCTATGGCAGGTTTGGTGAACGAAATCTCGTTTGAGAGAGCATACTGCCCGAGACCGCGTTTTGTTGCGGCGTGCAGAACGGAGTAAATCATCTTGTCGTCCAAAAATTTGACCTCTGTCTTTGTCGGATGTATGTTTACATCTATGTTTTCGGGCGGAAGGTCGAGCGTAATGAAGAAAGCAGGGTAGGTCTTTTCGCCAAGCAGGTTGCCAAAAGCCCTCTCTACCGCATTGGCAAAGTAATTGTTCTTCATAAATCGTCCGTTTACGAAGAAATACTGCCACGATTTGTTCTTCTTTGCAAAGTCTGCCGAACACACAAAGCCTCCTATCTTGACCAAATCGAGGCTTTCGTTCAGCGGAATGAGCTTGCCCGAAAGCGATGAGCCGAAAAGGTCGATTATTCTCTTCTTTGCGTTGCCCGTTGTGAGGTTGTGCATATTTCTTTCGTTGTTCACATAGCCGAAAGCGACTTCCGGCTTAATCAGAGCGACCCTCAAAAATTCGTCATTGACGTGGCTGTTTTCTATTTGGTCGCTTTTGAGGAAGTTACGCCTTGCAGGAGTATTGTAAAATATGTTCTTGACCGAGATACAAGTGCCTGCCGGACAAGCAACGTCCGAAACCTGTTTTATCTCTCCGCCTTCTATTATGACCTTTGTGCCTGTTTCGTCCTGCTCTCGGCGAGTTTTGAGTTCGACTTGCGAAATTGCGGCAATAGATGCAAGAGCCTCGCCTCTGAAACCCATTGTGCGGAGTTTCATCATGTCTTCCGAAGTGCGTATCTTGCTGGTTGCGTGGGGCAGAAAGCACTTTTGAGCATCTTCTCTGTCCATTCCGCAACCATTGTCGCTCACCTGAATGAGCGTTCTGCCGGCATCTTTTATCACCAACTGAACTCGGGCTGCTCCGGAGTCGATTGAGTTTTCCAAAAGCTCCTTTACGACCGACGAGGGACGGTTTACCACTTCTCCTGCGGCAATCTGATTTGCCACAACGCTGTCCAAAATTTCTATTGCCATGTTTCTACCACGTACAAAAGAAAGTATAAGATAGCTATAATCAGAGAAGCGATGAGTATAATCTTCAATCCCGACACAGGTTTGCCGATTTTCTCATCTTTTTTCGTCTTCATTGCAGAACGAAAGTCGATTCGACGCTTATATTCTGTCCCTTCGACATCGCCATACTTTGCTTTCAAACGCTCCAACTCTTCCTTTTCGGGGTCGTAAAAACGAGGTTTATACTCAAATTGTCTTGGTTTTCTTGTCTGAAACAAACTCATATATCTATGTTATAAATATCTGAAACAAAGCCTCTTGCAAACGCTCTGACAAAACGGCGTTTCAGTGAAATAAAACGGCGTTTTGGCAGAATAAAACGCCGTTTCGCTCGAGCAAAACGGCGTTTCAATTTTTCCGCTTCAAAATACAACGAAAGAAGATGCCTTCTTATTGTATCTTAAAAGCCGAATTATTGTTTTCCTTCGGTGTTACACTTGGTGAAAAGCATATAGTACAATCCGTCTTCTTCGTACATTTCTTTCACACACTCGTGTTGCTTTTTCTTTCTCTCGATTACAGCCATCATGTCTTCGATTGAAAGAGCTGTTGCGGAAGAAGAGCTGATTTTTACATTCTCTTGGTTGAAGTGTTTCTTCTTAAACAACACTGTTTCCTTCTTTCCGTCAGGCATTACGACCTCTTTTGCTTTGTAAGTCGAAGGGTCGTTTTCATTTACTCCTGCTTCCACATAATTTGCTTCAACTTTTTGTTGAGCGAAAGCCGAGCAGGCAAACATTGTCACGGCGATTGTGCAAAATATTTTCTTCATAATGATAATTGTTTTGTTTATTACTAAGTCGTTTAACGCCGCAAAGATATGCCAAATCTTCCAATCGGCAAAATATCTTTGTAAAAAAACACTCGAAATGCCGATTTGATGTTTTTAATTCGGTATAAGGTATTGCAGATTAAAGCATTGCAAGGACTGATTTGCCGATTTGATTAGATTGATTGAATTTTTGTCATGGTCGTATTAAAAAAAACTATATCTTTACACCGATGTAATTAAAGGAAAACTTAACCATTAAAAACAAAAGTACGATGAAAAAAATAGCAAAACTTGTTTGCATTGCCGTATGTGCCTTGAACGGCATGGCAGTATGTTCATTCGGTGTCTTTGCTCAGCAAAGCGAGAAGATTAAAGTGGTCGAACCATACGCTTCTGTCTCTTTCGGAACAGGCAGAGCCAAGGTTGCACAGACCAATTTGCCTTCGGTTGCTTTCGGATTGGGAAATCGATACTCTTCAATCAGCACGAAAACAGGTCTTTCGTTGGAGGCAGATTATGCAATCGATTGGGGAATGTTGAGAGAAACAGGAGACAACAGTTGTTTTTCGACATCTTTCAAACTTAGTGTGGGTATTGGTTACAATTATATCTTCAATACCGAAGATGTTTTCTCGATGCTTTCTCTTTCGGTGGGAATTGGAGGCGAGTATGGGGGATATTACTTCAAAATTCCTTCAAATGGAAACACCAATCTTTCATCTTATGATGTCATTGCACAGATATCGGGCTGTGTTCCGATAAGATTGAGATGGATTTTGGACGATGTTTCTCTTGCTTTTACGTACAGACCGACCATTACCAACACAACAAGTGCCAACAGCGGCAAAAGAATAGATGTGTTGCCGTTTGAGATTTCTGCGGGCGTGCCTTTGGACATGAAAAAGGTGAATAAGGCTGTTTTGGGCAGGTAAGAAAGCGAGAATATGAACTTTTTTGGCGGTAGAGTAGGAAACTACCGCCTTTTTTTGTGAATTGATTTTGCAATTACTTATCTTTTTCGTACTTTTGCAGTCGCTTTGGTGTGTCGTGTCGAAACTCTTTGGTGATAACACGGCAGACGGTGCAACAAGAATGAAAAAATAATAACTACACTACGAGATATGGAAAAGAGCAAATTAGGCTTGGATTTTAACAAGGTGGCACACGCAAAGGAGCTTGCGAAGGTAATCTCCGACCAAGTGCAGGATTTTGTCGATGGTTATTCGACCGTTGCCTGCGAAAGGACGTTGTGCCGTTTGATGGGGGTAGATGGAATTGACCAAAGCGGCGTTCCTTTGCCAAATGTGTTGGTCGATTTTGTCAAAGACAAGGGTATGTTGGCAAATGGTATCCTTCCGGTGTTGGGTAACGCAGTATTGCAGACAGGAAAGACCCCTTGCGAGATTGCAGAGCAGACAGCGGCAGGCACTCTCGATATTACAACTCTCCCTCAGGGCGATGCACAAAAGGCAAAGGAGGCTTTGCAACCTTTTATCGAGCAGTCGATGGAGCGAATTAAAGCCAACCGCCGCCGAAGAGAGAACTACATAGAGACCATAGGCGAAGGCAAAAAACCATACCTATATATTATAGTGGCAACAGGTAACATCTATGAGGACGTTGTGCAGGCTCAGGCAGGTGCAAGGCAGGGTGCAGACATCATTGCCGTGATACGTACAACAGGTCAGTCGCTTTTGGACTATGTTCCTTACGGTGCAACTACCGAAGGCTTTGGTGGAACTTTCGCAACTCAGGAAAACTTCCGCATAATGCGTAAGGCGTTGGACGAAGTGGGCGAAGAGGTAGGTCGTTACATCAGATTGTGCAACTATTGCTCGGGTTTGTGTATGCCGGAGATTGCTGTAATGGGTGCATTGGAAGGTTTGGACGTCATGTTGAACGATGCACTTTACGGTATCTTGTTCCGCGACATCAATATGCAGAGAACACTTATCGATCAGTACTTTTCGAGAGTGATAAACGGCTTTGCAGGCGTTATAATCAACACAGGAGAAGACAATTACCTCACAACAGCCGATGCTTTTGAGCAGGCACACACAGTTTTAGCCTCAGACCTTATCAACGAACAGCTTGCTTTTGCAGCAGGATTGCCCGAAGAACAAATGGGATTGGGTCATGCGTTTGAGATGACGCCCGATTTGGAAAACGGATTCTTGTATGAGTTGGCTCAAGCTCAGATGATAAGAGAGATTTTCCCTAAGGCACCTTTGAAATATATGCCTCCGACAAAGTTTATGACCGGAAACATATTCCGAGGACACATTCAAGACGCTTTGTTTAACGAAATAGCTATTTGGACAGGGCAGGGATTGCAACTTTTGGGTATGATGACCGAGGCAATTCACACTCCTTTCATGTCTGACCGTTACTTGTCTATCGAGAATGCTCAATACATCTTCCGCAATATGAAGAACCTTGGAGACGATGTGGAGTTTAAGAAAGACGGTATCATGCAGACAAGAGCCAAAAAGGTGTTGGACGATGCCATAGAGCTGTTGGAAAAAATGACAAAGGAGGGTCTCTTCTCTGCTTTGGAGAAAGGTATCTTTGCGGACATAAAACGTCCGTTCAATGGTGGAAAAGGATTGTCGGGAGTGTTTGAAAAAGGCGACAACTACTACAATCCGTTTATTGATTTAATGAAAGGAAAAGGAGGACAAAGATAATGAGCGGCGGACTTTATTCAATGGAGGCAAAAAACTTCGATACGGAGCTTGACCTCACCAAAGTAAAACCATACGGCGACACAATGAACGACGGTAAGACCCAGTTGAGTTTTACACTTCCCGTTCCGTGTGGCGATGAAGCCATAGAGGCTGCAAAACAGTTGATGAAGAAAATGGGATTTGAGAATCCGCAAGTAGTTTTCTACAAAGAATTGACCAAAGGCTTCACTTTTTTCAACTGCTATGGCAGCACGGTTCACACAGTCGATTATACAACAATCCATGTTCCGAAAGTGGAATCAAATGTCATGGATATGCACGAGACAGACGAGTTCATCAAAGAAAAAATCGGACGAAAGATTGTCATTGTCGGAGCTTCCACAGGTACAGATGCTCACACGGTTGGAATAGATGCCATAATGAATATGAAAGGTTATGCAGGGCATTACGGATTGGAGCGTTATGAGATGATAGAAGCCTTGAACATGGGAGCGCAAGTGCCAAACGAGGAGTTTATTGCAAAAGCCTTGGAGATGAAAGCCGATGCTCTCTTGGTGTCTCAGACAGTTACTCAAAAAGATGTGCATATCCAAAACTTGACAGAGCTTGTCGAGATGTTGGAAGCCGAAGGTTTGAGAGATAAAGTGATATTGTGTTGCGGTGGTGCGAGAATTACTCACGAGCTTGCGAAGGAATTGGGTTATGATGCAGGCTTTGGAATGAACACCTACGCCGATGACGTTGCCTCTTACATAGCAGAAGAGTTGGCACGCCGCATGGGAAAATAATCAATCACCGACACAATAAACCAATATGAGAAGCGTTTGCCCGCAAGGCAGCTTTCGGACGAACGCTTGTTTGAAAACAAAGTAATAAAACATAAAAGCTATGGAAAAAGCTCAAATAAGAGAAGTGATAGCAAAGCGAGCTGCTTTGGAGCTTCAAGACGGATATGTGGTAAATCTTGGTATCGGAATACCGACACTTATTCCCAACTATTTGAAACCTGGAGT
Organism: Bacteroidales bacterium; assembly: GCA_016296345.1. GTDB lineage: Bacteria > Bacteroidota > Bacteroidia > Bacteroidales > P3 > Onthomorpha. The sequence goes on along the minus strand of JAEDJL010000003.1, from coordinate 31,281 downwards.
CAAGGTGCTTTTGCAAAGTGAGAATGGCTTGATTGGCATGGATTCTGACGCAAAAGAAGGAGAGGAAGATCCTGAATTGATAAATGCAGGAGGCGGACACGTTACAATGATTGACGGAGCTGCCACTTTCGATTCGGCAACCTCCTTTGGAATTATCAGAGGCGGTCATGTAGATGCTTCAATCTTGGGAGCAATGCAGGTAGATGAGAAAGGAGACTTGGCAAACTGGATGATACCCGGCAAAAAAATCCCCGGAATGGGCGGAGCCATGGATTTGCTTGTAGGAGCCAAGAAAGTAATTCTTGCAATGGAGCATACGGCGAAGGGAAATCCGAAAATATTGAAAAAATGTACCCTTCCGCTCACTGCCAAAGGTCAGGTCAATATGATAATCACCGAAATGGGTGTAATGGAAATCACTCCCGAAGGAATTGTATTGAAGGAAATACACCCCGAATTTACAGTCGAGCAAGTTAAAGCGGCAACCGAAGCTGACCTTATCATTGCCGACGATTTGAAACCAATGCAACAATAACCTCAAATCCCGACATGATGGAAAAAATCAAGCAAGGCGACACATACGAGTTGAAAACGAGCTTTACACAAGAGCAAGTAAACGCTTTTGCTGACTGTTCGCTTGACAATAATCCCATTCACATCAATCCGGAGTACGCAGCAAAGACACCATTCGGCAAACCGATAGTTCACGGCTTCTTTGCAGGAGCGGTCTTTTCACGAGTTTTCGGAACAATCTGGCCCGGCGAGGGAACAATCTACATGAGCCAGCAAATGAGTTTTCGTTCTCCTGTTTTTGTCGGCAGAAACTATGTTGCAAAGTTTGAAGTCATAGAAGTGAACGAAGAAAAGCACAGAGGCTTAATTCGTACCACTTTGACAGATGAGGAAACCGGCAAAGAGGTAATAACAGGCGAGGCAAAATTGATGCACACCGATAGATTTTAACAAACAAAACATAACAGCAATGAAGAGATTGGAAAATAAGGTTGCCATAATCACCGGAGGAACAGCCGGAATTGGTGCGGCAGCTGCAAGAAAGTTTGCACAAGAAGGTGCAAAGGTAACAGTATGGGCAAGAAATGCCGAAAAAGGTAAGGCTTTTGTTGAAGCAATGGCAAAAGAAGGCTACACGATTTGCTTTGATGCAGTTGATACATCGAACTATGAGCAAGTTGTTGCGGCAACAAAGAGAGTTTTTGATGCCAACGGCAAAATTGACATCTTGATTAACAACGCCGGAATTACCAATGACTCTACATTGAAGAAGATGACACCGGAGCAATGGCAGAGCGTAATCGACATAAACCTCACAGGAACATTCTATTGTACAAAGGCAGTAAACCAATATATGGTTGAAGCAGGCTGGGGCAGGATTATCAATGTTTCTTCCGTTGTCGGATTGTACGGAAACTTCGGACAAACCAACTATGTTGCCACAAAGGCAGGCGTTATCGGTATGACAAAGACCCTTTGCAGAGAGTTGGGCAAAAAAGGCGTTACTGTAAATGCCGTAGCTCCCGGATTTATTGCCACAGACATGGTTGCAAAGATGCCGGAAGACGTTTTGGCAGGCATGGTTGCCAAAGTACCTGTCGGAAGACTTGGAAAACCCGAAGATATCGCCAACGCATTCTGCTTCCTTGCCTCCGACGAGGCTGCATACGTCAATGGAGCAGTTCTCAGTGTTGATGGCGGTATGACAGTATAGCAGGTTTATTGGTTAATAATATGACTTTGGCGAAGCGGCGGACGTTATGTCTTGCAGCTTCGCTTTTTGCTTATACCAAATTGCCGATTAGTGCTTGAAAAAGTGGCATTTTTTCGGTGAAAAATCGCCACTTTTTTTGAAAAATCGGCGTTTTATTTTTGCGGTATGAGAATTGGCTGTTGTGATTTACTTTGTGCGTAAGGATAAGAGCCAATTTTGCACAATCGTTTTGCCGCAACTTGTCATGAAACTCTCAGGGTGAAATTGCAAACCGTACAATGGCTTGCTTTTGTGGCTGAAACTCATTATGTTATTCTCGTTGTCGGTTGCCGTAACTTCGATGCACTCGGGCAACTCTTCCCAAGCTACCACCCAAGAGTGATAGTGTCCTATCGTTTCACAACAAGACAATCCTCTAAGGAGAATATCCTCAGGTTTAACGACCTTCAGCTTTCCTTGTTTGCCGTGCAGGGGGTGCGGAAGGTTGTGCAATTTTGCTCCAAAGTGTTCTGCGATTGCCTGATGACCGAGACATATTCCCAAAATGGAGTGTGTGTTTTCGCAAATGTCTATCAATTTTGGCATATCGGCGGCTTCGTTCGGTATTCCCGGACCGGGCGAAAGTACAATCCCCGAGTAGTAGCCCAAACGCCCGAAGTCAATCTTGTCATTCGGTACAACATCCACTCTGTCTGCCACATTGCACTGCTCAATCAGAGCCTTGACATTATAAACGAACGAATCGCGGTTATCTATCAAAAGTATATTCATATCACTTGCAAAGATAGGGAAAATTTACCGACAAGATATTGTGGAGAATTAGTATCTTTGCCGTCTGTTTTGAGATTTTGGCAGATGGAAACAAGAGAAGCGGTAGAAAGAATGAACTTTTATGCAGCAAAGAGCAGGAAGTTTGTGTTTGCTTTCGACTTTGAGAAGCATGAAGCACTCTTTTTGTCTGATGATATGGACAATAAGCAGTTGCTTTTCGAGATAAAGGGGAGGGGAAACGCCCCTTGCAGTTCTTCGTATGCCGAATGCCTGAGAGCAAAGGCAGACTTGGAGATAAAATACTGCGACCCACAGCACTATTATGAGGCTTTTGCCAAGGTGCAGGGCGGTTTGCAAAGAGGAGACAGCTTTTTGTGCAATCTTACCACCAAGACAAAAATACAACTCAATCTTTCGTTGGAAGAACTCTTCCATTGCTGCAATGCTCCCTACAAGTTGTGCGTTCCAAACAGGTTTGTATGCTTCTCTCCCGAGAGTTTTATCCGCACAAAGAACAATATGATTTACACTTTTCCCATGAAAGGAACGATAAATGCCGATCTGCCCGATGCCGAGAGGCTTCTGCTTTCGGACGAGAAGGAGTTGAGGGAACATTTTACCATAGTCGATTTGATGAGAAATGATTTGAACATGGTAAGTCGTAATGTCAGTGTGGAAAAATTCAGATATGTCGAACGCATTGACACTATCGGAGGCGGCATTCTTCAAACCAGTTCTCTTATTTCGGGACATCTGCCATGCGATTGGCAGCATAATGTGGGTAATATGGTTTTTTCTCTTCTTCCTGCGGGAAGCATAAGCGGCGCTCCAAAGAGTGAAACTGTCAATCTGATACAACAAGCCGAGAAAGAACCGAGAGGCTTTTACACAGGAGTGTTCGGATATTTTGACGGCAAAGATTTGGACACTGCGGTACTTATTCGCTATATCGAAAAGCAGAACGATGATTACTATTTCCGAAGCGGAGGCGGCATAACGACCAACAGCCTTTGCAACAAGGAGTATGAGGAAGTTATTCAAAAGGTTTATTTACCCATAAAGAGATGACAGAGTTTTTGGAAACCCTCAGGGTGCAGGAGGGTGAGCTTCTCTCGCCCCACATTCACAATAGGAGAATGCACTACACCTCACCAAAGGTGCAGTCTTTCGATTTGTCATCAATAGACGTGCCTTTGCAGTACAGAAGCGGCATAGTCAAGTGCAGTGTGGTCTATTCGGATAAAATTCTCGACATAAAATTCTCCCGATATGCCCCGAGACCAATACGCAAGCTCAAAGTTGTAGAATGCAACACCATAGACTATCATTTGAAATACGCAGACCGCAGAGAGTTGAACGCTCTCAGAGAATTGAGGGGCGAGAGTGATGATGTCCTCATAGTGAAAAACGGATTTGTGACCGACACTTCTTTCAGCAATGTGGTCTTTCGCCAAGACGACCTGTTGTTTACGCCAAACACTTTCTTGTTGAACGGTTGCAAAAGGCAGGAACTGATAAACAAAGGCAGGATTGAAGAGCGTAAAATCTCACTTGACGACATCAAATCATACCAATGTTGCTATTTAATCAACGCAATGTTGGACATAGAAGACAATCCGTTTGATGTGGAAATCGTCTTCTGAAACCAAGAGTTGGTTTCACTTGTAACAAAACGCCGTTTCAGTTCGACAAAACGGCGTTTTATTTTGCTGAAACGGCGATTTATTTTGGCGAAACGCCGTTTTGTTATTGCTTGATTGTCAAAAGGTAAGGCTCATTCCCAAAGATGGCATGATAGGAAGCTGATCTACTCTTTCGGCAGTAACTCTGTTATAGTAAAAGAGGTTGTTTCGGTTATATACATTGGTAACGCTCAGGTTTATTTCCAAGATTGAGCGTTTGCCGACGTCAAATCGTTTCTTTGCCGAGACGTCAAATCGGTGATAATCGGGCAGACGGTAAGAGTTCAAATCCCCATATATAGTTGTGAGAGTTCCGTTTGAGTAGATATAATCGGTGTTAATACCTCCCGAAAAGTCGAGTTGCTCAATCATTGCGGCAGTAGGAGTGTATGGGAAGCCGCTTCCATAGTTCCAACGCAAACTCAACTCAAAGCTCCTGTCCTTTCCAAACTGATAATTGAGCAAAATGTTGATATTATGTCGGCGGTCATAGTGAGGAAAGTAAGTTTGAGTTTCGTTGGTCTTGGTAACCTTTCCCAAAGAGTAGATTGCCCAAAGGTAAAGCCTGCCGTCGTCATACTTTAACGACACATCGCCTCCGTAAGCCTCACCATTTTCCACAATATATTCCTTTCTCAAATATTCGGGTTTATCTTCGTGTTCAATGTCGTCGGGATACATACGATCCTTGTTTGAACTTGCAACATTTGACAAGGTCTTGTAATACACTTCGACGTTGAGAGACAAATGCTTTGCGATGTCATATTCTGCTCCAAAGATAAAATGGTTTGACTTTTGGACGTAGGAGGTTATTTTCTCTCCGTTAAAACTTCCCACAATGTTCAAATCGGGGCTTGAAGTCAGATAACCGGTAAACAGATTGACAATATCTCTGTCGCTCTTGGTGTCCATGAATATTTGAGAGTAGATTCCGGTTGCTGCTTTGAGACGGAAGTTGTCCGAAACATTGAGTTTGAGGTTCAATCTCGGCTCAGGCACAAGGCTTGCGAGCGATGCGTAATACGAAAAGCGTACACTCGGTTCGTAAACCAAGCGTCCCCAAACTCCTTTGAAGATTGCGTATGCTGCAAGTTCGGACGAATAATCTACAACGGTATCTGACTGAGTGTAAGCGGTCTTTGTGGTGTTTCCGAGCATATTCAAACCATATTTGAGCTTGTTGTCGCCAAAGAAATTCGTTACATTCAATCCAGCATTGAAGCCTCCGATATTGCTCATTTGAGAGGCAGAAGAATTGCTTTCTGACATATTCATCGTATAATCGGAATAGGCAAAAATACCTTCGACAAGCGAGCTGCTGCTTCCGGGAACTATTAAAAAGTTTGCTCCAAATGCCGTGTTCTTCCAGCCAAAATCGGCAATGGCTTCGTATTGATTTACCTTGTCTGTAAAGTTCAGTGCAAAGATATTAAGTTTGCTGCCGTTGTCTGTTGCAAGGGTCAGTTTACCATAAAGATCCAAAAAATCGTAAGGCAGTTCCTTATCCATATAAGAGTAAATTGAGGTTGATGTTTTGGAGAGATAAGAATTTTTTGCAGTCAAAATGTATGACATGGAGTAGCCTTTGTCCTTCCCGCTCTTGATTATCGGACCTTCAAGCAGCAAATTGGCTCCGAAAGTTGAGGCTGCGACCTTTCCGCTTGTGCGTTTCTTGTTACCATCTTTGGTGGTTATGTCCATAACAGAGGACAATACTCCTCCATATTGGGAATTGAACCCTCCCGTATAGACGTCTGCGTTTCGCACAATGTCGGTTTCAAAAACCGAAAACAAGCCTATGGAGTGAAAAGGGTTGTAAACAACCATTCCGTCCAAGAGTACACGATTTTGAATTGCCGAACCACCTCTGACATAAAGCTGTCCGCCCTGATCTCCCGAGAAGACTACGCCGGGCAAAACCTGCATATATTGAGCCAAGTCAGCCATTCCTCCAATCGAAGGGATTTGTCGTATGTCCTTTGAGGTGATTTTTTCGACCGAAACCAAACTTTCCAATCTCAAATTCTCTTTCTTGCCGCTGATTTCGACGGTTGAAAGTTCTGTCATTGAGGGCGAAATATCTACTTTGATGCTTAAAACTTCGCCTTTTTTGATTGTAATAGGATAACGCACCGTTTCATAGCCAATCGAACCAATGTTGAGTGTGTGGTTTCCTGCTTTGAGTTTTGTCAAAACGAAGTATCCGTTTACATCGGTTACCACTCCGATTGTCGTATTCTCCACTGTAACATTGGTAAACGCCACAGGCTCTCCCGAAGTCTTGTCATAAACAAAACCTTTGACCGAGCCGGTTTGGGCAACTCCTGCTACAGAGAGCAGAATTAAAGCAACAAAAGTAAATAATCTCTTAATCTGTTTCATCATCTTCTTGAATTATTAGTGCATAAGTTTGAAAACGAGTTCTCTAAGCAGGTCTGCATCGCTGTCAAATGGAGAAAGTCCGACCCCTTTGCTCTTCATGTCATATTCTCTTATCAAAGAGATGTTGTTAATCAGCTTCCACATCGGAAAAACATTGGTTGCGGCAATGTAGTCCGAGGCAAAAAAGGAGGGAACTTTGATTGCACTCGCAACCGCAGAGGGTGTTTTTTCGCCAAGTTGTGATACTATCAAAATTTTTGAAAAGTAGGTAAAAAGAGTTGCAATGATTACTTGAAAAGGATTTTCTTTCGGGTTGGCAATCATGTAACTTACGCATTTGTCAGCCTTTGAGAAGTCGAGTCTTCCCACAGCTTTTTGAAGCTCAAAGACGTTATATTCTTTGCTTATGCCGATATGGGACGCCACATCGTCGGGTGTGATTTGCTTTCTGCCCGAAAGGTCTATCATCAGCTTGGATAGTTCGTTTGAAATGTTCATCAGATTGTTCCCGATGTAGTCTGAGATAAGTTTCACTGCCTGAGGTTCGATTGAAAAGCCTTTTTGTCTCACAAAACTCTCAATCCAAAGAGGTATCTTGTCTTCTTTTATCTTCTTGCAGTCGAAAACAACTCCGGTTTTGCTTATTTTGTTTGCAAGAGCCGGAGGAAATCCGCTACCGTTGTTCACAATCACCAAAACAGTGCTTGCAAGAGGTTTTGTGACATAACTTTCCAGCTTTGCCAGCTCCCGTTTGTCCATTGTCTGAGCTTCTTTGAGCATGACAAGTCGGCGGGAAGCCATCACGGGATACTGCTTTGCTGCTTCGATTATCTTGTCGCAAGAGGCATCTTTGCCATAAAACACACTCATGTTGAAGTCTCGGTCCTGTTCGTCAAGCAATTCATTTTCAAACTTCTTGCTTAACAAATCGGGATAGTAGAACTCATCTCCGCAAAGCAGATAAACAGGTTTCAAATCACCCTTTGCAATGTCTTTTTCTATGTTTTCAAACGATATAGCCATAACAGAGTGCGAAAGTACGAAAAAATACCAAAACGCAGAGCCTTTTCGCTCAAAATAAAACGGCGTTTCACGAAAATAAAACGGCGTTTTGTCCGGCTGAAACGCCATTTTATTTTGCCAAAACGCCGTTTTGTCAAAGATAAACTTGCGTTGTGTTCAACTGATTGCAAAAGAGTAGATTGCATATTTGATAAAATGCTTTGCCGCAAATGTCGCAAGGATTGTTGCGACAAAAAGAAAGAATAGACGTATCTTTGCACAAAATAATACGAACAATGGACACCGAACAGATAAAACCCGAAAACGACACTTACAAACATCGTCTGCAAGTACAAATTCGTTTTAGCGACCTCGATGCTTTGAACCATGTGAACAACTCTTTTCAGGCTCAGTATTACGACTTGGGTAGGATAAACTATTTTGAGCAGGTAATGGGAGAGCAGTTGGACTGGACAAAGGTCGTAGTCGTGATTGTAAACACCGAAAACAACTTTTTCTCACCCATTGTTCAAGGAGAAAAAGTTTTTGTCGAGACAAAACTCGTCCGTTTTGGCAATCGCTCGATGTATATGCACCAACGCCTGATTACAGACCGTGGAATAGTGAAAGGAACGTGCAGAACAATACTTGCAGGCTTTGACAAACGTACCAATTCTTCCGCTCCGATAAGCCAAGACTTCAAAGACAGGTTTTTGAGCTACGAAGCAGAAGAGTAAAATTCTTTTTTCGGATTATTTACGACCAAAGTCGGCAGGAATTTCTCCCCACACATCGGTTTCCCATTTGAGGATTTGGGTTGTGTAGTCGTTCTCTTGCAACCACTTTTCGGCACGGGCAATGTATTCAAAGAGGTCTTTGTTATTTTCGTCCTGCTTCATGGTGGTTCTGCACTTCTTTTCTCTTACCCATTTGATTGCATTGACGCTGTCGGTATAAAGAGGCTGTGTGAGACCTCGACGTTTGAGATATGACAATCCGTGAACTATTCCGAGAAACTCACCGATGTTGTTCGTTCCTTTGGAGTGTTTGTAGTGAAAGAGGGTCTTTCCTGTTTTTATATAGACACCCCGGTATTCCATGACGCCCGGATTTCCGCTGCAAGCGGCGTCTGTTGCAATCGCATCGAGGATTGGAAGTCCTGCCGTCAGGGAAGATTGTTTCACTTCGGGAGTTTTGGGCTTTGAAAAGATGTATCGGTCGGGGTTTGAGGCGTATGCCTGTTCTGCTTCGGAGAGAGTGTCAAACGCTTTGTACTTTGCCTTTCCAAATCCGCTGACCGATTGTTTGCACTCGTCCCAACTGTCAAACACTCCGCACTTTCTTCCGTTCCAAACAACGTAATATTTCTTTTGCTTTGCCATTGTGTTATCTTATTAAGGTAATGTCGCCGCCGCCAATGTAGGTCTTGCCTCCCTGACAGCGGACTTCAAGTTTGTAAAAATAGACCGCAGCATCACACTTTCTGCCATTGAAAGTGCCGTCCCAGCCCTCATTGAGGTCGGAAGTCGAAAAAACTTTCTCTCCCCAACGGTCGAAAATCTCAAAGGTAAAGTCCTCAATCCAATCGCCGCTCACAAACACCTTATCGTTCTTTCCGTCGTCGTTGGGCGTGAAAATATTCGGCACATATAGGTTGGGCTTTCCGCAATTCACCACATCGACCTCGACAACAACGCTGTCTTTGAGAGAGCAACCATGATTGTCGCTAACAAAAACATAAAAAGTTGTGGTGGAATACATTGTGGCTTCGGTCGAAGGCATATATGGCGTTGATAAATGTTCGGAAGGTGTCCACAAGTAGTGCATTTGCTCAATCGGAGTGCAGGAAAGAATTACGCTCTGACCGTCAAATACCCTCGATTGGCTCGCTTCGATTTGAAAATCGGCAAAGGCATCAATATAATCCACCGTTATACTTCCTGCTGTTGTGCAACCATTTGCATCACTTACGCTCAGAGAATAGTCTCCGCAGCAGACATTGGTAAGATTGGCACTGCTGCTGCCTTCGCTCCAAGAGTAAGTGTAGGGATTTTGCCCTCCGTAAACTTCGGACGAAATCACAGCTCCGCAACCTTCGGGACAATTATTATGGGTTGCCGAAAGCTCCAAACGCAATGTGTCAATATCTTTGATTTCTATGCTGTCGGTAAGAGAACAGCCGGTGTCGTCGGTCAGAGTATAGACATAAATTCCGCTGCACAGCCCTTCGATATGCTCTCCCGTCATGTTGTTATCCCATTGCACCGAATAGGGCTGACTTCCGCCCGAAATAGCGAGAGTGATTGCCGCATTACACACGTTTTGGCAAGGATTGTCGCTGTGGGTCGGCACAACGGAAATGTCATCTGTCGAACCGATGACAAATTGCTCCGATATACTGCAACCATTTGCGTCAGTAACCGAAAGAGTGTAGCTTCCCGCAGAAAGATTTCCCACAGAGTCTATGCCTTCGCCGCTTTGGTTGCAACTCCACGAATAAAAAATCGGCTGAGTAAGCCCTCCGGTTGTGGCAATGGCGTATCCGTTGCTTTCGCTGTTGCACCTGACAGGCACAGTCTGCACATTGAGCCAGCCTCCGCCGTAATCCATATACACACTATCCCTTCCGCTGCAATTACCCTCTGTTATGTTGATGTATAACCAAGATGAAAGAGACTGTTCTATCGTTATGACGCCTCCAACTGCCGCAATAACTTCTTCGGGAGAGCTTTGCCATGATGCACTGACCGAATAGGACGAAGGAATGTCCGAAGGAAGTTGCAGAGAGTAAGGTTGATTGCAATAATGTATAGTGTCGGGAAGGTCAATAGACATATCCCTCAACCTGATAGGCTGCAAGAGTGTATCGTTGCAGGAAGAAGTGGTGATAACAAGCCTATAATCGGTAGGCAAAGAGACCAAAAGATATGGGTCGGGGACGTTCGGACTGCTCAAACCGCTCTGGGGATACCACTGAAAGGATACATCGGAAGACGGATAGTCGGTAAGACCAATCTGAACCAACTCTCCGCCGCAGGCAATCACCTCCGAAAGGGTGTCGGTATGGTTATCCAATAAAATGATTGTGCGAGAGAGTGTGTCGGAACTTCGACATGCGTTGTCCATGTATGCAATCTGCGTAATGGTATAAGTTCCGCTTTGAGCATAATGGTGTGTGGGATTGGTCTCGGTTGAAGATGTTCCGTCGCCAAAAAGCCATAGGTATCTGTCTGCCCGTCCGCGGTTTTCCAATCGCACACTGTCGGGATAGCAAACAAAGTCCGGCATAGAGAAGTCGGCAACTGCAAAGTCTGAATGAATATTAAATTTGAATGAAGCGGCATTGCAATTTGTCGAACCGTTATCGCTGCTCCACACATTGGCAGGATAAATAGGGAAATTGTCTGTTCCGCCGCAGCTTGCGCAGGCTACTTGATACAGATTGCCTTTTTTGTCAAACCGGCTGGTACCTCCATCGACGTGGTCGGCTCCTCGGGTACTTGTTGTGCTGACTTCTCCAAAAAAGGTGGCATAATCCAAGGCAGAAGCATCGTTTTGTAAAGATATAATGTAGAAATCCTGACCGTCGGTATTGCTTTGGTAACAATCGGAGGTGGTTTGCATATTCATTGTTCCGAATTGAGGAGGCAGATTTGGCAGATATTTGAACATTCTTCCCCAACCCGAGGCATAAATTCTGCCACATACATCGACTGCAAAGCCGGTTGGCGAAATGTTTATGCGACCATCGCCCGTTCCAAAGACCGTACTAAATTCCAAACTGTCCAAAAGAGGCTTGAATTTGGCTATGAACTGACCGCTGTTTGGGATATTGTATTGTGCATTGTGGACAAGAGTTGCTCCTTCTGCCTTTGTCTGACCGAAAATATGAGGATTGTTGTGGCGGTCTGTGCGAACAAAATAGGACAAATCAAACTCTGACGAACCGAAATAGGTGGAACGAAGAAGCGTAGAGCCATCGTATGACACCAAGGCGACGAATGCGTCTGTGCTTCCGCCGTTGTGGGTGGTGTTGTAGGTGTTCGGTGTTGTCGGAAAGTCGTTTGAGACCGTTCCTCCGGTAACATAAAGTCTGTATTGGTCGTCTGTGTCTATGCTGAAGACGGCATCGTCAGAGCTTCCGCCAATGTAGGAGGAGAAAAGCAAAGTTCCCAAGGTGTAATCCAACTTTAAGACCACGCCTTCCTGCTCTCCGTGCGATGTGGTTTGAAAAGCTCCTGCCGTTGTGGGAAAATCAGAAGAGAAAGTGCTGCTTCCCACATATATATTGTTTCTATCGTCTGTTATAAGCTCGCCTCTGGCTCCGTCTCCGTAGTTTGCGTAGAGCGAATCGTTGCCTATGTATGTCAAGAGTTGCGATGAGTTGTAGCGGTCGCGGTAGTTAAGTCCGTCATTGCCGCTTCCGCCAATGTAGGTTGAGGCATTGAGCTGTGTTCCGTCCGAACTGAAACGGCTGATGTACATATCAACTCCGTGAGGAAAGGTTACAGTTCCGTCATAGGTTACCGCAGTTCCTCCGGAGAACCAACGGCTGTATGCACACTCGGTTGTGGGAAAATTAAAGCTGCCCGTAGTTCCGAAAACTATCAAATCGCCACGAGAATCGACTATCATGCTGTGTGGCATCTCGCTGTAGCTGCCGCCAAGGTAAGTAGAAAAAATCATTTGTGAGCCGTCGGAAGAGTATTTCGTTATTGCACAATCCCATACTCCGCCAAAATTGTCGCTGAACGCTCCTTCGGTTGTGGGATAGTACACTCCCGAAACAATAGAACCCGAATAGAGATTGCCATAATCGTCATAGGTTGCGGTAAATCCCCAATTATCCGACACAGAACCCGAATAAGTCGAGAATACAAGCTCGGGATCTATTATCAATTCTTTCTCGTGGTTAAATGTCTCAATATCATAGCTTAACAAAACGCCGTTTTGCTGAAATGAAACGCCGATTTGGTCGATTAAATCGCCGTTTTGCTGAAATGAAACGGGCTTTTGCTCGACTACCGTGCCGACAGAGAGTTTCAGATGCAAATTTCCGTCGATTATACTCATGCTTTCGACACCTCTGTATTCGACTTGAATTTGCGAAACGTCAGCCCCGGGAGCTACAATGAACTCATGTTTCAATCTTCCGCCGTCGGAGTAAATTTTCCAATCAATTCCGCTATATACATCTTTATATAATATGGTAGAAAACGCCGCCACATTGCTCTGCCACTTGGAAGGGTCGTTGCCGATAAAGTAGTTGCTGTATCCTTGCAGGCTGTCGGTGGCACAAGGCTTGGTATTTTGCATTCCGAACGGTCTTAGCAAAAAGGCATGACCCGAGTGATTACTCTGCTGCAAAGTTGCATCATGATTGTGCGGCACATTGGGAGAATAGGAGAACAACAAACCGTCTTCTCTGACGAAAACAAATCCGCCCTCAAGCCTTGCCATATAAAGCACTTGGTCTTCCCATTGACCCTTGTTTTGTTCAAAACGGATAACCGACTGAGAAAAACTCTCAAAAGCAAAAAAAACTATGACAAGAGCAAAAAACAATCTTTTCATTTCCTTGTGTGGTATTGGTAAAAGCCTCAATCCAAAGCCTCAACTATCTTTGTAACCAACGGATGTCGCACAATGTCGCTGCAAGTCAGGTTTACAATCGAGATTTCCTTGATGTGCTTTAATCTTTCGACCGTCGGAATAAGTCCGGAGGTTTGATTTTTTGGCAAATCGACCTGAGTGCTGTCGCCGGTTATGATAAACTTGGAATGTCTGCCCATTCTGGTGAGAAACATCTTTAATTGGTTTGCCGTAGAGTTCTGTGCCTCGTCCAAAATCACGAAGGCATTGTCAAGCGTTCGTCCTCTCATGAATGCCAAAGGGGCAATCTCTATCGTCCTGTCTTCAATCAGTCGTTCCAAACGCTGAGTACTCAACATATCTCTGAGTGCATCGTAGAGCGGTTGCAAGTATGGGTCGAGTTTTTCCCTCATGTCGCCGGGCAGAAAGCCGAGATTTTCTCCTGCTTCGACCGCAGGACGAGTAAGAACTATCCTTTTGACCTGCTTGGACTTCAAAGCCCTGACCGCAAGTGCCACCGCAGTATAGGTTTTGCCGCTTCCGGCAGGTCCGAGAGCAAAAAGCATATCGTTTTTCTCAATTTGCTCCACCATTTTTCGCTGATTGGCTGTTCTGGCTCTTATCTTTGCTCCGCCATAAGCATAAACCAAAACATCATCGTCGTCTTTCGGTGGCATTGTTTCGCCATTTTTGGTTTGCATAATGATGTTTTCGTCAAGTGTTCCCTCGCTGTGGTAACGGCAAACAAGGTCTTGAAAAAATGTTTCAAACTCCTGCATATCTTCTTTGCCGCCTCTGACAATCAAAGAGCAGTTGCGTTGTACCAAAACCAAGCGTGGAAACAATATCCTCAAAAAATTGAGGTTCTTTTCGTTCACTCCGAAAAAGGAAATCAAATCCAATCCTTCCAAATCGTGTTTTTGCTCTGTCATTCTATCTTTCTGTTATCCTTATTTGAGTTCTTCTGTTTTTTGCCCGTCCTTCTTCCGTACTGTTGTCGGCAATCGGTTTGGTAAAACCATATCCGCGACTTTTCAGACGGCTCTCGGCTATGCCTTTTTCGACCAAATAGTTTTTTACTGCGTCGGCTCGCTCTTGCGAAAGCTTGTTGTTGTATTGTTCACTGCCCACATTGTCTGTATGACCCTCGATTTCAACTTTCAGAGAAGGGTTTTCGTCCAACAATTTCACCAAAGTATTTAACTCGGCAAAGGATTCTTTGAGCAGAGAGCTGCTTGCAGTAGAGTAAAATATGTTGTTGAGAACCAAAGACGAGCCGATGCTGATTTGTTTCATCGCTATGTCTTTTTGGTATGGGGTCTTGCCGTCCGAAGTTTTGAGAGAAAAATTCTCGGAGTGGAAAAGGTAGCCCTCAGATGACGCCGAGAAAGCATAATCTGCACCGACAGGAAGACAAACCAAGTATTCGCCGCTTCTATCGTCCGACATGGCAGAGCAAACCACCTTTGTGTTATCGAGATTTCTCACCTCGATTTTTGCCCTTACCGCCTTGCCACTCTCAAAGTCCGTTATCTTTCCGCAAACGTAAGTAACAGCAGGCGGACGCAGGCTCTTGTCAAGCTCAAAGGCGTACAAATCCAAGCCGCCTCTGCCTTCGTCTCTCTGCCTTGCGTAAATGGCATAATCGCCTTGTGCAGATACAATCAGGCAACTCTCGTCTGAGGCTGTGTTTATGGGGTATCCCATATTTTGAGGGGGAAGAAATTTGCCGTTTTCGATTTGTGAGTAAAATATATCCAAGCCTCCCATTCCGCAATGGTAGTTTGAAGCAAAGTAAAGCACCTGATTGGAGGGGTGAATGAAAGGAGAAATTTCCTTACCCTCGGTATTGATGATTTCACCGCAGTTTTTGGCTTTTGTCCACGAGCCATCGTCTTTCAGATATGTGAAATAAATGTCGCTTTCGCCCATTCCGCCCGGACGATTGGAAGCAAAAAAGAGAGTTCTTCCGTCAGAGGCTATCGTAGGTTGGGCGTCCCATGAGGCAGAATTTACATTTGTTCCGAGATTTTCGGCTTCGCCCCAGCTATCTCCCTTTTTCTCGCTTCGATAAATGTCGCAACTGCCGACTCCGTCGGGAGCATGGCATCTTGTAAAGTAGATATAGCGTCCGTCGGGGGAGATACAGGCTGCTCCCTCGTTGAATTGCGAATTGAGAACGCCGGGCAGCAGTTCTGCTTTCTGCCATTGACCATTTGTTGCCTTGGAAAGATAAAATCCTTCTTCGTATTTGTTTGTCAAAGGGTCTTTCTCTCTTCGCGTAAAGAGCAATGAACTTTCGTCGGCGGTAATTGTGGGCAGGTATTCGTCAAATTGGCTGTTTATGTCAGCCCCCAAATTGTATGGAGCGAAGTTTACGGGATTGGAAACAGCCTCTTTGCGAAACAAGAGGCAGTCTGTGCGGTGTTGAACTTCTTTTCGCTTTTTCAAATAAGGCTCTCTGTCGGGCGAAAAGGCAAGATAATTTCTCAAAGCAGCCTCACAACTGTCTGTCTTGCCTTCCTTTTCATATATATCTGCCAATTTGATGTGGCAATTTGGGTCAAAGGCAGGGTCATTCGAGGCAACAAAAAGCAGATATGGCTTTGCAAGAGCATGGTTGCCCGAAACAAAATACACTTCGCCCAAGGCAAGCTGTGCAGGCAGGTAGTCGGGATATTTTTCTACCATTTTGAGAAGTTGTTTCTCTGCTTTGTCATTCTCTTGCCTGATAAGAAGAGTTCTTATCTTCTCAAAATCTTTGTCAGCCTTGCTTTGAGCCAAACAAACCGAGCAAGAAAACAACGCAATCGCCACTATAATATATTGTCGAACCATATCACTCAATTCTTTGTGTGCAAAGATACGATAAAGTGGCGTAAATCAAAATGTTTAAGCCCTTAAAATTGCTCCAAAAGCCGAAATAACGCCCTGTTTTACGGCTGTTCGGTTTTGTTTTCTTACCTTTGCAGGCGTTTTTCGACGAAGTTAAATTCAAAAAAGAGAGACAAAATTTGAAAGATATTGCGTTTGAAAAGTATAAGTTGTCGGACAAGCGTCCCTTTTTGACAATCGGAATGTTTGACGGGGTACATTCCGGACACAGATGCTTGTTGCACGAATTGGTATCGCTTTCTTCTGCCGACAATACAGAGAGTGTGGTGGTTTCTTTCCCCGTTCACCCTCGCCAAGTTCTCGGAGCAACAGACGGAGGTTTCGCTTTGCTTGACACACAGGACGAAAGAGTGCAAAAAATCGCCTCTTGCGGAGCAGATTGGTTGCTTTGGCTGAATTTTGACAAGCAGTTGGCATCTTTGGAAGCCTCAAAATTTTTGGATTTGCTCATCGAAAAAATCAATCCCTGCGAGGTGTTGGTCGGATACGACAATCGCTTCGGACGAAAAGGCAGCAGAGAGTTTGACGACATCGTTTCAAAAGGAGAATACAAAGGAGTGAGAGTACGACGAAGCGATTGCAAGGTGCTTTGCGAAGGTTTGGAAGTCTCTTCGACCCGGATACGCAAACTATTGGCAGAAGGAAATGTGTCTTTGGCTCAAAAGATGCTCTCAAAGCCCTATTCAATCTGTGGAAATGTAGAAGCAGGCAGACAAATCGGCAGACAAATCGGCTTTCCTACCGCAAACATAGCTCCAAATCCCGAAAAGCTCTTACCAAAAGACGGAGTTTATGCAGTCAGAGTGCTGCATGAGGGCAGGCAATATGGCGGAGTGCTGAACTTGGGCGGCAAACCCACAATCGACCAAGCCGAAAGAAGTTGCGAAGTGCATATCTTGAATTTTTCGGAGCAGATTTACCGCAAACAAATCGAGATAGAATTTATCGAATACCTGCGTTGCCAAAAGGGTTTCGAGACTTTGGACGAACTAAAACAGCAGATAGAAAAAGATTGCGATGAAGCAAAGAAAATTTTGGGTGATTTGTAGTTTTGCGTGCATGATTGGCATTGCGGTTTCGGCAGGAGCGTCGGCTCAAAGGTGTTTCAAATCCATCGAGCAGGCAAAGCAGTCGGGCGAATGCGTGGAGTGTTTGGATTTGTCGAAAAGTCGTCTCAAACAATTACCGCCCGAGTTGTTCGAGTTCAAAGATTTGAAAAAGTTGATACTCTCTCGCAACAGCCTTTCGGGCAATTTGGACAGCCTTTCTCTTCTTTCAAAACTCACATACTTGGATTTGTCGTCCAATTACATAGAAACACTTCCCGAAAGTCTCGCCTGCCTGTCGATAGACAGCCTCATAATGTGGGACAATCCTTGCAGAAATTTGCCACAAGCCCTTTCCAAATGGGACTTACGCTACTTGGACATGAGAGCTATTCAAATGACACTCAAGGAACAAAAAGCCATAAAACTCTTATTTCCTTTGGCAAAAATCAGAATGGACCATCCGTGCAACTGCGGCTCGGGTCGATAAATCAAAACAAAGAATTGATTACAAAATAATACCGATAAAGAGAATGAAAATAGCAATTTTTCAAGCAAACACGAAGGATAACAAAATTGACGAGAACCTTTTGAGGTATCGTTCCATACTTTCAAAACTTGATTGGGACACCGACTTGTTGGTGTTGCCCGAAATGTTTGCCGGAGGCTTCACAATGGATACCGAATATGCCGAAACAATGGAAGCCTCAAAGGGATTGGAATTTATGAAAGAGCTTGCAGAGCAAAGGCACATGGCGGTTTCGGGAGGTCTTTTCATAAAAGAGGGAGAGAACTACTACAATCGTCATTTCTTTGTTACTGAAAACAGCATCCAATACTATGACAAGGCACACCTTTTCTGCCTTTCAAAAGAACCAAAGGTGATAACACCCGGAAATAAGCACCTCATTTTGGAATATAAGGGCTGGAAGATAAAACTGATAACTTGTTACGACATACGTTTTCCGCTTTGGGCAAGAAACAAATACCAAGAAGGCGAGTTCGATTACGATATTCTTTTATGCGTTGCAAGTTGGACGGATTTAAGAATAAGTCAATGGGACGTGTTGCTTGAAGCCCGTTCGATAGAGAACCAAGCCTATGTTGTGGGAGTAAATCGCTGCGGAATGGATAACCAAGGCAACAACTACCAAGGACACTCTGTCGTAAGGGATTTCAAAGGCAAATTGTTGGTTGTTGCAGACGAAGACGGCGAACAGGTTTGTTATGCCAACTTGGACAAGGATCGCTTGACCGATTTCAGAACAAAATTCCCCGTTGCCAAAGATTGGGACAGGTTTTAGAAGATAAAATACTCTATCTATTCGATTGAAAATAAGAAAATAAGAAGTTGGTAAAATGAAACGCCGTTTTGGTAAAATAAATCGGCGTTTCAGCAGAACAAAACGCCGTTTTATTTCGCTGAAACGGCGTTTTGTTGTAAGGTATCCTCAAAAGGGGTGTCTAAGGTATGAAATCAAACAAATCAAACATGATGAACAAAAGAGTTTTTATGCTTTCGGTGCTGTGCTTTCTTGCCTTCGGTGCAGCAGCTCAGACTATCACGGGAAAGGTTTTTGACAACAAGACAAAGGAAACCCTTCCGAGCTGTAACGTTTACTGGTTGCAGGGAGGCGGAGGAACAATCACCGACATAGACGGCAATTTCAAAATAGAGAAAAAGAACAACAAACACACAAAGTTGGTTTTCAGCTTCACAGGTTACAAAAACGACACAGTGGAAGTTGCAAACAAAACAGAAATATCGGTAGCCATGCAGCTCTCTGCCGAAATGCTCAATGTGGTTGAGGTAAAGGAGAGAATGAAGAGCAGCTTTATGTCCAAAATGAGCTTGGAACAAAAAGAGATAATCTCGGCTGAGGGTCTCAAACACCTTGCTTGTTGCAACCTTGGGGAGAGTTTTGAAAATTCTGCTTCGGTTGATGTGGGCTATTCGGACGCTGTGAGCGGCAGCAAGCAAATTCAGCTCTTGGGATTGACCGGAGTATATTCGCAACTGTTATTAGAAAATATGCCATTTCTCAGAGGATTGTCCGCACCTTTCGGTTTGGGATACGTTCCCGGTAATTGGATGGAGAGTATCTCCGTAAGCAAAGGCGTAGCCACCGTAAAGCACGGCTATGAGACCATTACGGGAATCATAGACCTCGAATACGAAAAGCCAAACAAAGGAGACTTGTTCTCTTTGAACGCTTACGTAAACAATGAGCTTAAAAGCGAATTGAGTGCAAAGGCAAATTTCATAATCAATGACCATCTCTCCACAGGCGTTTTTGCATACGCCACAACAAATCGTTTCAAGGCGTTTGACCATCTTGGAACGAGAAACGGATATCCCCATGGCGACGGATTTATGGACTATCCCAAGCAGACCCAAATCAACTTTGCAAACCGCTGGACGTACGAAGTGCCGAACGGAATTTGCTCTCAGACTATGATTAACTACACTCACGAAGACAGGGTGGGAGGAGACATGAACTTTACCAAGGATATGAGAGGCGACAGCACGATTTATGGTCTCGGAGGCACAACCGACCGCATTCACTTCTTTACTAAGAACGGCGCTCCGCTAAATAACGCTTCCTCATTCGGCACTCAGCTCTCTGCAACCTACTTTAAGCAAGACGCCTACTACGGATTGACCAACTACAAAGGCACTGAGGGCGATGTTTATGCCAATGTGCTTGTAAATAGCGAGATTTGGGCAGGACATACTGTTGATTTTGGTGCAAGTTTCCGCTATTCGGACACAAGGGAAGACCTTTTCAGCCGACCATATCTTGGTTCAGAGGTTTTCCAATCAAACATTGAGGGAATGAAAGATAAATTCTTCAAACAGGAAGTTGTTCCCGGTGTATTCGGTCAGTTTAATTTCAAGTATGCCAACAAGTTTGTGGCTACTCTCGGTGCGAGATATGACTACAACTCTTTCTATGAGAAACACATCTTCACGCCTCGTTTCCATTTTCGTTGGAAAATTACCGACGACTTGATATTCCGAGGAGCAGCAGGCAAGGGTTTCAGAAGTGCAAACCTCATTGCAGACAACTTTGGCTTGCTTGCATCTTCGAGAGACATCAAGATAGAAGAGAAACTCGGTATGGAAGAAGCATGGAACGGAGGATTGAACCTTTCACAAACCATTAAGATTTGGGGAGACAGGGAAATGTCAATAGCATTGGACTATTACCACACCAATTTCGTCAATCAGGTGGTTGTGGATTATGACAAGAACGCAAACCAAGTGTGGTTTTATAACCTCGATGGCAAGAGTTATTCCAATGCAGCCCAACTTGACATCAACATAGAGCCGTTGGAGGGATTTAATATCAGCTTGGCAGGAAGGTATAACGACGTTATGACAACCTATCACGGAGAGTTGATGCAAAAACCTTACGTTTCAAAGTGGAAAGGCTTGGTTGTATTGTCCTACAAGACCAAGTATGACAAATGGATGTTCGACTTGACAACCCAATTCAACGGAAAGCAGAGAGTACCGCTCAATGTGGGCTACGACAAGGAGTATGCACCCGGATATATCTATATGTTGGCACAGATAACCCGCAAGTTCAAGAATTTTGACGTCTATGTGGGAGCGGAAAACCTCACCGACTACAAGCAAGACACCCCTGTGTTCGGTGCAGACCAACCTTTCACACAACACTTTGACGCTTCGGTGGTCTATGCACCCGTTATGGGACGTTTGTTTTATCTTGGATTGAGGCTGAATATCAAGTAGATAAGCTGTTGTGAAGATATGACAAAATAAAACGCCGTTTTGTCCGACTGAAACGGCGTTTTGCTGAAATAAAACGGCGTTTTATTTTGCCAAAACGGCGAGTTAGAAATAGGAGTACAAATAACAAAAAATCAAACACAAATGAAGAAATTATTTTTGGCGTGCATCTTTGCACTAATCGGAGCAATGGGAGCAATGGCTCAGGAAGTTACAGTTCAAATATCGCTTCCCAAATACTGCTGTTCGGAGTCTGACCCAATCATAGAGAAGACTTTGGCATACGAAAGGGGAGTGGAGAGTTTTCAAATCAACTCTGTAACAAAATCGGTCTTGGTTACCTATAACGAAAAGAAGACCAATCAGGACAAAATAGAGAAAGCCCTTGCCAAGGCAGGCTTTGAGACCGAACACCACCAAGCAAACAAGCGAGCAATCGAACACCTGCCGGCTTGTTGCAAGAATACAGCCAAAGGACTTGACAGCGGCTGTTCGCACTCTCACGAACACACCCATTCGGAAGGCTGCAACCACGACCACAACGAAGAATAACCCCTCTCAATTAAGAAACAAAATAGCCAAAGTCGGCAAGAGCAGTTTTTAATAACCCTCTTGCCGACTTTGCTTGTCGAAATAAAATCTCTATCTTTGCAAAAGGAAAGATATATGCAAGCAATAGCAAACGCAAAAGTAGTGATAACAATATGTTGAAGCCGAAAGCTAAGCCTTTTATCAAGTGGGTTGGTGGCAAAACGCAACTTATCGAACAGATAAACAGCCTTTTGCCACAAGATTTCTGTCGTTGGGAGAAGGTAAAGTACATAGAACCTTTTGTGGGAGGCGGTGCTATGTTGTTTTTTATGCTTCAGCATTTTGAAAATATTCATTCTGCTGTGATAAATGACATAAATCCTGATTTGATGAGGTGTTATCTCACAGTGAGAGACCATGCCGGTGATTTGATACGCTCTCTTGAAGAGCTTGAAAGCAGCTATCTTGGTTTGGAAACGGAAGAAAAACGAAAGGAATACTTCTTGCAGGCAAGGCAAAGGTATAATTGCAAAAATCTTTCTGACATTGAGAATACTACATTGTTTATTTTTCTGAACAAGACTTGTTTTAACGGACTTTACAGGGTCAATAAAAGCGGTCAATTCAACGTGCCTTTCGGCAGGTATCGCAATCCTCAGATTTGTTGCAAGGAAACGATAATGCAAGACAGCGAACTATTGCAAAAAGTCGAGATAATCACAGATGATTTTGAACAAACATTTCCGAAAGCCGAGGGAAATACTTTCTTTTATTTCGATCCGCCATATCGACCTTTGACAAGCACATCTTCTTTTACCGATTACTCCAAAGAAGACTTCGACGATTTGGAGCAAAAGAGGCTTAAACAATTTTGCGACAAGGTTTCGCAAGCCGGATATACTTTTATGTTGAGCAATTCTGACCCCAAGGCTGCCGTAAAATCAGATAATTTCTTTGATGAATTGTACCATTCTTATGACATTCACAGAGTTTTGGCATCGAGAAGTATCAATTCCGTAGGCTCAAAGCGAGGAAAATTGACTGAAATCCTCGTGAGAAACTTCGGATACAACTATTCTCAAACACAAAATGCTGCCGAAATGGTGCAAACTTGCCTTGTTGCAGAAAAAGAACAAGCGTATTCTATGCTTAAATAAAGATTTGAAATATGGAAAAGGACTTTGAAAAGTTTATGTCGCAGCTTTTGGAAAGCAATCTGTCGCTTGACTTCTATTCGGACTTCGACAAAATTCGCTCAAATGTCGAGCAGGTGGAAATAAGCCTCAATTCGTTGAACTATCTTTTGGGAAAGCAAGACTTGAAAAAGGCTGTCGAATTGCTTTGGCAAAGAGACAAAAGTGTTTTTGATGCTTTGGATATACTGATTGCCACAAGGAGGAAAGAAAACAGAACATTTATTGACGACAACGGGCAAGTCTGCAAGGTTTGTTCGCTTTTTACTTCTGTTGAGGGCGTGATTAAGTTTCTCGAAAAGACAGGATTGGCAGACGTATTCAGAAATGAAGAAATCCACAACCTTGTAGATTATGTTTTTGGCGTAGAAACAGGTTTGGATACCAATGCAAGAAAAAACAGAAGCGGACACATAACCGAACGTTTGCTCGCAAAGAGATTTGAAAACGAAGGTATAAAGTATAGAACCGAAGTATCATCTCATGAGTTTGAGCAGGTGCAAAAGGTTCTTGGCGACGATGAAAAGCGTTTCGACTTTGTGGTATCCTCAAAAGGGACAACGTTTCTTGCAGAGGTGAATTTCTTCAATTCGGGTGGCTCAAAGCTCAACGAAGTCGCTCGTTCTTTCAGAGAATTGGCAGAGAAAATAAACTCGGTTGAGGGTTTTGAATTTGTATGGGTTACAGATGGCAGAGGCTGGCGGTCTGCGAGAACAAAATTATCAGAAGCCTATGCGGACATTCCGCGAGTTTATAACTTCACAAGTCTTGTTGATTTTATAAATGAGCTAAAGAAAGAGCAATAATGCTGACTTCTTACTACAAGTCTAAGAACAGGGATTTTACTTTGCTAAAAGGCGACTGTAAAACTTTACTTGATGAGTTTGAATTCAAGTTTGACTGTATTTTTGCAGACCCTCCGTATTTCCTTTCAAGCGGAGGAATAAGCTGTCATGCAGGAAAAATCGTTTGTGTCGATAAAGGACAGTGGGATAAGCCGACTTCTGTTTCGGATATGGACACTTTCAACTTTGAATGGCTGTATAGGTGCAGAAATCACTTGAAAGACAGCGGTACAATCTGGATTTGCGGAACTCATCATAACATTTTCAGCGTTCAACAACAACTGACAGCTCTCGGATTTAAGATATTGAACATAATTACTTGGGTAAAAACCAATCCACCTCCCAATATATCTTGCCGATACTTCACTCACTCGACCGAATTTGTGATTTGGGCAAGAAAAGATGCCAAAGTACCACATTATTACGACTACCGGTTGATGAAAAGTCTCAACTATGGAAAACAAATGACCGATGTGTGGAAACTGTCGGCTGTTTCAACTTGGGAAAAATCGCAAGGCAAGCACCCGACACAAAAACCTCTTGCCCTGTTATCTCGTATCATTCAGGCAAGCACAAGAGAAAACGAGTGGATACTTGATCCCTTTTGCGGAAGTGGCACAACCGGTGTGGCAGCAAGCCTTTTGGGGAGAAGATTTCTTGGCTTGGAAAAAGAGCAAGAGTATTTGGATATGGCAAAAGCAAGAAGAGAAGAATTGGAAAGCCCTTCCATAAGACACACTTACCAAAACAAGCTGATAAAAGCAAACATCATTCCCGACAATACGGTTTTGCATTTGTCAGAAACTGCGTGTTGCGATTATGGAGTGCCGTGGTAGGTATTTTAATGGTAGTTTGATTTAATATTTTTCGGGAGTTTGGGGTTCGGGATTGGCGTTGCAGTGGGTTTGTATGGCTTGTGAGGCTTGCTGGCTGCCGTTTTCTTGTGCCATGTTGAGATAGAAGCAGCCTTGGTCGGCTTTTCCGATTTTTATGTATGCCATTCCCAACAGGTATTGGGTGTCTGCATAGCGTGGATTGAGGTCGTTGGCTCTCAACAGCAGCTTTGCGGCTTGCTTGTAGTTGCCTTTGTCGTATGCAATCCTGCCGAGGTTGAAGTAACTGTCGGCATGGTCGGGGTGGCGTTTGATGCTCTTTTGGTAATGTGCCACGGCTTGCTCGGTAAATCCTGCTTTTTCGAGTGCTATTGCAAGATTGTTGTCAATGTAGTTGAGGTTCGGGTTCAGCCTCATGGCGGTTTGAAAGTCCATTATGGCTTCTGCATAATTTCCTATGTTGGTTTGGATTATTCCTTTCTGATTGTGGTATTGTGCAACGGTGTCTTCGATTGATATGGCGGTGTTTATGTCTTGCAGAGCTTGTGTGTATTCCATCAAGGCGGTGTATGCGGTTGCCCTGAGGTAGTATAACTCTGCCGAGGGTTCATATTGCAGGCATATATCAAGGTCTTCTAT
Source organism: Bacteroidales bacterium (assembly GCA_016296345.1). GTDB lineage: Bacteria > Bacteroidota > Bacteroidia > Bacteroidales > P3 > Onthomorpha. The sequence goes on along the minus strand of JAEDJL010000003.1, from coordinate 6,387 downwards.
CGCTCCTTTGTAGTCTTGTCCGAGACCTTTTGCCGTGCTGCGGTCTTTGTAGAGCGAAAGGGTTTTGAAATTTGCTGCTTCGGCTTGGTTGAAGTAGGCTGTTGCCGAGATGTATTCTTGCGTTTGTGTTTTTATCTTACCCATCATATAATATGAAAAGCCTGTCGGGTAGTCTTCTATGGCATTTGAGAGTGCGTTGTAGCAGCGAGAGTAGTCCGAAAGGGCAAAGTACATGACTGCAAGGGCTGTTTTGTTGCCGAAAACTTCGTCTTCGTCAAGTGTGTTGATGTTGTTTTCCAAGTTTTGCGCCATGTTGCGGAGGTCTTTTTCGGAAAGGATTTTCAGAGAGTTGTAAAACACTTGAGGGTCTTGCTCCAAGAGTTCTGTGCTTCGCTCTTTGAGCAGGTTGAAGTCCTTGTCTGTGTTGATGTAATGTAGGTTCAGTATGTCGCTTTCGGGTGTGGATATGTCGTAACTTTCTATTGTTGCAAGGGTTTGGCGTGCTTCTTTGTTGTTTCTTAGCTTGTAGTAACAATATGCCTTGATTGTCAGAAGGGCTTCTGCACTGTCGGCGTCAAGTTGCTCTGTCTGTGAAATAAATTCTGTTGCCTGCTTGAATTGTCCGCCTTTCACATACTCCATTGCAATATCTTGCAAGTTCTTTATTTGAGACATACTTGCAAGAGGGCAGATTAGGAGTATAAACAGAAGACTTGTTCTCATAGTTCGAGAGTTGCCATTCCTTGACGTACGATTTGCGGTTCTTGGTCGGTATAATCGACAACTGTTGAGGGCAGATGTGAGGGTATGTCGCTCTCTACGACAAATTCCACGTCATGAATGTATTTTTCTTCGAGAAGTTCTCCGTTTGCATAGTCGTCTTCTTCTTGGCAAAGGTGGTTTACAGAGCTTATGAGCAGCGGTCGCTGCATTGCTTCGGCAATTTGGGTTGCTATCTTGCAGTTTGGTATTCTTATTCCTATGGTTCGCTTTTTTGTGAGGAAGATTTTGGGTACTTTGTTTGAGGCTTGAAAGATAAAAGTGAAGGCTCCGGGAGTGTTTTTCTTCAAGGTGATGAATTGTTCCTTGGTAAGAGGTTTGGTGTATTCGGAAGCCTGAGAAATGTTACTGCAAAGGATTGAAAAGCTTGCCTTTTCTATTTTTTTGTTTTTAAGACTTGCAAGCCTCTGAGCGGCTTTGTGATTGTTGATGTCGCAAACGAAACAATAGAAACTATCTGTGGGAATGATGATTATGCCACCTGCTTCGATGGTTCGCACAATTGTGTCAATCTGTTTTTGTTCCAAAAAATCGCCGTAAGTAATCATAACTCCAAACAAAAGATACAAAAAAACGCTTGGTCGAAAGACACAAGCGTTTCAATAAATACCATGAAAAATGTACCCGAGACAAGACTTGAACTTGCACGTCGAAACCGACACCACCCCCTCAAAGTGGCGTGTCTACCAATTCCACCACTCGGGCTTTGCGAGTGCAAAATTACGAATAAGTTTTGAATTGACCAATTATTTGGCTTTTTTTCTTTAATTTTGCCGCCAAAACGGCGTTTTATTTGATTTGAAACAATGGAAAAGAAGACTTGTGATGGTTATATGCTGTTGATTGAGACTGCAACTTCGATTTGTTCGGTGGCTTTGTCGCTTGACAACAGGGTTGTGGCTTTCAAAGAGAGCGATGTGCCAAATTCTCATTCTGCAATGCTGAATGTGTTGATTGATTGTCTGTTGAAAGACAATGGTGTGAGCTATGGCGATATTGTTGCGGTCGCTCTTTCAATCGGTCCGGGGTCTTATACGGGTTTGAGGATTGGTTCATCGACCGCAAAGGGCTTGGCATACGCTCTTTCTGTGCCTGTTATTACAATAGATACCCCGGATATTTTGGCTTTCGCAGCACACGAAAAACACAATGATTGTTTTGTGATTGCGATGATTGATGCCAGAAGAATGGAGGTTTATGCCAAGATTTTCGATTGTGATATGAATGTTGTGAGAGGGTGCAGTGCCGATGTGTTGTGCGAAGATTTTTATGATGAGTTTTTCTCCGAGAATGACAAGGTGCTGCTTGTGGGCGACGGTGCAGGCAAAACCAAGGAGCTTTTCAAGAATAAGTCCGGTTTTTTCTACGATGATGATATTCGTTTGTCGTCTCGGTATATGGCAAGGCTTGCTCACGAGAAGTTTTTGAAGAAAGACTTTGCCGACACGGCATATTTCGAGCCGTTTTATCTCAAAGATTTTGTTGCAGTTCACTCAAAAGTAAAAGGATTACGCTGATATGGGTAAAAATAAGTTGGCTCGCTTTGCCGAGAATGCCACGTTTGACAATCTTATTCAGATTTCGTTTGAACAGATGAAGCAGTCGGGACAGTGTTCCCTGAAAGGAAAATGGAGAGAGGAGTTTTTTGCAAACGACAATCCCATTGTGTTGGAGCTTGGTTGCGGAAAGGGGGAATATACCGTCGGTTTGGCAAGGAAGTATCCTCAAAAGAATTTTATAGGTATTGACATCAAGGGCGCTCGTTTGTGGAGAGGTTGCAAGACATCGAACGAAGAGCAGATGAAAAATGTCGCTTTCATTCGTTCTCACATACAGATGATTAACTATTACTTCGATGAGAACGAAGTAGATGAGATTTGGATAACTTTTCCCGACCCTCAGCTCAAAAAACCTAACAAAAGGCTGACCTCGGAACGCTTCTTGTCGCTCTATTCCAAGGTTTTGAAACCGCAGGGCGTCGTTCACCTCAAAACAGATTCGGCAGAGCTGTACGATTTTACCCTTAACGAGGTTCTCATTCCTTCTTCCCGAAAGGTGTTGTACCACACCGACGACTTGTATGGCTCTGATTTTTCGGAAGATGTGAGAAATATTCAGACGTTTTACGAAAGTATGTACCTCAAAGAGGGAAAGCCTATCACATATATAAAATTCAATTTGTAGGCAATAAGAATAAATGTTGCAGCGTTTGACCTTGTGAAGCCAAGGTGCGAAGGCATGAAAATAAATCGCCGTTTCAGCAAAATAAAACGCCGATTTATTTTGACAAAACGCCGTTTTGTCGCAGTGAAACGCCGTTTTATTTTGGCGATTGTAAGATATTAAAAACCAACAGTATAGAAGATATGAAAAAAACGATTTCAACATTGTGTCTTGCTTTGTTTTCTTGGGGTGCTTTTGCACAAAACAACAGCGAGGCGGAGAACACAAACAAATGGATTGACACTTATTCGACACTCAATCAGGCAAAGGATTGGAGCGGAATGCTTGCCAAAATGTCAGAGTGCAGGGCAGAAGTTCCTAATTGGGAGTTTGCCGACTATTATGAGGGAATTGCCAACTACAATTTGAAGAACTACCAAAAGGCAGTGGAGGCTTTGAGTGCGTTCCTTCAAAAGAACACTGTAACACCTGCGGCATATCTTTTCAGAGCAAATGCTTATTTAGAAATGAATGAGGCAGATTTTGCAATCAAAGACTATGACGAATACTTGAAGTCTGCTCCCGGAGACGTGCCTGCAATGTTGAGCAAGGCACAAGCAAGAATGATAAACAAGGATTATGCGAATTATATTGCCGATTTGACGGCTGTGTTGGCAATAGAGCCAAGTAACATGGACGCTTTAACCAACAGAGCATCGGCATACGCAATCCAAAAAGATTGGAATGCAGTCATAGCCGACCTTACCACCGCAATAGCAATGAAAGAGGACGCAAACTTCTTCTATGACAGAGGATTTGCACAATACTCCTTGAAAACACCCGAAAGCATCGCCGCAGCAATAGCCGATTTTACCAAGGCAGAACAGTTGGGCATGACAACAGAAAAGCTATACACCTCGAGAGCTCAGTGCAACAAGATGTTGAAAAAATTTGCCGAAGAAGCAGAAGACTATACCAAGCTTTTGGCAATCGATGCAGCCAATGTAAACTACTATTATAACAGAGGTGTGGCATTGTTTAAGAGCAATAAATTCAAGGAAGCCTTGGCTGATTTTGACAAAGCGATAGAAATAAACCCTAAACACGTCAATGCTTACAAATATAGGGCTAACACAAAGGGTAAACTTGGCGATAAGGCAGGTCAGGCCGCAGATGCCGCAAAAGTAAAGGAACTGACAGGAGCTTGATAGGAGCTTTTGATGCGTTTTATTTAGGTTAATATACTCATGTCTCCGCATTGTTTGAGTTTTATCTCGAGCGTGCGGAGCTTCTTTTCAGGCTTTTTGTTTCGGACAAAGCACTTTTTTGACAAAATATTGTGCCATGTAGCAAAATCTTTATAACTTTGCAGACTGATAAAGGCGAAAATAAACACTTAAAAGATAATGGAAAATAATAAGTTATTTGCGGAATTTCCCGAGGTAACAACCAAAGAATGGGAAGAAGTAATCGCAAAAGACCTCAAAGGTGCGGATTACGATAAAAAATTGGTGTGGAAAACATTGGAAGGCTTCAATGTAAAACCATATTACAGGGCTGAGGATTTGGCAACCTTGGAATACCTTAACGGAAACCCCGGTCAAGCTCCTTTTGTCAGAGGTTACAAAAAACAAACCAACGCATGGGACATTCGTCAGGACGTTAAGGAATGCGACATTGCAACAGCCAATGCAATAGCTTTGGCAGGCATAAAGAGAGGAGTAACATCTTTTGGCTTGGTTGCAAAGAACGTCAAGACAGCAGAGGACATGAAAGCCTTGTTGAAGGACATTGACCTTACTGCAGTGAAGATTAACTTCATCAAGTCGGAAGATTACGTTCAGACAATGAAGTTGTTTATCGACTATGTGAAGACTTTGGGTATTGATTGCAGCAAAGTCGAAGGCTCAATCGGCTTTGACCCTTACACTTGTGCGTTGAGAAAAGGCGAATTTTGCGGTGGCGGCTTGGAAAAGCGTTACGAAGAAATGATAACGATAATGCAAATGGTCAGAGAGAACATTCCTGCATTTGATGTGGTAACCGTAAATGGTAATGTGTTCAATAACGCCGGTGCAGCGATAGTTCAAGAGTTGGCATACACACTTTCGGCTGCCAATGAGTACATGTACAACCTCACAAGCAGAGGAGTGGCAGCTCACTCGGTGGGATACAGAATGGTATTCTCGTTTGCAACAGGCAGCAACTACTTTATGGAGATTGCAAAGCTGAGAGCAGCAAGACTTTTGTGGACTAAAATCGTTGAACAGTACAATCCTAAATGCCAAACAGCATACGAATTGCACATACACACCGAAAGCTCGTTCTACAACAAGACAATCTATGACCCATACGTCAATATGTTGAGAACAACAACCGAAACAATGAGTGCCGCTGTTGCAGGTGCTGACTCTATTTCGGTATATCCTTTTGATGTGGCTTACAAAAAAGCAGACGAGTTCTCGACCCGTATTGCCACAAACCAACAAATACTTTTGAAAGAAGAGTCTTATTTGGACAAAGTTGTCGATCCGGCAGCAGGTTCTTACTATATAGAAAACCTAACCAACGCTTTGGCAGAAAAGGCTTGGGAGATTTTCAAAGACATTGAGGAAAAGGGTGGATTTGTTGAAGCAATCAAGGCAGGCATTGTTCAAGATGCTATTGCAGAAACAGCAAGCAAGAGAGCAAAAGACGTTGCCATGAGAAAAACAACAATTTTGGGAACAAACCAATACCCTAACCTTACAGAGAAGAAGCCTGTCATCGAGAAGAAAGAGTGCGATTGTTGCAAGGTTACGGGCAACGAAATCAAAGCATTGCCATGCAACCGTTTGGCAGAGCCGTTTGAAGAGTTGAGAATGCAGAGCGAAAACTCCGAAAAGACACCAAAGGTATTCCTTTTAACCTACGGAAATCTTGCAATGAGAAAAGCCCGTTCACAATTCTCAAGCAACTTCTTCGGATTGGTATCTTACGAAATTTTGGACAACGTAGGATTTGCAACACCTGAGGAAGGAGCGAAGGCAGCAATCGATTCGAAGGCTGATGTCGTTGTTTTGTGTTCCTCAGATGACGAATACCCTGAATTGGTTGCAGGAGCGCTTCCTTTGTTGAAAGGAAACTTCAAGCACATCGTCGTTGCAGGAAACCCTGTCGATAACATGGAGAGCTTCAATGCCCAAGGCGTAACAGATTATATCAACGTTAAGACCAACGCTTTGGAGAGCTTGACAAAATACAACGCAGACTTGTTGTAGTAAATCGGAGAAAAATAATCTCGTAATATCGTTGCCTCGAAGTCCGAAAAGACTTCGAGGCTTTTTTGTTTAGTAAAGATATACCGCTTTCGTACTTGCGTTCAGCTGTTCTTGTGCTCAGTAGAAAATTAACGTGAGTTCTATGAAATATAATTCATTGAAAATTTGGTAATTAGCGAAATTC
>JAEDJL010000034.1 GCA_016296345.1 Bacteroidales bacterium | reverse complement strand
CATGACAAAGACAACTGCCGCTCCCATGCCTGCTGCGGTGCTTACCTTGGTCGAAACGCCCAAGAAAGGGCAAATTCCCAAAAATTGGGACAAGATGACATTATTCACAAATACAGCGAAAATGATAATAGTAATGTATTCCATATCCGTCGAACATTATTTTTATTCTGCAAAGCTAAGACTTTTTTCTCAAATTCCCATAAGAAAAAAAGATTTTTTTTGCTTCTGCTGTTTCACTTCATGCGTTTGTCTTTGAAAAACACCGACTTGTGTTGCCGAAAAAAGATTTTTGTTTTGTAATTTTGCCGAGCGTAACACCAAAATCGAACAAATGAATTTCTTTTATAGAGAACTCGGCTCTTTTGAGGGCAGAACACTGATGATTGTTCACGGTTGGCTCGGCATGAGCGAGCATTGGCTCAATGTGGGTAAGTACTTGGCAGACATAGGTTATCATGTCATCATACCCGATTTGCCAAACCATGGCAGGAGCTTTCATACCGATATGTTTTCTTACCAATCGATGGCAAGGTTTCTTCATGATTTTCTTGCAAATCACTCTTGCGGCAAACCAATTCTTGCAGGGCATTCGATGGGAGGAAAAATTGTCATGACAATGCTCGATTTGTATCCCGACGACTACCAATCGGCTGTGATAATCGACATACTTCCCAAAGCCTATCCTGATTTGTGCAAAAGCGGAGGAATAGCCGATTTGATAAGTCGCACAAACCTTTCATTGTTTGCCAACAGGAGCGACTTACTCTCTCATTTCAAGAGCTTTGTGAGCGATAAGGGTTGGTTGGCTCTGCTTATGCAAAACGTGAGTGTCGAACACCAAAAAATAAAACGCCCTTTTGCTGCGACAAAACGGCGTTTTGTCAAAATAAAACGCCGTTCTATTTTGCCAAAACGGCGTAATAATTTGCTAAGGTGGAAAAGCAATGCTCCGATGATGGCAAAATACATGAGCGAAGTGGCAGGAGAAGTAGCTCTAAGTACCTGCAAACTACCTGTTTTGCTCATTCGCGGAGACAAAAGCGAGTTTACCTTGGAGCAAGACTTGCACTTGTTTTCCGATTTGTACCAAAACTCACAAATAATCACCATAAAAGACGCCTCACACTGGGTATTTGTCGATAAACCTGCACAATTTGTGAAAGAATTTGCCACATATCTCGAACAAATTGAACAATAAAACACATTTTTATCTTATCTTTGCAAGATAAAGTTCAAAACATGGCAATACAGACAGAGGTAATACTTTTGGTTTTGTCGGTTTTGTTTTTCCTGAGCGTCTTTGCAGGAAAGGCAAGCTCGAAGTTGGGCGTTCCGGCTTTGCTTTTGTTCCTTGCAGTCGGTATGTTGTGCGGTTCGGACGGCTTGGGGATACAATTTGACAACATTTATGTGGCACAGGCAATCGGAACGGTGGCTCTTTGCATCATTTTGTTTTCCGGAGGCATGGATACAAAGCTCTCGGAGGTCAAACCCATAATGTTTCAGGGGATTATACTCTCTACCATAGGGGTTTTGCTCACCGCACTCCTTACGGGAGTTGTGATATGGTTTGTTCTCGGCAAGACACTTCCTGCTGCCGGTATAGGCTTTGTGGCATCTTTGCTTCTGGCTTCCACAATGGCATCGACCGATTCGGCATCGGTTTTTTCTATTTTGAGAGGCAAGAACCTCAATTTGAAGCACAACCTTCGTCCTATGTTGGAGCTTGAAAGCGGAAGCAACGACCCAATGGCATATATGCTTGTGGTAACCATACTCGGAGCAATGAGCAAAGGTGCTGTTTCGGCATGGCAGGTGATTGTTTTGCAGCTTCTTATGCAAATAGTCATCGGAGCGATAGTGGGATTTCTGCTCGGAAAATTTGCGGTGTGGGTAATCAATCGCATAAAGATAGGAAACGATGCACTCTATCCAATTTTGGTGTTCACCTTCTGCATCTTCATTTTTTCCTCAACCTATTTTCTGCAAGGCAACGGCTATCTTGCAGTGTATATAGGAGGATTGGTAATCGGCAATTCAAAGTTTGTACACAAGCGGTCTTCGATGAAGTTTTTTGAAGGCTTGGCTTGGCTCTTTCAACTCATAATGTTCCTCACTCTCGGGCTGCTTGTCAATCCTCACGAGCTTGTTCCGATTATAGTTCCCGGGCTGATAATAAGCCTTTTGATGATATTTTTCACCCGACCTTTGGCAGTTTTTTTGAGCCTTTTGCCGTTTAGGAAGATGACATTGAAGGATAAAACTTACGTCTCTTGGGTAGGGTTGAGGGGAGCAGTGCCGATAATTTTTGCAATCATGCCTTTGGCTCAGCAGGTTGAGGGAGCAAGGATAATTTTCAACATTGTCTTTCTCTGTACCTTGGTTTCGCTTTTGGTTCAAGGCACATCGTTGCCGCTTGTTGCCTCATGGCTTGGCTTGGCAGAGAAAGCAAAAAAAGAAAACACGCTCAAAGATTTTGATATTGACATTTCGAGCGACATAAAGACCGTTTTGGCAGAGGTGGAACTTGAAGAAGGGTCGTTTGAAAGCGGAAACAGACTGATGGATATTAAGTTGCCCGAAAATTCTCTTGCAGTCATGGTCAAAAGAGAGGACAAATACTTTGTTCCAACAGGCAAAACTCATCTGCAATCGAAGGATAAATTGCTGATAATGACCGATGACCACATCAGTTTGGAGCAAGTGTATCAAAAATTGAACATCAAACAAAAATAATTTGAGAGAACAAACGTACAAAATATAGAATAAGTAGAACAACAAAACATAAACGTGATGAAAATATTAGTCTTAAACTGCGGAAGCAGCTCTATCAAGTATCAACTGATAGACATGGATAACAACGCCTGCGTAATGGCAAAAGGATTGTTGGAAAGAATAGGTTTGGAAATGGGAGAATTTACTCACAAACCTGCAGGCAAAGAGAAATATTACACAAAAACGCCGATACCTGACCACAAATGTGGAATAAAACTTGTGTTGGACGCTTTGATTGACCCCAAAATGGGAGTGATTTCCTCTTTGGAAGAAATAAATGCCTGCGGACACAGAGTAGCTCACGGAGGAGAAATATTCAAACAATCTGTTTTGATTGACCAAAAGGTGAAAGAGCAAATAAGAGAGTTGTTTGCCTTGGCTCCTTTGCACAATCCTGCAAACCTTCAGGGCATCGAGGCAATGGAAGCCATATTGCCGGGCGTTCTACAGGTCGCTGTGTTTGACACATCGTTCCATCAAACCATGCCGGAAGAAGCATACTTGTACGCAATCCCTTACGAGTATTATCAAAGCGACAAAATAAGACGCTACGGCTTCCACGGAACTTCTCACAGGTTCGTTGCACCAAAGGCAGCTCAAATGGCAGGAATGGATATCAACAATTCAAAGATAATATCTTGCCACCTTGGCTCGGGAGCATCAATATGTGCTGTGAAGAATGGCAAGAGTGTCGATACATCTATGGGATTTACTCCTGTCGAAGGCTTGATAATGGGTTCTCGTTGCGGAGATTTGGACTTGGGAGTGCTATTATATATTGCCGAAAAGGAGAATATGTCAATCAAAGAGATGAACAACTTCATCAACAAGAAGTGCGGCTTGAACGGAATTACGGGAGGCGTTGTCGATATGAGAGACATAATGGCAGGAAAGAGAGAAGGAAAGCAGAGAGAGACGTATGCTTTCGATATGTTCGCATACAGAGTGAAGAAATACATAGGTGCGTACGCTGCAGCAATGGGTGGAGTTGATATAATCTTGTTTACAGGCGGTATTGGCGAGAATGCTTGGTGGCAAAGGCAGGAAATTTGCAGGGGATTGGAGTTTCTCGGAGCTGAAATCGACACCGAGCAGAACGAAGCAATGGCTGGCAAGGACGGAATCATATCCAAGACCGGCAGCAGGGTGAAAATCCTTTCTGTTACAACCGATGAGGAGCTTGTAATTGCACAAGACACCTACTCAATCGTAAAATAAAAACAATGAAAAGGTTTGCAGATTTTTTGATGTGGCTCGGAGGCTGGAAGTTGATAGGCGAACCTGAACCCCAAATGAAGAATTGCGTCTTTATCGAAGCCCCTCATACTTCTATGTGGGACTTCGTGTGGGGACGTTGCGGCTTGTGGAAATTGGGAGTCAATGCTCATTTTTTCATAAAGAAGGAATTGTTTTTCTTCCCTCTCGGTCCTGTTTTGAAGGCTCTCGGAGGTGTTCCGGTAGATAGAAAAAAGGGAGCGGGAATGGTTGAAGAGGCTGTGAAGAAACTTCAAGAGAGCGATGACTTTTCAATAATCATCACTCCCGAAGGCACTCGCAAATATACAGACCGCTGGAAGAAAGGATTTTATCACATTGCCATGAAAGCTCAAAAGCCGATTTACCTTGCGTGGTTGGACTATGAGAAAAAGCAAGGGGGCAGTGGTCCGATTTTTTACCCTACAGGCAATTACGAAGAGGACATCAAAAAAATAGAAGCGTTCTATCGGGACAAGGTAGCGAAGTATCCCGAGAACTTTAACCTTAGTAAACAATATCAGAACAAAAAACAATAAATATGTTACGAACTCATACTTGTGGAGAGTTAAGACTTGACGCCTGCGGACAAAGAGTTGTGCTTGCAGGTTGGCTGCAACGTTCGAGAGATTTGGGAGGCATGACTTTCATTGACCTTCGCGACCGTTACGGACTTACTCAGCTTGTTTTCAATATGGAAACCAATGCCGAATTGTGCAACATGGCTCGAACACTCGGAAGAGAATATGTCTTGCAGGTTGAAGGCGTGGTTTCGGAAAGAAGCAACAAGAACAAAAATATACCGACAGGCGACATCGAAATCTTGGTTGAAAAAATCGTTGTCTTGAATAAAGCCAAGACACCGCCTTTTACAATCGAGGACAACACAGACGGAGGCGAGGAATTGAGAATGAAGTATCGTTATCTCGACCTCAGGAGAAATTGCGTGAGGAAAAACATCGAGTTGAGACATCGTTTGTCGATATTGATACGCAACTATATGAACGACAAACAGTTTATGGAGATAGAAACTCCTTTCCTTATTCGTTCAACTCCCGAAGGTGCGAGAGATTTTGTTGTTCCGAGCCGTGTCAATCCAAACGAATTTTATGCTCTTCCGCAGTCTCCTCAAACCTTCAAGCAGCTTTTGATGGTTGCAGGTTACGATCGCTACTTCCAAATCGTCAGATGTTTCAGAGACGAAGACCTCAGAGCCGACCGTCAGCCCGAATTTACTCAGGTCGATTGCGAAATGAGCTTTGTCGAACAAGAAGACATCTTGCAGATGTTTGAAGGCTTGATGAAATATCTTTTCAAAGAGGTGAAGGGAATAGAGATTGGCGATTTTCCGAGAATGACATACGCCGATGCGATGAGGTATTACGGAAGCGACAAGCCCGATACTCGTTTTGAAATGAAGTTTGTGGAACTCAATGAGTTGATGCAGGGTTGCGGATTTTCGGTATTTGACAATGCAGAGCTTGTTGTGGGAATTTGTGCCGAAGGTTGTGCAAAATATACTCGCAAACAGCTTGACGAACTTACCGACTTTGTCAAACGTCCTCAGGTCGGAGCAAGCGGATTGGTGTACATAAAATATAATGAAGACGGTTCGTTCAAATCTTCTGTCGATAAGTTCTACACAACAGAGCAGTTGCAAAAGGTTTCCGAGAAATTTGGTGCAAACCCCGGCGACTTGATTCTCGTAATGGCAGGAAAGAGAGAAAAAACTCAGACGGCACTTTGCTCACTCCGTCTCGAAATGGGTTCGCGTCTCGGATTGAGAGATCCATTCAACTACAAACCTTTGTGGGTTGTCGATTTCCCTTTGTTGGAATGGGACGAAGAAACACAACGTTACTATGCCAAGCATCACCCTTTCACTTCCCTCAAAGCAGAAGACTATCCTTTGCTCTTCACCAAGCCCGGAGAAGTTCGTGCAAATGCGTATGACCTTGTCATCAACGGAACAGAAATTGGCGGAGGCTCAATCCGAATTTATGACAGGCAGATGCAGAACGATATGTTCAAGGCATTGGGATTTAGCGAAGAAGAAGCACAGAAACAATTCGGCTTCTTGTTGAACGCATTTGAGTATGGCGCTCCTCCTCACGGGGGAATTGCTTTCGGATTTGACCGAATGTGTTCGATGTTTGCAGGAGTTGAGACGATAAGAGACTTTATCGCCTTCCCTAAGAACAACAAAGCAAGAGATTTGATGATAGAAAGCCCGTCAGAAATCTCGCAAGCACAGTTGGAAGAGTTGAATATATCACTCATTCCCAAGCAAATGTAGGCTTTACTTTGGTGAATATATACACCGAGGCAGGCAAGCGATTGTCTGCCTCTTTTTGTTGTAGAAATAAAACGCCGTTTTGTGATGAAAGAACGGCGTTTTATTTTGATAGAACGGCGATTTGTCAAAATAAAACGGCGTTTTATTTCTGTGAAATGAAGATATTGAAAATCAGATGTTTACTTTTGCTGAAAAGATGCTTGATGTGGTGATATTTTTGCCGATTTTGTCAAATTTTTACGATAAAATGTCAAGTATATTTGTCGATTTGGAAAATATGTTGTACTTTTGCAGTCGGATAATTCGCGAATACCGCCGCTGCATTTTAACCGAGGGTCTTATTGCAGTCGGCTTTTGATTGGTAAAGACCCTCCATAAAAATTGTATAACAATGAAAAAGAAGTATTTACTGCCGAGATGTTTCAAACCAATCGGCAGAGTATTGACCGCCTTGTGCGTTGTGTATCTTGTAGTCGTTTGGACGACAGATTTGGACTTGGATTTTGAATATCAGACCATTTCATTATTTGGTTGTATTCCCTTTTTGGACGGACAATCCTCAGACGGCAATCCTTGGTTCTGCACAACAAAGACGAGTTTTCAGACAACCTTATTTCCGATTATCTTCTTTATCGGATTGATTTTCACTTCGTTCTCCCGAAACAAGGTTGAGGACGAATATATCACACAGATAAGGGAGCGTTCCTTTGTCAGTGCGATGTTGGTCGGCTCTTTGTTGCTGATATTGACGACTTTGCTGCTCTATGGCTTTGCTTACCTTTGGTTTTCTCTCTATGATGTTTATATTTTCCTCATTTTGTTCATCTGTATCTTCGATTACAGAATGTATAAGTTGAAAAAATCTGCCCGAGATGAAAAATAGCATCAGAGTAGAGAGAGCTGTGATGAGGATTTCGCAGCAGGAGCTTGCCGACAGGGTGGGAGTGAGCCGACAAACCATCAATGCAATCGAAGCAGGCAAGTATATACCTTCGGGACTTGTGATGATGAAAATTGCATTCGTCTTCCAAAAGTCGGTAAACGACATCTTCACTTTGGAAGAGGAAGATTGGAAGTAATCCGGAGTGCAGTAAATCTTGGGCAGAAGAGAGCTTGTTTTGAGGTTTACTGCACTTGTTTGCAGAGACTTAGGTGCTGTTATCCTTGTTTTGCGACCCATTGGTGCAAAACAAGGGTTTCTATTTGCCATACAATGCTGCAAAATAGTGAATTAAGCATTGAAAAGAGGTGAGTTTTCGTTTGATTGCAATTTTTCTGCCTTATGCTCTTTTGAGTTGAAGTGTCTCTGTCTCCATGCCTGTGTTTGCTGCAATATTTTGAGAAAACACCAAATTGAAGGCAAAAAATGCTCATTTTGTCTTCAAAATCGGCAAAAATCACTCAAAACACAGAAAAAATTCACTCGAAGAAAAAATGTACTTAATTAGCTGCAAACATGATTGTTAAGTGCCAAAAATGGCGATTTTAAGCCCGAATGCTTCAAAAATTTGCGACCGACTGATAGATTGGTCGGATTTTTTGAAAATATAGAGCCTTAAAACAGTAGAAAGAAGCAAAAAAACAGGAGGACTTGCAGGGCAAATCCTCCTTCGTCATCTTAGTAAAGCCGAAACTTATTTCTCAATATTTGGTTTTTCAAGTCCGTATCCTTTCTTCTTGTCTTCAATTTTTAGGAAGAAACTGAACACAAAGGCAAGTATTCCGAACGATGCGAATATGGTCATCGGTGCAACGTATCCGCCGGTTGCTTCAAGAACCTTTCCAATCAACAATGGAACGAAGCAAAGTCCGAGGTTCTGAACCCAGAATATCAAACAGTATGCACTTCCGAGGATTTTTTCGTCAATGATTTTTGGAACGCTTGGCCACAATGCCGCAGGTACCAAGGAGAAACTAACTCCCAAAACGACAATCAAAAGTACTGCAAACCATTGCTTAGGGAATGCAGGCAATACAAAGGCGAAGCACAAGTGGCAAACTATCATTATGATTGCTCCGAACATGAGCATGGAAGCTCCTTTTCCCTTGTTATCCAAAAAGATACCCAAAAGCGGTGTCAAACACATCGCAAGGATTGGGAAACAGCTGAACAGCTGGGCTCCGACCTCGGGACTGACGCTCAAAGTCTTTGAAAGGAAGTCGGGAGCGTACCTTTGGAATGGGAAGATTGCCGAATAGTAAAGCACACAAAGCAAAGCAACCAACCAGAACATCTTGCTGCTGAACACTTTGCCCAAGTCGCTCAAATGGAACTCGTCTTCAGGTGATTTTTCTTCTGTTGCCAAGCCTGCTGCAATGAGCTGTTTGTCAAACTTCTTGTCCATTACGCTGAACACAATGAAGAAAATCAATCCTATGCACAACAAACAAGCACAGAAAGCAACCGGTGCAACGATTGATTTGTCGAATTGGTTTGCAATGATAGGGGCAATCCACATTACGGCGAACACTCCCAAACGAGCGATTGCCATTTCCAAGCCCATTGCAAGAGCCATTTCCTTACCCTTGAACCACTTTGCGATTGATTTTGAAACAGTTGTACCTGCCATTTCGCAGCCACAACCGAAAATCATGAAGCCTAAGCTCGCCATTTTGGCACTTGCAGGCATCGAAACCCACCAAGAACCCAACCATTCGCAAAATGCGGTGTCTTGAAACCACTCGGATATTCCTATATATTTGATGATTGCTCCAATCACCATCAAGGAAGCCGACAAGATTCCGGTGAAACGTATTCCCATCTTGTCGAGAATAATTCCGGCAATGATGAGAAATCCGCATACATTTAATATATATTCGGAAGCTGCGTACGTTCCGAATACTCCGCTGTTCCATCCGCGAGAACTTTCTATGAGTTCTTTCAATGGAGACATGACATCGACAAACATGTAGCCGAAGAACATCATCAAGGCTATCAAGATGAGAGCCGACCAACGTGCTACAGGACTGTCATTCAACAATTTTGTAAGTTTTTCCGTCATTATTGTTTGATTTTTTATTGTTATTTCTGTTTGCAAAGCTATCATTTTTTTTGCAAAGAGAGTGCTTTTTTCTTCGTTTTTTTGAAAATGGCTTGTCTGATTTGGCTTTTCGATTGACAAAACTTTCTCCCAAGTCGGACATTTACAGCTTTGAAATCGTGAAAGAAAGCAATTTTTAATCGTTGTATGTGATTGTTTTCCAGATGTTTGATTTGGTCTGAAACGAAACGGCGTTTTGGCAAAATAAATCGGCGATTTATTTTTGTAAAAGGGCGTTTTGTTCGATTGAAACGGCGTTTTGTTCAGCCTGAAAACAAGCCTTTGAGAGGCAAAAAATCACTTTTTTGACCACAGAGGCAAAAAAAAATGGCTTGCATGGCTGAAAATATCAAATAAAATTCTAACTTTGCAAATTCAAAATACTATGTGTACTTAAATAGAGTGATATGCAAAACAAGGGTGCGATTAAAGTAGTGGCGGTATTGTTCGCTTTGATTTGTCTCTACCAGTTGTCTTTCACCTACTTTACCAAGAGGGTGGAAAGCAATGCAAAAGAGTATGCGACAAATCAGTTTGCCAAAAATGCTGCCAAGGAGTTAGCAAAAGGAGATGCTTTACTTGAACAAGAATTGTTCGATTCCATTGCCACGGCAAGGGAGAACTTCTATTTGGATTCGGTGTCTGAAAAGACTGCCTACAACTTCCTTTGGATAAGAAAGTTCTCTTATAAGGAATGTAAAGCGAGAGAGGTAAATTTGGGCTTGGACCTAAAAGGCGGTATGAACGTCATGATGGAAGTTTCCACCAAGGATGTTCTCACCAATCTTGCAACCAACCCGAACGATCCCGAATTGGTCAAATTGGTGTCTGCGGCAGAAAAAGACCATCTTGCAACCGGAGACAGATTTATTGATTGTTTTGAAAGAACTGTCAGTGAGGTAACCAAGACTTCAAAAGTCGATTTGTCTGCTTTCTTCAGAGTGAAGTTGAAAGACAAAGGAATTACTGCCAATTCTTCAAATTCGGATGTCATCAAAGCCATTCGTCAGGAGTGTACAGAGGCTTACGACAGAACTTTCCAAGTTTTGTCAAAACGTATCGACAAGTTCGGAGTTGCACAACCTACAATCCAAAAGTTGGAAGCAACCGAGAGAATTGCAATCGAGTTACCCGGAATTAAAGACCCTCAAAGGGTTAGCAACCTTTTGGAGGGTTCTGCTCAGTTGCAGTTCTGGTTGGCAGGCGATTTGGCAAAGGTAAGCTCGGCTTTGGAAGCTGCCGACAAGTGGTTGGCAGATGTGGGAGATGAGCAGGAAGAGACCTTGGCAGAAAATGCCGAGAGTGAAACAGAAGTTGCAGCAGAAACTTCCACACTTCAAACAGAGAAAAAAGACGCAGCAGCAAAACAAAAAGAGGCACACCCATTGTTCTCGAAGTTTTCTCACTTGAACAACGGAACTCTTCAAAGCTGTGTTGTGGGAACGGCAACCGCTGCCAACAGAGCAGAGATTGACAGAATGTTGGCTCGTGCTGCCAAGATACTTCCTCAAGATGTGAAGTTCTTGTGGGGAGCAAAACCGGTAGATAAAACAAACGAATACGAATTGTACGTTCTCCAATATACAAACAAGGCAAAGACAGCTTTGTTGGACGGAGATGTAATTTCAGACGCTCGAAGCGACTTCAACCAACAAGGACAGCCTGTTGTGTCTATGGAAATGAAAGATGAGGCTGCTCGTAAGTGGGCAAAGATTACAGGAAGCAATGTGGGAAACAGCATTGCCATTGTGTTGGACGATGTAGTTTATTCTGCACCGAGAGTAAATGGTGAAATCACAGGAGGACGTTCCGAAATTTCAGGAAACTTTACCGTAGATGAAGCAAAAGACTTGGCAAACATCTTAAAGTCGGGTAAATTGACAGCCCCTGCAAAAATGGTACAAGAATCAGTTGTCGGACCATCTTTGGGAGCTGAGTCAATCCGTACAGGTTTGATTTCATTCGTTGTTGCTTTTGCTTTGGTATTTATATATATGATATTCTTCTATAATATGGCGGGTATCGCTGCTTGCTGTGCTTTGCTTGTCAATATCTTCTTCTTGTTCGGTGTCTTGGCATCTATAGGAGCTGTTTTGACATTGCCGGGTATTGCAGGTATTGTTTTGACAATGGCAATGGCGGTTGATGCAAACGTTATCATATATGAACGTATCAAAGAAGAGTTGCTCTCCGGCAAAAACGTCGGAGCCTCAATCAAAGACGGATACAAAGTTGCTTATTCTGCAATCATTGACGGTAACGTTACCACATTATTGACAGGTATTGTGTTGGCATACTTCGGAAGCGGTCCTATACAAGGATTTGCAGTAACTTTGTGTATTGGTATCTTGACTTCGTTGTTCTCAAGTATCTTTATTTCGAGATTGGTCTTCGAGGCAATGTTGAGCAGCAAGAAAGGACAACAAAAGATTACCTTCTACAACAAGTTTACTCAACACTTCCTCGAAAATCCTAAGGTTAATTTCGTCGGAACTCACAAAGTACAAACCATTATCGCCTCTGCATTGGCAATTATCGCAATAGGTTCTTTGGCATTCAAGGGATTGGATTACGGTATTGACTTTTCGGGAGGTAGAACTTACGTTGTGAGATTTGACAAGGACGTAAACCCTGTCGATGTAAGACATGAGTTGCAAAAAGAATTTGGTTCTGCTCCCGAAGTCAAGACTTTCGGTCCTGCATACCAAGTAAAGATAACAACAGACTACAAGGTTAAAGAAGACAGTGATGCAGTAAAGAAAGAAGTAATAGCAAAACTTCATGCAGGAACAAAGAACTTCTTTGAAAATAAGGATATAACATTGGAGCAATTCGAGTCCACAATGAAGAGTCCTCTCGGAATAATCAGTTCCGAAATCGTAGGACCTACAATGGCAGAAGACATTCAACGCTCGGCTGTGATTGCAGTTTCGGTATCTCTTGTATTGATATTTGCATATATCGGTTTGAGATTTAGAAGATGGCAATATGGTTTGGCAGGTCTTGTGTCTCTGACTTTCGATGCTCTGATTACAATCGGAATATTCTCTTTGTTCAGCGGATTGCTTCCTTTCAACTTGGAGGTTAATCAAGATTTCATAGCGGCAATTCTTACCGTTATAGGATACTCAATCAACGATACGGTGATTGTATTTGACAGAGTAAGAGAGAATGTGAAGTTGTATCCGAAAGCTCCTTACGGAAAGGTAATGAATGATGCAATGAACCAAACATTAAGTCGTACGTTCAATACTTTGGGTTCGACCTTGTTGGTGTTGCTGATAGTATTCATATTCGGAGGTGAAGTTCTAAGAGGATTTGCATTTGCGTTGTTGGTTGGTGTTGCAGTGGGTGCATTTGCTTCCTTGTGCGTTGCTTGTCCGGTTGCGTACGCTTTAATTACACGTTCCGAGAAGAAAAAAGCATTGGCAGGAGTAAATAAGAAGTAAAAATAAATCTTTGCAAGAGAACGAATTGAGAGTTCTCTTGCAAAGATTTTGCCGAAAAAAGTTTGTAAGGTCTGATATTTGGCTTAATTTTGCCGCTTGTTATAGATATGGGAACAATAGTATTTTTGTTGCTTTTGGCATTAGTCTTTGTGAAATTTGCCGGAAAGGTGAATTCAAAAGAAAGTCCGGCTGCCCCTTCTTATGAGAAAGAAGAGGAAGAGTATCGCTATGAAGAAATGAATGAGGGATACCAAGCGGCAGCTTATGCCAAATCTTCAAAAGCTGCAAAGTCTGCCCGAGCCGAAGCAACAGATGATAATTGCAAAGACGCTTTCAAAAAAGAAGAAACACCATCTGACAAAAAAGATGAGCCGTTCTCTCTTAAAAAAGCCGTGATTTATTCTGCTATTTTGGACAGACCATACAAATGATAAGTAAAGTGAAATATAAATCAAACGAAAATACATTAAAAATGGGTATGTTGAGAAAATTATTCTTCACTCTCGGGTTGCTTTTCGCAACCAGTCTGATGTTGTATTCTCAGGGAGTACTGACGGGTACAATCATAGACGCTTCAACGAAAGAGCCTATGCCATTTGTAAATGTCATTGTTGAACAGAAAGGTCAGCAGATGGGCGGAAGTACAACAGACATGGATGGTAACTATCAAATCAAGCCGTTGGCACCGGGCGAGTATGATATCAGGGCTACTTTTATGGGCTACAAGACAGTCCTAAAGACAGGTGTAAAAGTTAGTGCGACCGGTTTCTCTCGCGGAGGTGATATTGAGATGACCGCAACATCTGAAATGCTTGATGTTGTAGAGATTGTCGAGTATGCAATCCCTCTTTTGGAAACAGGTACTTCCGAATCGGGTAAACGTATTTCGTCCGAAGACTTGGACAAGATGACAGCCAATTCGGTTGATGCAATCATCGCAAACGTCGGAGGTATTACCGACTCTGACGGAGGAGCAGGTAGTGCTCGTGGTGAGAGCAACATGGTACAACGTGTCAATGGTGTAACAAAGAAAGGTAGCGTAAACATTCCTAAAACAGCGATTGCCGAAATTCAGGTAATCTTGGGAGGTACGCCCGCAAGTATTGGTGAAGCCATAGGAGGTGCAACCAATATCACCTTGAAACCACCTCAAAACGAGTTTAGCGGATTCTTGCAGTACCAAACTTCAGAGCTTTTGGATACTCGTGGATACCACAGAGGTGATTTCTATTTTACAGGTCCTTTGTTGAAAAAGACAGATGCAATGGGTGTTTCAAACAGTATCATAGGATACCGTTTGTCAGGATTTGTTACCTACGTTGCAGACCCTTATATCAGACCAAAGGACAGACGTTATTATATGATAAAGGATGATGTGTTGGCAAACTTGCAACAAAATCCGTTGGTTTATGACCCTACAACAGGTGCGGTGAATTACACTGCCGAGTTCTTGACAGCTCAAGACTTTGAGAGAGTAGGTCGTAAGCCTAATTTGTGGTCCAACTCCATATATCTCGAAGGAGGATTGGATTTCCGTTTCTCCAAGAATAGTTCATTGCAAATCAATGCAGAGTTTATTCACGGAGTTGGCATGAATGGTTCTGTTTCTTCAATGTTGATGAACAATGACAACAACACAGAGAGCAAAAGCTACAGCTATCAGATAATGGGAGACTTTACTCAGAAGTTCCCTACAGAAAGTTCTTCTTTGCTTCAAAACGTAATATTCAATTTGACAGGTTCTTACTCTAAGGAATCGAGCGAGTCTTACAACAAAGACCACGGAGACAATTTCTTCCGTTATGGTCATGTAGGAACATTCCATACTTATAAGAGACCGACTTATGAGCTTACAAGAATGGATATTGACGGAGACGGAAGTAAAGAATACGTTTACGAACACAATGGTTGGATGGATTACAGAGTTGATTACACTCCGAGCGAATACAATCCAAGTATGTCCGCTTACACAACTCAGTTGTTCTATGACAACGAGTTCTCGGATATTCAATCATATTTGATAAACTACGATTACATCAGAGCATTTAAGGGATTGGTGAACGGAGATTCTCCAAACAGCATTTATGGAATGTTTACCAACGTCGGTGTTGTCGGTTCTTCTTACTCTAAGGCAGAAAACCAATACATCTATGCAGCAGCAAGAGTTTCTGCCGACATCGGAAAGCACTCTATCGAATTGGGTTTCCAATATGACCAATCTATATATAGAGGATACAGCTTGGCAGCTTCAAGTTTGTGGACAATCATGAAGCAAGAAGCAAACCAACACTTGTTGTATCGTGATTTGGACAATCCGCAAATAGACGAAAGCGGAATGTATCCTGTTGTTACTTACGACCGTAAGTATGATGAGGGCAGCCAGACATTCTTTGACAAGCAACTTCGTCAAAAGTTAGGCTTGGCAGTTGATGGAACAGAGTACATAGACATTGACAGCTACGACCCTTCAACATTCTCTTTGGATATGTTCTCTGCAGATGAATTGTTTAACTCGGGAAATACTTTGGTAAGCTATTATGGATATGACCACACAGGAAAGAAAATAACCGGTAAACAATCGTTGCAAGACTTCTTTACAGGAGCAAACGGACAAAGAAATATCGGAGCATGGGAACCAATCTATATGGCAGGTTACATTCAAGATAAGTTCTACTTCAATGACTTGATATTTAATGTGGGTATTCGTGTCGATAGATTTGACGGAAACCAACAAGGATTGAAAGACCCTTATTTGTTGTACTCTTCTTACACAGCAGGTGATTTGAGAGCAGCAGGCAGAGGCAGCGAAATCCCTTCAAGTATCGGAGATGACTATATAGTATATGTAGATAAATTGTCTTCAAACTCTACTTTGGACAATGTGGAACTCAGAGGTTACCGCAGCCAAAACGATAATGTTTGGTACAATGCGAACGGTGAGGTTGTAAGCAACCCTAACGACATATCAGGTTCGTCAGGACAGCCGTTGCCATTCAGAAAGGGAGAATTGTTGGAAACAGGTTTGCCAAAAGTGATTTCCACAGATGCATTTAAGGATTACGAACCACAAGTTGTAGTTATGCCTCGTATCGCATTCTCTTTCCCTGTATCAGATAAGTCAGAGTTCAAGGCTTCATACGATGTTATCGCAAGAAGACCGGGAGCAGGCTATTGGCAGGCAAACTATGCAAGCTATCTATATATGGAAAAGATGAACGGAGCATTATTGACCAACCCTAACTTGAAGCCTGAAAAGATTACAAACTATGAGTTGGGATTTCAACAGGTGTTGTCATCTTCTTCTGCAATGGGTATCACAGCTTATTACAAGCAAACAAGAGATTTGATTGCTCTTAAGCAATTTGTGGGAGCTGACCCTACCAACCTTTACTACTCTTACGACAACCAAGACTTCAGAACAACCAAAGGTTTCACAGTATCATACGATTTGAGACGTTCAAAGAACGTTAGAATAAACGCAAACTACACCTTGCAATATGCAGAAGGAACAACAGGTTTGCCTTCTTCTACAATCGTTTCTTTGATTAAGGCAGGTTATCCTGACATCAAGATGCTTTTCCCTATCTCTGACGACAGAAGACATGAGTTTAAGGTGAACTTGGACTTCCGTTATTTGGGAGGAGATAAGTATAACGGACCTACAACAACAAGAATAACCACAGACAAAGACGGAAACGAGATAGCAAAGAACTTCCGTTGGTTGCAAAACTTTGGATTTAACATTACGGGAGTTGTTCAATCGGGAGCTCCTTACACCAAATACCATAGCAATTTGCAGCAAACCATTGTTGGTAGCTACCGTGGAGCAAGACTTCCTTGGAGTTTCCGTGTGGATTTGAGTGTTGATAAGGCTTACAACTTGAAAGTAGGCAAGAGAATGACAGTATTGAGCTTCTTTGCTCGTATAACCAATGTCTTCAACATCAAGAACATCAGAAGCGTTTATGGTGTTACGGGAGACCCTGATGACAATGGTTATTTGACAGACCCTGAAACTCAGACTATCATTGCCGGTCAGTTGAATGAGCAATCGTACAGAGATTACTACACTATGTACTTAGACATGGCAAATTACAACTATTCAACTCCAAGAATGGTTTATTTGGGAGTGTCATACCAATTCTAAAAATGTGTAACTGATAAATAGGAAATTATATGAAACATATTAGCAGTAAAGTATCATTATTATTGATGTGCTTGTTACTTGTTGGTGGTGCTGCTCAAGCAGAGAAATATAAGGGAGCAGTCAAGCAAAAGCCGACAAAGAAAGCAGAGTTGGAAAGATGTCGAAGAGGACAAGGCTCTGCCGAGTTGAGTATAAACAATGTCAGGGCACGTATCAATACTTCGGGTAACATGTGGTATGATGGTTCTACGGCTCGTTACTTTGTTCCAAAAGATGGCAACAGTACAGCTATGTATTGTGCGGCATTGTGGATTGGAGGTACTGATGCCAACGACCAGTTGCGTGTTGCAGCATTGCGTTTCGGACAATCGGGAGACGACTTTTGGCCCGGTCCTTTGACAGTGGATATGAATGCCACTGTTGATAAGTCAGTTTGTGAGAAATGGGATAAGCATTTCATAATCACAAAGGCAGAAGTAGAGTACTTCGTTGCAGGAATTGAAAAAGATGCTGCAGGAAATGTGATAAGCGTTGATGCTTCGAGAGCAACCGAAGCAATCAAGACATGGCCTGCACACGGAGATGTTTCCAAAAAACAATCTAAGTTCTTAGCACCTTTCTATGACCAAAATGGTAATGGTGTTTATGAATGGGAGATGGGAGACTATCCTTACTACGATTTGTCGGGAGAACTTTGTCCTGCAAAGATAAAAGCAAATCTTCCTGCAGGTTCGGCTTATACTCCGACCCCTACTTTTGAATCGAACACAACCAACCCTAACTACGGAACAGGCGGAGCGTTGGAAGCAAAAGGCGGTTTGTTGGTCGATCAAGTCTTGAAGGGAGACCAAACGATATGGTGGGTATTCAACGACAAGGGAAATGCTCACACAGAATCAGGTTCTGAAAACCCAATCGGATTGGAAATTAGAGCGCAAGCGTTTGCTTTCACAATGAGCGACGAAATCAACAACATGACTTTCTATTCATACGAAATCATCAACCGTTCGACATTCGTTTTGACAAACACTTACTTCTCGCAATGGGTCGATCCCGATTTGGGATATGCAGCCGACGACTATGTAGGTTGTGATGTTGAAAGGGGTCTCGGATATTGCTACAACGGAAAGGCAACCGACGGTCCGGGAACAGGAGCTTACTCAGGAAATCCTCCTGCAATCGGTATAGACTTCTTCCAAGGACCATATATGGACCCTGATGGAAGAGACAACCCTAAGGTCGATGTAGCTGCTTTCATAGACATATATGGAGCAGAAGCATTGGAAGCATACAAAGACTCCAACGGAGTTGTCAATCCAATCCTATTGACCGACGATGCTTACAAATATAAAGAAGCATGGTATCCAAAATCAAAAGACCCTGTTGATGCTTGTGCAATCAATGGAGTGAACTTTGGAAACGGTATTGTCGATGATGAACGTTTCGGTATGCGTCGATTTATTTACTACAACAACAGCAGTGCCAACAACGGAGAACCCGACAAGGCAACCGACTACTACAACTATTTGAGAGGTATCTGGAAAGACGGAAAGAGAATGTGCTACGGAGGAGACGGTTACAATGCTAACAGTATCGGATACCAAGATGGAATTTATGCAGACTTCATGTTCCCGGGAACATCCGACATTTGGGGTTGGGGAACAGCAACCAATGGAAACGAAAGCGTCGGCAAAACAACCGAATGGACCGAACAAACAGCAGGAAACGCAGCAGACGACAGACGTTTCATGCAATCTGCAGGACCATTCACCTTGCAACCCGGAGCAATCAACTACATCACGGTCGGAATACCATTTGCACAAGCAACAAGTGGCGGACCTATGGCATCGGTTGAATTGTTGAGACAAATAGACGACAAATGTCAAGCATTGTTTGACAACTGCTTCAACGTATTGGAAGGACCTGATGCACCACAAGTAGTTGTTCAAGAACTTGACAGACAAGTTATACTTTATTTGACCAACGAAGCAGGAAACAACGTAAACGAATCATTCGATGTTGAAGATGTAACAATTCCTCGTTCATACGTTGTGAAGGCAGCCGACGGCACAGATAGTATCTCTGTTGAATATGACAGACATTACAGATTTGAAGGCTATCAAATCTTCCAAGTAAAAGATGCAAGTGTATCCGTTGCCGACATATACGACAATGACAAGGCTCGTTTGGTAGCACAATGCGATATTGAGAACTACGACTCTTTGCAAAACAACCAAGCAATCGGAGAATTGGTAAATTGGACCGAGGTTGATGGAAGATTGCAATCACAAGTCATGGTAAGCGGAGAGAACAAAGGAATCAGACACTCGTTCTTGATTACGGAAGATAAGTTCTCTGCAAACAACGACAAGAGAATTGTAAACAACAAGAAATACTACTACATCGCGATAGCTTATGCTTACAACAACTTCAAGCCATACAACAACCAAGATGCAACCAAGTTGGACGGACAAAAAGAACCATACTTGGCAAGTAGAAAAGTTGGCGGTGGCGGTTCTATAGAGCCTGTTATCGCAATCCCGCACATGACCAACTCAGAGCAGAACGGAACACTTGTTCAATCATCTTACGGAATGTCCCCTGAGATTATCAGATTGGAAGGACAAGGAAACGGAGGAATGATATTGAACTTTGACAAATCGACTATTGCTCAGCTTATGGGAGCAAAGGGAAGCAATCCTGAGAGCGGTATTGACGGTATTGACGGCAAATACAACAACTTTGTTGAGACACCAATGTACAAGACCAACTACGGACCGTTGAACATCAAGATTGTAGATCCATTGAAACTTCGCACAGGCTCATATTTGATAAGAATAGTACCTTCTGCATCGGGCGTTATGAACGAAAGCGATTGGGTATTGACAAATGCAGACCCTTCAAAACCGGTTTATGACGACGTTATGGAGATACGTTCTTCAAGACCAATCGGAGACATAAACGAAGAAATAATCTTTGAATTGGGAATATCGGTACAACTAACCAACCCTAAGGGAGTGGCAACTTCTAACAATGCTTCAATCTCTGCAAGAGAGGCAAAGGGAGGAAACTTGATTGAAGGCTCATTGCTTTCTTCTTCCGTAACCTTTGCAGACCCTGCAAAAGCATGGTTGAGTGGAATTATCGATAACGACGCTCTTGAAGCTACCGACTGGATTAGAGCAGGAGGTATCACGGGAGCAGACAACCAAAACTTGTCAAACGCTTGGTTGGATTACTACCACACAGGATATTCAAACTCAAACGGCATTGCAATCAAAACACCTATGGACGCACGTTCAGAGTATGAGAACTGTGCAGGAGGCTGGTGGGCTCCTTACAGATTGACATCTGCAACCAACAACTACTTGCACCCTGCATTCTTGGAAGCACAATACTTTACACAAGACGATGCTTCTACTTACGGTTCAGACTCACTTGTTTTGACAGATGCTTCAAAGATAACAAGTTTGATATGCAACGACATGAGCAATCTTGCTTCGGTTGATATAGTCTTCACAAACGACCAGACCAAGTGGACAAGATGTCCTGTAATCGAAATGGGTCTTGACCCGCTTTTGACAGAAGGCAATGCAAAACGTTTTGCTTTGAGAAATCACCCGTCTGTCGGCAAAGACGGAAACCCTGACGGCAGCGGCACAAAGGGTATGGGTTGGTTCCCTGGATATGCAATCAATCTCGAAACAGGAGAAAGATTGAACATCATCTTTGGAGAGAACTCATCTTTGGGACACCACAACGGTAGAGACCTTTTGTGGAATCCGACACCTGTTTCAGCCGATGCGGGAGGATATGTATTCGGAGGTATGCACTATGTATATGTATTGGGAACTTCACAAGTTAAGTACAGCAGTACCGAAACCGTCAATCCTCCACGTTATGACGAAGGAGCATGGGCGTATGGAATTTTGAACGACTTGGCTTCTGTAACCGCTCTTAACGGAATAGGAAACAACGGAGTGAACAACCAAAGAGCCATCAAGGCAGCACACCAGTTGTTCTCGACAGTTATGTGGGTCGGAATGCCTATTGCATCATGCTTTGAGTATGGTAATGCAAACGTAGAGTTGTCAAAGAAATCACAATCTCTAATTCCTACCGATGCAACAATCTCAATCAGAGTAAGGAAACCATATTCGAGAAATTGGTCAGACTTTAACGGAGGAGCAGCATCTTCATCTGCAATGAATGATAACTATCCTATGTATCAATTCACAATAGATGCAGGTTTGGCAACCTTGATTGGACACAAAGAAACAGCAGAGAGTGCATTGGATAACATAACTGTTGTTCCGAACCCATACTTTGCAGCATCTTTGTACGAGCAAGACCAAATTCAGAACCTTGTGAAGATAACCAATCTTCCACCTGATTGTTACATTACAATATACTCTGTGGACGGAACGGTGATAAGAAAGTTGAGAGGACCTTCAGCATCGTTGGTTTCCGGAGGAGGAACAGCTCTTACTTCTGTTGATTGGGATTTGAAGAACCACAAAGGATTGCCAATCTCGGGAGGTGTTTATCTAATTCATATAAAAGCAGATGGCGTTGGTGAGAAGTTGATTAAATGGTTTGGCTCACTAAGACCGGTAGATTTGAACTCATTCCAATAATCCGACAATCGACAACGTAAATAATTTATAAGATATAGAGAATATGAAAAACATACAAAGAATATTGACGTGCGTCTTGTTTGGCATCTTGTTGATGCCAAGCATGAACGCCAATGCAGGAAACGATGACAGACGAGGAACTTCCGGAGCAGGCGAACTTCTAATCAATCCTTGGGTAAAGAGTTCCGGTTGGGGAGGAGTGAATACGGCTTGCGGCAGTGGAGTTGATGCTTTGTTCAGCAACGTTGCAGGTTTGGCACACACTACCGGCACAGAGGCCAATCTCGGATACACCGCATGGCTTCAAAACTCCGGAGTAAGCAACATTGCCATAGGTTTGGCTCAGAGCTTGGGCGACTATGGAGTGTTGGGATTGTCGGTCAATTCAATGAACTTTGGAACAATCGAGAGAACGACCGTCGGTTCTCCTGAAATGGGAAACAACGGAACCTACAAGATAAGCATGATGAACATAGCCGTATCATACGCCAAGGCGTTCTCAAACACTATCTATGCAGGAGCAACCCTCAAGATTGTGAACGAAGGAATTGACAACGTAACAGGAACAGGCTTTGCAATCGATGCAGGTGTCAAGTACGTTACGGGAGAGAACTACGAATTGAAGTTTGGTATAGCATTGAAGAACTGGGGACCGTCAATGAGCTTTTCGGGAGACGGATTGTCAGTCAATGCCTTGTTTGAGAACTCAAACCACTACCAGACTTTGGAGCAACGTTCTTCTTCATTTGAGTTGCCGTCAAGCCTTAACATCGGTATTTCTTACGACTTGTTGTTTGCAGAGAACACACACCGAGTAACCCTTGCAGGAAACTTTGCCTCAATGGCATTCGGACGAGACCTCTACACAGCAGGTGTTGAATATGGCTTCATGAAATACTTTATGTTGAGAGCCTCTTACACATACGAAGACGGATTAACAAAGAGCATTTATGACGAAGACGGTTCTACAAGCATAATGGGCGGTTTTGCCTGCGGTGCTTCCGTTGTTGCACCTTTGTCAAAAGCAAAGAACGGAAAGAACGGAATGAACCTGTCTTTGGATTACAGCTTCAGAGCAACCAAAGTAATGGGCGGTATTCATTCGGTAGGACTTTCGCTTGCATTGTAACAGATAAGAAGATACATCTACAAATCACAAAATCGAAGGCTGAGTAACAGCCTTCGATTTATTTTTAATCAGAGAAAAACAGAAAAGACACAAAATGGCAGAAATCAAGTATTATTCAAAAGAAGGTCTTCAAAAGCTCAAAGACGAGCTGCATCAAATGATTACAGTCGAAAGACCTGCAATATCTGCAGCTATTGCAGAAGCAAGAGACAAGGGAGACCTGTCGGAGAATGCAGAATACGACGCAGCCAAGGAAGCACAAGGACTTTTGGAGGCAAAGATAGCAAAATTGCAATCGCTCATAGCCAACGCAAGACTTTTGGACGAGACAAAGATAGACACCTCCAAGGTATTGTTGCTTTCCAAGGTAGAGTTTATCAACCTTGCACTCAAAAAGACAATGACCTACGAGTTAGTTCCCGAG
This sequence comes from Bacteroidales bacterium, assembly GCA_016296345.1. GTDB lineage: Bacteria > Bacteroidota > Bacteroidia > Bacteroidales > P3 > Onthomorpha. Next base: position 743 of record JAEDJL010000034.1, on the reverse strand, counting down.
AGCGAGGCAAACATCAAGGTCGGCAAACTCTCAATCACCTCACCGATAGCCAAAGGATTGCTCGGCAAGAAGGTAGGAGACATAGCCGAAATAGAAGTTCCGGCAGGCACAATGAAGCTGCAAATAACGAAAATAACAAGAGAATAACCATGGCATCAATATTCACGAAGATAATAGACGGAGAAATCCCCTCCTACAAGGTGGCAGAAGACGACAAATGCTATGCCTTTTTGGACATAGCACCCTTGGCAGAAGGACACGTTCTCGTTGTACCAAAGCAAGAGATTGATTACATCTTCGACATCGAAGACGAACTGCTCTCTCACACCATGCTCTTTGCCAAAAAGGTGGCAAAAGCAATCAAGAAAGCAATACCATGCGAAAAAGTAGGCGTTGCAGTGATAGGCTTGGATGTAAGACACGCCCACATACACCTTGTACCGTTGCAAGAAGTGGGCGATCTCAACTTTGCCAAAGAAAAGCTGCAACTACCCTCCGAGCAGATGAAAGCAATAGCCGACAAGATTGCCTCCTGCATAGAATAACATCAAACAACACCCACTGCCCTGTGGTGCTTTCAGCCGTTTTTTTTGTGCGAAAGCGTGGCAAAACGGAGGCAGAGCCTCAAAAAGAAAAGGAGAGCAAACCCACGCTCTCCTTTTCTCCTTTAATCTATCACTCTACCAATAGTTTCTTTTTGACCTCGCCTTTGGCGGTTTGAATTCTTATGAAGTAAACGCCTT
>JAEDJL010000033.1 GCA_016296345.1 Bacteroidales bacterium | reverse complement strand
TAAATCGTTGTCCGCGAATTGGCTTGGAGGCTATTTTGGCTTCGAGTAACGTAAAACACGAGAACAATAACGGCAAACTTTATTTCAACAGGGAATTGACGCTTTCTGATTTGGTATTTCTGATTGGTCCGAGAATAAATGCAGCCGGCAGAATGGAGAGCGGCAGGCTTTCGGTGAAGCTTCTCAAAGCCAAGAACCTGACAGAGGCAAAGGAAGCGGCAGAACAAATTGAAAGACACAACAGAGACCGAAAGGAAAAAGACAAAAAGACAACCAAGGAGGCATTTGAAACTCTCGAAAGAGACACTTCGCTCAAAGAAAAGAAAGCAATAGTTGTGGTAAACGACAACTGGCACAAGGGTGTGATAGGTATAGTCGCTTCAAGGTTGGTGGAAAGGTATTATAAGCCCACTATAGTCTTTTCTTTTAACGATGATGATAATCTTATCACCGGTTCGGCTCGCAGTGTCAAGGATTTTGACATCTATTCTGTGATAGAGAGTTGCTCTCATTTGCTTACGCACTTCGGGGGTCATAAGTTTGCGGCAGGATTGAGCCTCAAACCGGAGAATTTGCAAGAGTTTACAGAATTATTTGAGCAGAAGGTGAGCGAAAATATCATGGAAAGTCAAACCATTCCCGAGATTGACATAGATTTGGAAATCAATTTGAGAGACATAACTCAGCGATTGTTCAGAATTTTGAGACAATTTGCTCCTTTCGGACCGGAAAACAATGTTCCGATATTCTCTTCTACTCATCTCATAGGTACAGAAGAGATAAGGATTGTAGGTTCTAACCATTTGAAGTTGTCTGTCGTTTCGCGAGAAGTTCCTTCCTATCCATACAAATGTATAGGCTTCGGAATGGGTGAGCATTTTGACAAGATAAGAAACGGAGAGACTTTCGATATTTGCTATCAGATTGACGAGAATACGTTTAATGGTCAGACTTATTTGCAACTCAATTTGAAAGACTTGCATTTTTGACAAACTAAACACACAAACAAAAAAATTGAAAAATAATGGCAGCAGAAGATAAAAAGATAATATTTTCGATGGTAGGGGTGGGAAAACTCATTCCTCCTTCAAGACAAATCCTCAAAGACATATATCTGTCCTTCTATTATGGGGCAAAGATTGGTATAATCGGCTTGAATGGTTCGGGAAAATCAACTCTCTTGAAAATTATTGCAGGAGTTGATAAATCACATCAGGGAGAGGTGCATTTTTCTCCCGGATACTCTGTGGGCTATCTTGAACAGGAGCCTCAGTTGGACGATAACAAGACGGTGAAAGAGGTTGTTATGGAAGGTGTAAAGGAAGTTGCCGACCTGATTGCCGAATATGAAAAGGTCAATATGCAGTTTTGTGAACCTATGGACGATGAACAAATGGCTGCATTGATTGAACGTCAGGGTGAATTGACCGAACTCATGGAACAACATGACGCTTGGAATCTCGATAACAAGTTGGAAAGAGCAATGGATGCTCTGAATTGTCCGCCCGATGATGCTTTGATTAAGAACCTTTCGGGAGGTGAGCGTCGCAGAGTGGCACTTTGTCGTATTCTTTTGCAAGAACCGGACATCTTGTTGCTTGACGAGCCTACCAATCACTTAGATGCCGAGAGTATTGACTGGTTGGAGCAGCACCTTCAACAATATAAAGGTACTGTGATTGCGGTTACTCACGACCGTTACTTCCTTGACCATGTTGCAGGCTGGATTTTGGAACTTGACCGTGGCGAGGGAATACCTTGGGAGGGCAATTACTCATCGTGGCTCGAACAGAAAACTCGTCGTCTTGCAATGGAAGAAAAGCAAGAGAGCAAACGCAAAAAGACACTTCAAAGAGAGTTGGAGTGGGTCAAGATGACCCCGAAAGCAAGGCAGGCAAAAGGAAAAGCACGTCTGTCTTCGTACGAACGAATGATGAATGAGGACGTAAGAGAGAAAGAAGAAAAGTTGGAAATCTTCATTCCAAACGGACCAAGGCTCGGAGACAGAGTGTTGGACGCCAAGGGAATAACGAAAGCCTACGGAGAGAAAATTTTGTTTGAGAACTTGACTTTCTCACTCCCCGTTGCAGGAATTGTGGGCGTCATTGGAGCAAACGGAGCCGGCAAGACAACTCTCTTCCGTATGATAATGGGATTGGAAAAGCCCGACAGCGGAACATTTGAAGTCGGACCGACTGTCAAAATCGGCTATATAGACCAACAACATAGCGAGATAGACCCTCAAAAGACCGTTTGGGAAACAATTTCGGGAGGAAATGAGCAAATATCTTTGGGAGGCAGGTTGGTCAATTCGAGAGCTTACGTTTCCAGATTTAACTTTTCGGGTACTGACCAGAACAAAAAAACTGAAATCCTTTCGGGAGGAGAGAGAAATCGTATGCATCTTGCAATGACATTGAAGAGTGAAGCAAATGTATTGCTGTTGGACGAGCCTACAAACGACATTGATGTAAACACACTGCGGGCATTGGAAGAAGGATTGGAGAATTTTGCAGGCTGTGCCGTGGTAATATCTCACGATCGCTGGTTTTTGGACAGAATTGCCACCCATATACTGGCATTTGAGGGCGATTCACAAGTTTATTTCTTTGAAGGCTCTTATTCCGAATACGAAGAGAACAAGAAAAAACGTTTAGGAGATACAACTCCGAAGCGGATGAAGTATAAGAAATTGATAGTTAGTTAAACCAATAACAAAAAACAAAGACATGGAAGACAAGAAAGAAATTGTAATCTGTTTGGGTAGTTCTTGCTTTGCAAGAGGAAACAACAAAAATCTTGAATTTATCCAAGAGTATTTGAAGGTTAATAATTTGAAAGGCAAGATTACCTTCAAGGGACAGTTGTGTTCGCAACAATGCAGCAAAGGTCCGGTTGTCATAATCGACGGAGAAATGTTCACAGACGTGAACAAGACAAAACTAATGGAGATATTGAATAGTAAATTCGGTTTGTAATAAGTATTGTCATCATGAATGAACTGCCACCTGTCTATACAGAGGAAAATGATTGCCAAGATTGTTACAAGTGTATCAAGGCTTGTCCGGTCAAAGCGATAAAAATCGAATCCGGCTCGGCATCTATCATTCCCGAATTGTGCATATATTGCGGCAGATGTACCCTTATATGTCCGGCAAATGCCAAGAAGGTAAGAAACGATTTGAGAGAATTGAAACAATCGTTGATGAGAAACGAGAAAATCATAGTTTCTCTTGCTCCAAGTTACCTTAGCGAATATTCGGATGTGAATGTGCATAACCTCTTGGCTGCATTCAGAGAAGCAGGATTTTGGAAGGTTTCGCAGACTGCAATAGGTGCAGAAAAGGTTGCCGAAGAAACAAAGAAGTGGTTGGACAGTCAGCCGAACGGAGTCTATATTTCGTCATGCTGTCCTTCGGCTGTGCAACTTGTAAAGAAGTATTATCCTGAATGTGCAGCCGTAATAGCTCCTGTTTATTCGCCAATGGTGGCTCACGCTGCCTTTTTGAAAGATATATGTCCCGATGCAAAGGTTGCATTCGTCGGTCCGTGTGCAGCAAAGAAGAGTGAACTTGACGAATTTGGGGATAAGATTGATTTTGTTTTGACTTTCAAAGAGATAAGAGAGCTGTTTGAGGATATGGGAATTGATTTTGAGTTTATGAAACCAACTCCCGAAGACGTTTTCTTCCCATTTGCGGCAACCCGTGGTAACCTTTACCCGATTGATGGTGGCATGTTGGCAAACATGATAAACTCAATCACTACCGTAGAGGCAAGAATAAATCACAACATGGGCGATGTCTGTGTTCGTTATATGACCTTTTCGGGAGTTGAAAACATCAAAGAGATACTCGAAGACACAAAAGAGTTGTCTCAAAATTGCAAAACCTTCCTCGAATTGATGGCTTGCGAAGGCGGTTGCATAAAAGGACCTTGCTCAAACGTAAATAGTTCTTCTGCATCGAAGAGAGTGAAAGTCCTTCAGGGCGTTGAAACAGGTCCTACCAACAATACCCACAAAGAAAAGTACGATAGTCTCGACATTTCTACGGATTATTCATATATATCGCCAATTCACAGGAAGGAATACACACAACAAGACATTCAACAGGCACTTTTGAGAGTTAATAAGAAGAATGAGGCAGACGAATTGAACTGCGGCGGTTGTGGATATGACAGTTGCCGTTCATTTGCAAAGGCTTTGATTGACGGAAGGGCAGAAAACGATATGTGTGTCTCCTTTATGAGAAGAATAGCCCAAGACAAAACCAACATATTGTTGAAGAAGTTGCCGCAGGGTATTGTCATAGTGAACGAAGACTTGAAGATAGTTGATGCAAACGAGAAGTTTGCCGACATATTGGGCGATGAAGTCAAGATGATATTTGATGCCAATCCGGGATTATATGGAGCCGATATTACCAAATTAGTTCCTTTCCATCGTTTCTTCTCGTCTGTTTTGAACACAGGGGTAGATGTGATTGAGCAAGACATAAGAGACGGCGACAACTACTATGGTCTGTCAGTCTTTTCGGTAAACGACCACTCATTGGTGTGCGGAATACTTCAAAATCTTCACGCTCCCGAAGTTCGTAAGGACTTGGTATTAAAGCGAACTCAGGAAGTGATAATGGAAAACATGAAGGTCGTTCAAAAAATTGCCTTTTTGCTCGGAGAAAATGCCTCATACACCGAGGCAATGCTCAATTCAATCGTAGAATCTCACAAAGATTCGGGACAAAAGGAGAACGAACCGCTCACATTTGAACTATAAAGCTCGCAATTATGTTGGATAAGGAAAAATTCTTCATAGAAGTAGGCAGTTATCAGAACAATAAATTCAACAACATAGTTTGTGGCGATTGTGTTCTGCTGAGAAAGTGCATCGGAGAGAACAGAAACATTGCTGTTTTGTCAGACGGCTTGGGCAGTGGGGTGAAAGCCAACGTTCTTTCGACCATGACGGCTTCCATGGCAATGAATTTCAGAGTGAGACACGAGCCTATACTTCGCACAGTCAAAGCAATAATGGACACACTTCCCGTCGATAGCGTGCGAAATATCAGTTACTCGACTTTTACTATCGTAGATGTGGACGCAGACGGCGAAGCCAAAATTGTAGAGTTCGACAATCCGGCACTGTTGTTGATAAGAGACAAAAAAGTCTGCTCCATAGAGAAAGACAAGATTGTTGTAAAGCGAGAGAACGCCTCACCGGGGCAGGACGAGCGTATGATAAAGATGTCAGACCTTACCTTAAAGAAAGAAGACAGGCTTATATGCTTTTCGGACGGGGTAAGCCAGTCAGGAATAGGTAACAAAGATATGCCGTTCGGCTGGGAGGAAGGAATAAATGACTTTATCGAAGAACTGATAGAGAAAAATCCAAAAATATCTGCACGAGAGCTTTCGATGAGAATTGTAAAGCAGGCAGAGCTTAATGATATTCTCAAACCCAAAGACGACACCTCTTGCGTGGTGCTTTATGTCAGAGAGCCGAGACGACTTTTGATATGCACCGGACCGCCGTTTTCGGAGAGCAAAGACAAGTATCTTGCTGAATTGGTCAGCATGTATAACGGCAAAAAAATAGTATGCGGCGGAACTACTTCGCAAATTTTGTCAAGAGAACTCGGCAAAGAGATAACTGTAAACATCGATGACATAGCCGCAGGTCTGCCACCGTCTTCACACATGGAGGGAATAGACCTTATGACCGAAGGAATTATCACCTTGGGAGCTTTGGTAGAACTATTGAGAAAGGGAACTCCGGCAGACAATGTAACAGGTGAAGGTCCGGCATGGGAAATGCTCCGCATGATATTGGACGCCGACATAATAGATTTGCTTGTCGGCACAAAAATCAACGTGGCTCACCAAGACCCTTCGCTGCCTGTGGAGTTGGAAATCAGAAGAAACGTAGTCAAAAACATAGCTTCGCTGCTCGAAGAGAAGTTCATGAAAGAAGTAAGACTTAAATTCATATAAATAGGAGTAACAAACAACAAAAAATAAACAATAACATAAGGAATAATAGTATGCTAAACGTAAGAATTTGTGTAGGAACATATTGCTACATTACCGGAGGACAAGAATTAGCAAAGTTAAAGAAAAATCTTCCCGAAGATTTGGTAAACAAAGTCGAGATAATAGGCTCGGCATGTTTGGGATGTCATGAAAACGAAGGAAGTGCCAAGCCACCGTATGCCAAAGTAGGAGATGTGATGCTTGAAGAATGCACCGAAGACAAGCTGTTGGACGAGATTTACAAGCAGCTTGGAATGGAACGAAAGTAAGAAATAAAAAACAAAACACAAAATAATGGCAATCAATAACGCAGTAGAAATTCGCAGAGAAATCCTTGCGAGATTGGCTCATCTGATTGTAAAAGATGAGTTGGTCGAAAAGATAGACAGATTACCGATAGAAATGAGACCAAAGAACCATGGCACAAACATAAGATGCTGTGTTCACAAAGAAAGAGCAGTACTTAAATACAAGGTCATGGCGTTGCTTGGTTTCAATGTTTATGATGAAACGGACGAATTAGACCCTTTGTCTCACTATGCACGCCTTGCAATGGAGCGAAAGGACAAAACACCGGTTATGATGACCGTTGTCGATGAGGCTTGTTCGTCTTGTGTCAAGAACAAGTACATAGTTACCAATTTGTGCAGGGCTTGCGTTGCCCGTCCTTGCACATACGCCTGCAAAAAAGGAGCTATTGCAGTAGGTGAGAAGCAGGCTCATATCGACCCCGACAAGTGTGTAAGTTGCGGAATGTGTATGGAGGCTTGTCCTTTCCATGCAATAATCTACCAACCTGTGCCTTGCGAAGAAAGTTGTCCCGTCGGAGCAATCTCAAAGGACGAACACGGAGTAGAACATATCGACCCCGAAAAATGTATATATTGTGGAAAATGTATGGTAGCTTGTCCTTTCGGAGCAATTTTTGAAAAGACTTTCTTGATAGACATTTTCCGCGAAATGAAAGCAGGAAAGAGAGTTGTGGCAATGGTAGCCCCATCGTTGGGAGGACAATTCAAGGCAGACTATGGCAAAGTTTTGACAGGCATAAAGAAGTTGGGATTTGCCGATGTGGTCGAAGTGGCATTGGGAGCGAACGAAACAACCGAGAACGAAAGAGAAGAATTTATCGAAAGGGTAGCCGAAGAGGGACAAGCCTTCATGACAACATCTTGTTGTCCGAGCTGGATGAACCTTGTTCGCAAACATATTCCCGAGATAGAGCCATACGTTTCGACAACTTACTCTCCTATGGTCTATACTGCAAAGCACGTCAAAAAGCAAGACCCCGAAGCCGTTACCGTAATGGTCGCTCCATGTGTCGGAAAGAGAAGTGAGAGCTATCTATACAAAGATGTGGTCGATTATGTAATCAGTTACGAAGAATTGGACGCCTTGTTCAAGGCAACAGAGACCGATTTGGAGAGCTTGGAACCTACCGTATTAGATCCAAACATCGCAGGACACGGCAGAGGCTTTGCAATGATAAGCGGAGTAACCCAATCGGTAAAACAAACCGCACCTGACCCCGATGTAATAAGGGAAGTTGTAATTGACGGATTGAACAAACAAGTCATCAGACAGTTGAAACAATATGCCAAGGCAGGACAATGTCCGGGCAACTTCATCGAAGTGATGTCATGTCCGGGCGGTTGCGTAAACGGATGCGACACAATCAACAATCCAAAGACCGCAGCACGTCAGATACTCCCTACAACCAAGTAAACAAAAGGTCTTTGCAATAAGACTATATTGATACCGAGAGAGATTTTTCTTTGCGAAAAATCTCTCTTTTTTTGCAGATTGGAAAATTGTTCGTAATTTTGCAAACAACAAACAAGCAAATAAAGCATGAATACAGACAAGACAAACCTTGAAAAGCAAGAGAAGTTGGCTCGATTTGCCAAAGCCTTGGGACACCCCACCCGAATAGCAATCATGCAGTTCCTTTTGAAACAAAAGCAATGCTATTTCGGGCAGATACACGAGGAGTTGCCTGTTGCAAAAGCCACAGTGTCTCAGCATCTTGCCGAACTCAAAGACGCAGGTTTGATTCAAGGAACGATAGAACCTCCAAAGGTGAAGTATTGCATCAACCAAGAGAATTGGCAACTTGCAAAAGAACTCTTCAAATGCTTTTTTGAACAAAATCAGTGCAAGAAAGACTGTTGCCGATAGGGGTATGCAGTCTCTTTTTTTGCACTTTATGTTTGTCATTTTGCGAACTACAAACTTTAAAGAATAAAACAATGAAAAGAAATTTGATTTTGGCAGTGGCAGCTCTTGTGTTGGCAGCTTGCTCGGGCAAGAAAGAAGAACCACAAAAAGAAGAAACAAAGCCGACAAAGGATTATGTGGAAGTGATTTACTTTCACGGCAAGCAAAGATGTGTAACCTGTCGTTCGATTGAGGAAAACACCAAAGAGTTGCTTGAAAGCAAGTTTGCCGAGCATCTCAAAGACAGCACCATTGTGCTGAATGTGGTAGATTTTTCCATGCCCGAGAACGAAGCTCTGGCAGAAAAATACCAAGTAACATGGTCTTCGCTCTTTGTGGTAAAGCACAAGGGAACGGACGAACAAGCAGATAACCTCACCGACTTTGCTTTTGAGACATCGAAAAACTCACCCGAAGAGTTCAAAGCCGAAGTAGAAAAGACAATAAACGAAGCCTTGAAGTAAAAATGGAGTGGTTACAATCTCTCATAAACAGCGAAACAACGCCTGTTTTGACAGCTTTTCTTCTCGGATTGCTGACCGCAATCTCTCCATGCCCCTTGGCAACCAACATTGCGGCAATAGGTTACATCTGTAACGACACAAAACAGAGCCGGAACATACTCAAAAACGGACTTCTTTACTGTTTGGGAAGAATGCTTGCCTATACCATTCTTGCGGTTGTGCTTGTGAGCATACTCAAAAGCGGAATGTCGATGTTCGGACTTCAAAAATTCGTCAGCACTTGGGGAGAGAAGCTGCTCGGACCGGCATTGGTCATAATGGGTCTTCTCATGCTTTTTGGCAACAGGCTCAATCTTCCTTCCTTTGGCTTTAAGGGCAATGCAGAAGGTTTGAAAAATCGAGGAGCTTGGGGAGCTTTGCTTTTGGGAGTGCTTTTTGCAATGGCATTTTGCCCTACCAGCGGAATGTTTTACTTCGGAATGCTCATACCAATGGCAACTGCCACAACGGCAGGAAGTCTTCTTGCGGTAGTCTTTGCACTTGCCACGGCATTACCCGTGTTGATTGTGGCATGGCTGCTTGCTTTCAGCATCAACAGCTTGGGGAAATTTTACGGAAAGATGAAAACGATTGAGCGTTGGACGAGTGTGATTGTCGGTACGCTCTTTGTTCTCATCGGATTGTACGAATGTTATATTGTTTACTTATAAAAAATCAGAAAAAAATGGAAATCAAAGTTTTAGGCTCGGGGTGTAGCCGTTGCAAAAAGGCACTCGAATTGGTCAATAAGGTAGTAAAAGACAACAAATTGGACGCAAAGGTGGAGTATATTGACGACATTATGAAGATAATGGAGTACAACATTATGTCCACTCCTGCAATCATTGTCGATAATGAGGTAAAAATCAAAGGCTCTCTTCCTTCCGAATCGGAAATAAAGAAAATCCTCGGACTATGATACAGCAATTTGCCGATTGGTTGGTCTATGGACTTATAGGATTGGAGCAAAGTTCTCACTTGGGGGCGGCAGTCAATTTCTTCGTTTACGATTCTATTAAAATACTGCTTCTTCTCTTTCTGATAAGTTCGATAATGGGAGTTGTGAATGCCTATTTCCCCATCGAAAGATTGAGGAACTATTTGTCCTCACATAAGTTTTACGGATTGCAATACCTGCTTGCATCTATTTTTGGTGCAATTACGCCCTTTTGCTCCTGCTCGAGCATACCGCTTTTCATCGGATTTGTCAAAGGAGGTATCCCTTTGGGAGTTACATTTGCCTTTTTGATAACCTCGCCTTTGGTAAACGAAGTGGCAGTTGCAATGTTTCTCGGAGCATTCGGAACAAAAATCACTCTGATATATGTTCTGAGCGGCATTATCTTGGGAACGGTGGGCGGCATTGTACTCGGACGCTTTAAGTTAGAAAGGCACTTGACCGATTGGGTAAGGCAAATTCAGGCTCAATCGACCGAACAGGCAGAGCAATGGGAAGCCGAAAAAATCTCTTTTTGGCATCGAATGCCATCAATTTTGAAAGAATCTTGGAAAATCGTCAAAGGAGTGTTGATTTATGTGCTTATCGGAATAGGCATAGGAGCTTTCATGCACGGTTTTGTACCCGAAGGATTTTTTGAAACCTACCTTTCAAAAGACAATCTCTTTGCAGTACCTGCGGCAGTTGTGCTTGCAGTACCCATGTATTCTAATGCGGCAGGAATTGTTCCCATAATCGAGGTCTTTGTTGCAAAAGGCATTCCGATAGGAACGGCAATAGCGTTTATGATGGCAGTTGTCGGTCTGTCGCTTCCCGAAGCCACACTGCTCAAAAAGGTGATGAATTGGAAGCTCATAGGCATATTTTTTGGCACAATAGCACTTTTTATCATCTTGTCGGGCTTTCTTTTCAACATACTTTTGTAGGTCAAAAATAAAAAGGCGTTTTGTCGAAATAAAACGCCGTTTCGTCCGAGCAAAACGCCGTTTTATTTTCGTAAATCGGCGTTTTATTTTTGCAGCAAAAGAAGCCGTGTTTTTCGTCTGGTAAAGCCGTGTTTTTTGTTTGCCCGAAAAGCAAATAAAATCGGAAGAAAACATTATCAACAAGACCGTTTCGTCGATAAGAAAAGGCTTGACAGAATAGAAAAGTGCTGTTTTCGGGATTTTTTTCGTATCTTTGCAGTCTGTTTAATCAAAAACTAAGAGTATGAGTTTGAAAATCGTAGTGTTGGCAAAGCAAGTTCCCGATACCAGAAACGTGGGTAAGGACGCCATGACGGAAGAAGGTACGGTCAATCGTGCAGCTTTGCCGGCTATTTTTAATCCCGAAGATTTGAATGCTTTGGAGATGGCTTTACATATCAAAGATATAGTTCCTCAAACCGAGGTTTACGTTTTGACAATGGGTCCTGCAAGAGCAGGAGAGATTGTAAGACAATCGTTGTACCGCGGTGCAGACGGAGGATATGTCATTTCCGACAGAAAAGTAGCAGGAAGTGATACCTTGGCAACCTCATATACAATAAGCCAAGGCGTCAAGAAACTCGGCAAAGTAGATTTGGTTCTTGCAGGTCGTCAGGCAATAGACGGAGATACGGCACAGGTCGGTCCGCAAACAGCCGAAAAACTTAATATGCCGCAGATTACATACGCCGAACAAGTATTGTTTGTCGATAATGAGAAGATAAGAATTAAAAGACGCTTGGAACGCGGAGTTGAAGAGGTCGAATGTCAATTTCCTTGCATGATTACCGTAGGTTCTTCGGCACCCGAATGTCGTTTTCCGATAGCCAAGCAGGTCATGAAGTACAAAAACGCTATCAATAAAGCCGAAGCAGAAGAAAAAGGCATCGATTGCGAAAAACTCTTTGCCGCAAAACCATATTTGGAAATCGGTTTGTGGAGTGCAGCCGACGTAGAGGCGGAAGATAACCGCATAGGATTGAGCGGTTCTCCGACAAAGGTAAAGAAAATTGAGAACGTGGTATTGACCGTAAAGGAAAGCGTGAACGTAGAACCGACAGACGAGAACTTGGACGCTCTTGTCAAAGACTTAATCGCTTCACACATCATCGGTTAATTGTCGCATTGTTAAACCCTGTTAAAGAAACAAAGAAAGATGAACAACATATTTGTATATTGCGAGCTTACCGAAGAGCGTACAATAGCCGACGTAAGTTTGGAATTGTTGAGTAAAGCAAGAAAATTGGCAGACGAGTTGGGCTGCAAGGTCGAGGCAATAGTCATAGGAGACAAAACAGACAACTTGGAGGAGACTTTGTATCCGTATGGTGTGGATATAATCAACTATGCACAAGACAAGAGATTGTTTCCTTACACAACACTGCCACACTTTGCCATAGTAACCAAATTGTTGAAAGAAAAACAAGCACAGATATGCCTTTTCGGAGCAACGTGTGTAGGAAGAGACCTTGCACCAAGGGTAGCCTCTTTGTTGCGTTGCGGACTTACGGCAGATTGTACAAGTTTGGAAATAGGCTCTCATGAAGACAAGAAAGCAGGAAAGGTTTATGACAAACTGCTTTACCAAATACGTCCTGCATTCGGAGGAAATATAGTTGCAACTATTGTCAATCCGGAAACAAGACCTCAAATGGCAACGGTAAGAGAGGGAGTGATGAAAAAGGAAATCTGCAATCCTTCTTACAAAGGCGAGTTGCAGATGCTCAATGTGGCTGACTATGTGAGTGAAAGCGACTTTTGCGTCAAGGTATTGAGCCGCGAAATCGAGCAACAGAAGATTAACATCAAGTCGGCTCAGATAGTAGTCATCGGAGGTTACGGAATGGCAAGCGGAAAAGACGGATTTAAGTTGATACACGAGCTTGCAGACACACTTGGCGGCGAAGTGGGAGCAACACGTGCCGCAGTAGATGCAGGAATGACCGAACACGAAAGACAAGTCGGACAGACAGGAGTAACCATACGACCAAAGCTATGTATAGCCTGCGGAGTTTCGGGAGCAGTTCAGCACCGTGCAGGAATGGAACAGTCATCAAAGATTATTTCAATCAACACCGATGTAAATGCACCGATAAATTCGATTGCCGACTACACCATAATAGGTGATGCTTTCGAGATTATACCAAAACTAATCAAGCATTACAAAAACAATACCAAGTAGTCAATTCAAATTGTAGAACGAAACAAGACAGTATATCATGGGTAATTTTTTCACAGATAACGAAAGACTAAAGTTTCATCTTCATAACGACATGATGAAAGAAATCATCCGTTTGAAGGAACGAGACTATGCAGATAAAGATAAGTATGATTTTGCACCCGAAAGCTATGAGGACGCAATAGATTCGTACGAGAAAGTATTGGAAATTGTTGGCGAAATAACAGCTGACGTATTGGCAGAGAACGCAAAGGACGTTGATATTGAAGGACCGAAGATTGAGGACAACGCCATAGTGTATGCCAAAGGTACTCAGAGAAATCACGAAGCTCTAAGGGACGCCGGCTTGTATGGAATGAGCCTTCCGCGTCAGTATGGGGGACTTAATTTCTCTTATGTGCCGTATGTGATGGCTGCCGAGATAGTTTCTCGTGGCGATTGCGGCTTTGCCAACATCTGGGGCTTGCAAGACTGTGCCGAAACGATATATGAGTTCGGTTCGGAGGAGATAAAGAACGAGTATCTTCCGAGAATAAATAAGGGAGCTACTTGTTCGATGGATTTAACCGAGCCTGACGCGGGCAGCGACTTGCAGGCAGTGAGATTAAAAGCTACTTACGATGAGCAAGCAGGCGTTTGGCGTTTGAATGGTGTGAAAAGATTTATCACAAACGGCGATGCAGACATCAAACTCGTGCTTGCACGAAGCGAAGAAGGCACAACAGACGGACGAGGTTTGAGTTACTTTGTCTATGACCGCAACAACAAAGCCGTAACCGTCAGAAGAATAGAAAACAAACTCGGAATTAAAGGCTCACCTACGGCAGAGCTTGTATTCAACAACGCACCTGCTCAAATAGTCGGCGACAGAAAGCTCGGTCTTATCAAGTATGTGATGAGCCTTATGAACGGAGCGAGACTCGGAGTGGGCGCTCAGTCGGTCGGCTTGGCAGAAGCAGCATACAGAGAGGCAGTAAAATACGCCAACGAGAGAGAACAATTCGGTAAACCGATAGCAAACTTTGCCCAAGTCTATGAAATGCTCGGCAATATGAGAGCAAAAACCGATGCAATCAGAACTTTGTTGTACGAAACGGCACGTCAGGTCGATATGTACAAGTCTTTGGACGCTATTTCTCGCGAAAGAAAGCTCTCAGTCGAAGAAAAGCAACTTTTGAAGAGCTATTCACGCCTTGCAGACGCCTTGACACCGATGTTAAAGCTCTTTTCCAGCGAATATGCCAACCAAATAGCATACGATTGCATACAAGTACACGGCGGAAGCGGCTTTATGAAAGACTATGCCTGCGAAAGAATGTATCGCGATGCCCGAATACTCACCATATATGAGGGAACATCACAACTACAAGTCGTTGCAGCAATAAAAGGCGTAACTTCCGGCATTTATGCAGCCAGAATAAAAGAATATGAGGCTGTTGAAGTGAGCGGAGAGCTTGCATCGATGAGGCAAGAACTCATAAAGATGAGAGAAAGATACGAAGCAGCAGTAGAAAAAGCCAAAGAATTAGGAACATCAAGCGAAGCCTTCGATTTTGTTTCAAGACGCCTTGTGGAAATGGCAGGTTATCTTGTTATGACAAACCTTTTGGTCAATGACGCAGCAAGAAACGACATTTTCACTCGCTCGGCTCGCATAATGACAAAGCTGTCTCAGAGCGAAATAGAGAAGGCTGCCGTTTATATAGACAACTTTGATGCGAATATTTTGGAAGACTACAAGAGTATTTTGTAGTAATATGTTACAGGTTTCAACAAATGAGCCGCATTGCCTTGTGCAGTGCGGCTTTCGTTTTGAGGTTTGATTATCTGTTTCTCTGAATTTGAAACCGCCTATCGGCTTTTGAAAGAAAGGATATGCACACTTACTCCGACAGCAACCCCAATCAGGAGAATTTTTACCCAAAGCAGTTTGACCAACAGAACAGAAACACCTATCGTAACCCAAAGAGTGGCAATGCTTACCGCCTTTACTTTCTTGGGAATGGTCTTATGGAGCATAAAGTCGGAGATGTATGCACCCAAAACCTTGTGGGATAGCAGCTTGTCGTACAATCGGCGATTGCTTCTCACAAAACAATATGCCGCAAGCAGCAAAAAAGGAGTTGTAGGCAGAATTGGCAAAAACATTCCGACCACTCCCAAGCCCACAGACAGCAATCCGACGGTGGTTAAAAGGTATTTCTTCACTTTGTTTCCTTGTTTGGACAAATTACCAAGGTCATTTAATGGCTGCAAAACCTCCTTATACCTATTCTATATATAGAAGCATTCCTTTCAAATAGCTTCCTTCGGGGTGGAAGATGCTTTGCGGGTGGTCTGTCCCTGCGGAAAGGTGTTTGATTATGCGGACATTCCTTCCCGAAAGGGCTGCACAGCTGAACAACATGGTTGCAAAATCGTCTTTGCTCACCGCCTGCGAACAAGAGAAGGTGAAAAGCAATCCTCCCGAGGCTATCTTTTCCATAGCCTTTTGGTTAATTGCTCTGTAACCTTTAAGAGCTTGTTGAAGATTTCGCTGATGTTTTGCAAAGGCAGGAGGGTCTAAGATAATCAAATCGAAGCGACCTTTTTCCAAGCCGTTCAAATAGTCCAAAACATCGGCAACTTCACCTCTGTGAGTGGTGTTTGCAGGAAAATTCATCTCCACATTGTCTTCGCAAATCCTCACAGCCCTTGCCGAAATGTCCAAGCTGACAACCTCTTTTGCCTCTGCCTTGATTGCAGAGAGCGAAAAACCTCCCGTATATGCAAAGGCATTCAACACCTTTCTGCCTTTGGCATATTGAGACACCAATCGGCGGTTCTCTCTTTGGTCGATGAAAAATCCGGTCTTTTGTCCCAAGGCATAGTCTATGCGATATGTCAGAGCGTTCTCCCTTGCAAACCAATCCTCGGGAAGATTTCCGAAAAGAAATTCGTCCTTTGTACTGATTTTGCATTGCTTCGGCAGGGTAGAAGAAGACTTTGAAAACACAGCCTTGCAATCTGCCTGCAAAACCTGACGGAAAGCCTCAACAATCTCTTCTTTCAAACGCCACATTCCCACCGAATGGAATTGCAACACCACCAATCCATCATAATAATCGGCAATAAGAGAAGGCAAAAAGTCTCCTTCGCCATTGACAAGTCTGAATATGGTCGTATCCTTGTTGTCAAACAATCCCATATCACTCCTTAGTGCAACAGCCTTTTGCACTCTTTGGAGAACAAAATCAAAGTTTATGTCGATGTCTTCAAAACTCAATATTTTTACAGCAATGCTTCCGCTCTGCCAATGACCTGTGCAGAGAAAATCTCCATTGCTTGAAACCACCCTTACCACGTCTCCCTCTTCCACGTCTTTATCTACGCTTTTCAAAGCACCCGAAAACAACCACGGATGCAGGCGAGAGAGCGATTTTTCTTTGCCTCTGAAAAGTATTGCCTGCTTTATGTCTTCTTTTTTCATTGATTAACTGTGTAAAATGTTAGTTTTGCTTTACGCTTACAACCTTTCCTTTCTCAAAATCGATACTTAATCTGTTCATATCATACTCTCCATATTTGTAAACGATGTTATCCGAATACTCAGAGAAGGAAAATTCTGTCGGTTTCCCCAAAATCTCATACACTTCTTTCTTTGTCATTCCTATACAGATACGTCCTTTCTTTGTCTTGCTCCTTACGTCGAAGCATTGGTTATATTCTTCGCTGTATGTGGCGGTAGAGGTTGTCAGGGTCTCTGTCTCGTCTTGCTCCGCAGCGTATTGCTCGTCCGGAAAACCATTTACACAAACATATACGACCGCTGCCATACCTATGAACGCAAAAACACATAACAGAAACATGAAAAAAGTTCTCATTCCGTTGCCAAGACAAGAAGAGTAGCCTCTTCGCTCAACCGTTCTCTGCTCTCTGTGAATGTTTCTTTGGCGTTCAAAATCATCTCTCTTGGGTTCAAAACGCTCTTCTTCGGAATTAAATCCGCTTCTGTACTCTTGCCAATCGTCTCTTTGGTTCATAATCAATAAAAATTGCTTGTTTACTCTTGCAAAGATAAGCATTTTTGCAACAAGTAGAAGATACCTCAAAATAAAACGGCGTTTTGCAAAAATAAAACGCCGTTTTATCCGAGCAAAACGCCGTTTTATTTTGCTGAAACGCCGTTTTGTTATTTGCATTCAAAAATATGGTCTGACCTATTGCCAATTTGACAAAAATAACTACCTTTGCAGTCGAATTTGTTATTACTAATCAAAACACAAAAAGAGATGAAAAAATTTTTCTTATTGGCAGTAATGGCTGTATTGACAGCATTACCAATGTCAAAGGCTGAGGCTCAAAATTGGGGCGTCGGTTTGGTCGGAGGATTTGACTACGGCTTGCAAGTAAAGAAGTACATGGGTGCTAACAACTTGGATTTCAGAGGTCATTTTCACAATCACGGATTTCAAGTTGCCGGATTGTATGAATGGAATTATGGTTTGGGTTCGGGATTTACCCTCTACTATGGTGTAGGTGCCGGATTGGGAACATGGAAGGTCGATAGCGATTCAGATATGTCCTTCGGACTTGACATAGAAGGCGTTGTAGGCGTTGAATGGCAAATTCCGGGCGTTCCTTTGGCTTTGAGTTTGGATTACAGACCTGCTTTTGAAATTTTGCCTAATACAGATTTCTATGCAAAAGGCTTTGCATTTGGCATAAAGTACTTGTTTTAATGCAGAATAACAAGATTTCAGAATAATCAAATGGGCAGTCGGTTGGTTTCGGCTGCCTTTTTCTTTTGTCAAAACTCTCTTTAAGATGTTCAAAAAGATAATAAACGCAAGTATAAAGTTGGTTCAGAACTATCTTCCCGAACCTTTCATCTTTGCAAGTCTGCTTACGCTTGTGGCATTTGTGATTGCAATGCCCGTATGCAGGCAATCGCCCGTAGAAGTCTTGGAAAACTGGGGCTCAGGCGTGTGGAGCTTGTTGGCATTCTCCATGCAGATGGCACTGATTTTGGTTTGCGGCTCGGCATTGGCAGATTCGCCAAGCGTAAAGAAAGTTTTGAACTCCCTTGCCCGCATTGCAAAGACCCCGATTGCCGCAATAGCTTTGGTATCCTTCGTTTCGGCTGTTGCTTGCTGGATAAACTGGGGCTTTGGCTTGATTGTGGGAGTGGTATTTGCCAAGTCGATAGCAAGAAACCTCAAAGGGGTCGATTATCGTCTGCTTATAGCTTCGGCATATAGCGGATTTGTCGTTTGGCACGGCGGTATATCGGGTTCTGTTCCCCTTACGATTGCAACCGAGGGCGAAGCACTCTCCAAAGCCACCGCAGGAGTTATAACCCATGCCGTTCCAATTTCGCAAACAATCTTTTCGGTCTATAATCTGCTGATTTCGATTGTAATCATTCTTGCTTTGGTTGTTGTCAATTCCCTTATGCACCCGAAGAAAGAGGAAGTTGTGAGCATAGACCCAAAATTGATAGAAGAGAAAGAGCCTGAGACAAAACTCATAGAGCCGACGCTTGCTTCAAGACTTGAAAACAGCCGACTTCTTACCCTTGTCATCTCCCTTATGGGCTTGATTTACTTTGCCTATTCGATGATTTTCAAAGGTGCATCGTTGGATTTGAATGCGGTAATTCTCCTTTTCTTGTTTCTCGGCTTGCTTCTGCACAAAACACCACTCAAATATGTGGAGGCATTCACCAAGGCAGCCGTCGGAAGTGCAGGAATAATGTTGCAATTTCCCTTTTATGCAGGCATAATGGGCATTATGACGGGAGCAGGCGAGAGCGGATTGTCGCTTGCCGGGCAGATAAGCGATTTTTGTATCTCTGTATCGAACAGTCATACCTTTCCGATACTCACATTTCTCAGTGCAGGATTGGTAAACGTCTTTGTGCCTTCGGGAGGAGGGCAGTGGGCTGTTCAAGCTCCGATAATGATGCCGGCAGGAGCAGCCTTGGGAGTTCAACCCTCGCTTACGGCAATGTCAATTGCCTGGGGAGACGCTTGGACCAACCTTATACAACCATTTTGGGCAATTCCGGCACTCGCAATCGCCAAATTGGGAGCAAAAGACATCATGGGATTTTGTCTTATCAACCTGATAACAACGGGAATAATCATCTCATTGGGATTGTTTCTCTGGTCGTTTGCATAAAACGGCGTTCTATCGAAATAAAACGGCGTTTTGTCTGACTGAAACGCCGTTTTATTTTTGCAAAACGCCGTTTTGTCAAACTGGGACTTTATTTAATGCTTATCTATTGACACTCAGGAGTTAAGGAAAGGGGGTTACTCCATATTGTTTTGCAAAAAGGTATTTTCTTTCGGGTGTTTGACCGATTGTAAGACAATAATGTATAAATTTGCAGACAGAATGCGTTTAACCTTATTCGGAAGATGAAAAGAGTTATTTTTGTTTTGCTTGCGGTGTTGTTGTGTTTGGCAGGCTGTTCGAGCGAAAGACACAACGAGAAAGCAATAAACGAGACATTAGAATTGTTTTACAAGTACATAAACAAGAGAGATTTCAAATCTCTTGCCACCATTTGTTCTCCGGGAATGAAGAAAAACTTGGAGATAATGGAGACCTTTGGCGATGATATGGTAGTTTATCACTCTTGGAAGACAAAATCGATAATCATTCATGGCAACAAGGCTGTTGCAGAGGTCGTTGCGGTCGATACTTTCGGCAACAAGACAAGCTGTGTGTGGAGATTGGTCAAGGTTGGAGGTGCATGGTTGATGGACGTCTTCAATCTGTCTGCCGCCGACGAAGTAGTGGAAGAAGGTAATCTGCAAAAAGAAACAATTTGATGCTCAAAAGGATACTTTACATCGTAAATATTCTCGTTGTATTTGTGCTTTTGGGGACTTACTTGGGGGCTTGCATAAGACCCGAAGCCGCTCCGCTGTTGTCTTTGTTCAACTATCTTTATCCCTTTGCCCTTATTGTCAATGTGTTATTTTGTATTCTGTGGCTGTTTTGGAAGTGGAGGTTTCTCATTGTGCCTTTGGGAGCTATGATTTTGGGAGCAGACTATATTCCGAGAATGATTGGAATGAACGCAGGTAGCGATGCCGAGGGCGAAAGCCTGAGAGTGATGACCTACAACGTGGGTAATTTCTCTTACGAGAGCCAAAATACCAACGAATTGAGAAAACGAAACATCGATTCGATTGCAGAAATAATCAAAGTGGAAAATCCCGATGTGCTGTGCCTGCAAGAGTATTCCACTCCTTTGAGAGGACAGTATTCTCTGCACTCTTATCTGAAAGACAAGTTAGGATATTCTTATCATTACTCGCCTTGGCAAACCAAGTCGGCAGTAAGGGGCAGCACAATCTACTCCAAATATCCCATAATGCGTTCGGGCTGTCCTTTTCCGATGAAAGAGCAGTACTATTCCTTTGCTTTTGCCGACATAAAACACCCCTCGGGTACTGTGAGAGTGTATAATGTTCACCTTGCTTCGTATGGCATTTTGGAAGAAGAGAAGAGCGAGATTGGCGAATTGAAAAAAGGAAATGTTCCCACCAAGCAAACTTCGCTCAGTGTGAAGGATAAACTAATCGAAGCCAACAAACTGAGAAGCGAAGAGACAAGACAGCTTGTGGAAGTGTTGCAACAGACCAATCATAAGTACATTGTTGCAGGCGACTTCAACTCTACGCCTTACAGCTACACATATCGCGAGATGACAAAGCTGACAAAGGACAGCTTTCGCAAGGCAGGAAGAGGTCTTTCGGGAACTTATAACGGTCCTTTGCCTTCATACCGCATCGATTACCTCTTCTATTCCGAAGGTTTGAAGCCTTTAAACTACCTTTGTGGCGATTACCTTTTTTCTGACCACAAACCGGTCATTGTAGAATTTGAATTTGAGAAAAAGAAATGAGAAAAGAGCAACGATATGACAAGACCATAGAGGCTTTGAACGCCTTTTATCCCGATGCAGAGACCGAATTGAGTTACCAAAGTCCTTTTCAGTTGCTTGTTGCCGTCATTTTATCGGCTCAGTGTACCGACAAGAGGGTGAATATGGTTACTCCGGCTTTGTTTGAACGCTATCCCGATGCAGACTCAATGGCAATGGCAAGCGAGCAGGAGCTGTATGAGTTAATCAAGAGCATATCTTATCCCAATGCAAAGAGCAAGAACCTTTTGAAAATGGCTCGCAGGCTCAGTGAAGTCTATAAAGGAGAAGTGCCAAAGGAGAGAAAAGACTTGGAAAGCCTTGCAGGAGTGGGACGAAAGACCGCCAATGTCATTCTTGCAGTGCTTTTTGCTCAAAATGTAATGCCTGTGGATACTCACGTTCACCGAGTGAGCCGCCGCATAGGGCTTAGCAAAAACGCAAAGACCCCTGCCGAAACAGAGAAACAACTTATGGAAGTACTCTCAAAAAGAAACGACATTGCCCTTTTGCATCACCAACTCATTCTTTTGGGACGATATGTGTGCAAAGCCCGAAAGCCTTTGTGCGAAAACTGCCCTCTTACAGAGTGTTGCAAGTTTTACTTGTCCAAGCTCTCGAAGCAAAAAACTCTCTGAGGTTTTGCTGATTGAGCAAATCAGTATTCTGTTTTGTCGCTCTTGGAGTTCCAAATCTCAAAGGGGTCGCAGCCGCATTCAAGCGACAAATGATTACACTCCATGCTTCTTTGGGAATTTTCAAGCGGTATTTCTTTGTAGATAAATTCGTCATCAAATCCTGCCCCTGCTGCATCTTGCCTTGTTGCAGCATAGACAAGTCGGTCCAATCTTGCCCAATAGATTGCCGAAAGACACATCGGACAAGGTTCGCACGAAGAGTAGATGACGCAACCCGACAAATCAAATGTGTTTAACTTCTTACAAGCCTGACGAATGCAGTTTACCTCGGCATGGGCTGTCGGGTCGTTGTCGTTGGTTACGCTGTTGCCACATCGAGCCACCACTTCGTTGTCCTTAACTATGATTGCACCGAAAGGACCGCCGCCTTTTTCGATGTTTTGTTTTGCTATATCGATTGCCTGCTTCAAATAAATTTCGTCTTTTGTCATCTTGATTGTGTCTTTTTCTTGTTTTCAAACGCTCAAAACGCCGTTTTGTTATATCTTTTCTTTTTACGAAGGTGCAGAAGCCTACATTTGAGAGAAAAATACCTTTGAAACAACAAGGTATATGGCGAAGATATTGATGCCGTTGAGTATCAAAGCCCACAGAAAGGCAGGTATGTGTGTCGTTTTGTGCAGAAGAGAACAATCACCGCTGCTTTTGGGTTTGGTAAAAGCAATTTGGGCAATCTGAAAAAGCGACATGGTGTTTTCGAGAACAAGTATGCAGGCAAAAATATAAAGAATGTCTGCTTTGACATGAAGCGAAAAAGGTATCATATAGCAGATGATATTAAGGGCTGCAAATGTCATTGTCCACACAAGGGCAAAGGTGTTGCGAATGTAGAGAATGAGTATGACAAGTGCAAAAACGGCAAGAATGAGAAAGGAGATTTCTATGTTCCGGTGTTCTATTGCATAGATGATTGCAAGGGGAAAGAAGCTGCAACCCACATATCCGGCAAGGGCTGTGAGCGTTGTGGCAAACTTGCTTTTGCTCAAACTTTTGCAACAGCCCTCAACAGTGTCTTTGAATTGTATTTCTTTTACCTTGTTGCCCGAAAGCAGGGTTATTAAAGCATGGAACGATTCATGAAAAAAGGTATCGAGTGTGGCAAGGCAGCGTCTTGAGGGTTTCAAATACAAAAGTATGAGAACAAGAGTCGGAATGACTATCTTTTCTGCAAGCGAAAGTGTGTCCATCGGGGTCAATCCTCCTTATCGTTTTGCCATATCTGCCACGATTGTTCGGCTTGCAAAACAAGCATTCGGTAACCGTTTGTTATTTCGCAGCCTTTCTGCATGGCGGTTTGAAGAAGCAGTGTTTTTTCGGGGTTGTATATCAGGTCGAAAACCTTGTGCCGGGATTGCAATTTGTTGCAGTCGATTGGCGGAGTTTGGTTTTCTATCGGGTGCATTCCGCAGGGGGTGGCATTGATTATGAGTTGGTAGTCGTCAAGTGAGCTATTGAGGTTTTCGTATGAGATAAAACTGTCGTCTGGCGGTGTTTGGCGAGTTGCAATCTTGTACTCAATTCCCATTTGTCTCAATGCAAAGGCTATGGTTTGCGAAACACTTCCGCCTCCCAAGATGACAGCTCTGTCAATGCTTGAAAGGTCGAAGCGTTCTTTGAGTGCAATGGAAAATCCGCTCAAATCGGTATTGTAACCTCTAAGGTGGATATTGTTGTTTGTTCTTATAATTTTGACACAATTAACATTGCCGCATTGTTTTGCCACATTGTCTGTGCTGTCCAGGTAATTGAGAATTTCTTTCTTGTAGGGCATTGTTACGTTGAAGCCTTGCAATGAGGGCATTTGCTCGATCATTTCTCTTATGTGGCAGAGCGTGGACAGTTCTTTGAGAAGATAGTCTGCCTCAATGCCAAAAGAAGCGAACTTTTCTCTGAAATATTTTTGCGAAAAAGAGTGGGAGAGTGGCTTTCCGACAAGTGCGTATGTTCTCACTTGGTTTGCTTTTTCTTTTTTATGGCTTTGAACACAAGGTATGCAACAAACAATACTCCGAGAGCTATCAAGACGTATGACAACTCCGAGCTGTATTTGTCGATAAGGTCGCTTTGTCCTGCCGCAACGTAACCCAAAATTGCCAAAATGGTGTTCCAAAGTCCTGCTCCCAAGGCTGTGAATGCCAAAAAGGTTGCTATGTTCATTCTTGCCAAGCCTGCCGGTATGGAAATGAGCTGACGGACTGCCGGAACAAGTCTTCCGATAAGTGTGGAGCTTTTTCCGTGTTTGTCAAAGTACTTTTCGGCTGTTTCAATCTTCTTTGAATCCAAAAGGAAAAGGTGTCCCAATTTGCTCTCTGCAAACTTATATACAATAGGACGTCCCAACCACAAGGCAAGATAGTAGTTGATTGTTGCTCCAATCAAAGCTCCCAAGGTTGCAAAGACGACAACCAACACTACATTCATGTCGCTGTCGGGCTTTGTAGCCTTGTAAGCTGCCGGAGGCACGACTACCTCGGAGGGAAAGGGGATAAAACTGCTTTCTACTGCCATAAGGAGCGTTACTGTTCCGTAGTTCATGTTGTTCATGTACCAAGAGGTTACCTTGCCTACAAATGATTGTTCTTCGGTTGCTGCTTTCTGTGCAGTGGTGTCGGCTTTGGTTTCGCCCTGAGCCGAAACGCTCAAAGCAAATGAAGCTGCCACAATGGTGATTACTATTTTCTTAAACATAATCGTCGCTTTCAAATTTATTCTTTATTCTTATGATTTCCTGCATTATCTCT